>NZ_JBSVZN010000018.1:0-142923 GCF_054052225.1 Methylobacterium sp. JK268 | reverse complement strand
GACAGGGCGGCAGGCACGGTTCCTCCTCGTGCACCTGAGGATTGATCTCCACCAGGTAACATCCACATAGGAGCGGGACCACGTCCAGCCAAGCGAAGCCATTTCTACCTGAACGATAAATGCTCTAAAGCCTTGTCCGACGACGTGGATCCCGGTTCGTCGTAGACCATGCGTGACAATCAAAGACCGAGAGCAGTGTCCGATTGCAACGCGATCGGATGCTGCTCGAGGGCCGGGGAGCGGACGGGTCCCGGCCTCCGTCGTCGGCCCCGGCCCCTGGCGACGTCCCCGATCCGTCACGGCGGCGAGGCGCTGAGGATCCGTCCGACATCGCCGCGCGCCATCACGTACCGCCGCAAGGGCCGCTCGACGACGCGGTAGAACAGGGACGCGACCAGGTACACCGCGACCAGGCTCGCCCCGACGCTGACGATCGCCATGGCGTCGCGGCCGAGCCAACCGAGCGACCGCTCGCAGACGACGAAGACCGCCTGGATCGTCTGCAGATGCACCAGGTAGGCCGAGTACGACATGATGCCGATGCGCACGAGGCGCGGGTGGGTGCAGGCGCGGAAGAACGTGCCCTCCCCGGCCGCCACCGCGTTGAAGAGAACGGCCACCAGCACAATGCGCGCGACGAGTTCGACCCGCGCATCGCCCACCCAGGGCTGGAACGTCACGAACACCGCGAGGGCGAGCCAGCCGAGGGGCGAGGCGATCCGCGGCGCGGCGAGACGCGGCCAGGGCGGCCGGCCGCCGCGCCGGACCGCCTGCACCACGAGGCCGAGCCCGAAGAGCGGCAGGAAGGCGAGCAGGCTGTGGGGCAGCCGCTCGATCCCCGACCCGAGCGCCAGCAGGGCGATGGCGCCGCTGACCCCGAGCATGAGGGCAGCCGCGCCCCCGAGCCCGGACCCGGCCCGCAGCCGCTCGAACAGCAGGAACAGGAACGGTGCGAGGATGTAGAAATGCACCTCGACTTCCAGCGACCAGCCCGGCGGAAACAGGCGCGGGAAGGTGTTGTAGAGGATCTTGTGGACGTAGAAGACGCTGGCGATCAGGCTCTCGAGGAGCGATTCCGGCTGCACGTTGTAGAGGTTCGTCCGCGGCGGCTGCCATGTCGAGAGCGACAGCAGCAGGCCGGTGAGGCCCAGGACCAGCGCGTAGGGCGGAACGATCCGGATCGCACGGCGGGTGTAGAAGGCCGCGAGACCGGCCCCATCGTGCCGCGGCATGCCCCGGAGGCTGCCGGCGATGAGGTAGCCGCTGATCGCGAAGAACAGGTAGACGCCGGCGGCCGGGGCCGAGACGCACGCGATCAGCGTCCTGAGGACGGGGCCGTGGACCTGATCGGACAGGTAGAACCTGTCGAGGCGCTGGACCAAGTGTCCGCCCACCACGATGAGCAGGGCCATCCCGCGGAGGCCGGAGATCTCGGGTTCGTGACGCGCACGGACGTGATCAGGATCGATCGTCATCGCCGCCTCGCGGAGTGGTGCCAAGATCCGAGGCAGCCGTCGACACCACTCCAGACCGCGGTCGGCAGTGTCTACGCAGGCAACTTTCGGGCCAATACTGATTGATTCGGAATTTGCGCGCACTATGCTGGTGCGAAACCTGTGATGCAAGCCGTGGCGCCGCCCGTTTGCGGCCGGAGACCATGCGAATTGCCGGAGGGCGGGTCTGAATTCTCCAGGCCGCCGCCAGATGAGCGGATATCATTCCCCGCGGCGCCGGCGATCTGTCTCTCGATTGGCGTTCGTCACGAAAATCTCATGACGAAGGGTTGCGACGACTTGGTCGGCGGCCCGGGGGAGGCTTGATCGGGCGGCCGGATCTGCGTGACCCGCGTCCCGCTGCGTCATCCGGTGTGGTGTGGGGCTCAAGATACGGCGACGCTCTCGCGGTGCGGGCAGGCGTGGGCGTGGACAACTTTGGCGTTGGGGGCTGGCGGGTTGGCCGGGGGTGGGGTGGGGATTGCGCGCACGCGGGGGTGGCGCGCGCGTGGGCGGATAATCCTGACGCGGGAGGGGGATCGGCGCCGTGTTCGTTCGGCGCTCGGGCTCGCACGCGATGGGACGGGAGGCGGCGCGGGGATTGCGGCGCGCCTCCGCCTTCTGGTGCGAGCGGACTGACGCCACCCGCGTTTTCGACGAGTGATTCGCCGCTGCGATGAATGGGCTGCGCGCGACGGAGGACCACGCTGGCATCAACTCGGCGACGCTGGCCTCCTGCGGGCAGTGCGCGATTTCGGCACGGTGGAGGTCGACAGGGTGGTGGTGAGGATGCGCAAGGCTCTGATCGCCGACCCGCTCTTCGGCACGGTGACAATCCGGACAGACTGCCGGGCAGTGCACGACCTCACCCTGTCCGAGTTAAGGCGCCCGGGGAGGGATGGGGCCATATGATGGCGATACGTCCGTCTCGACCATCCCAGTGGAGCGGGCGTTCCGACGACTGCAGGAAGGGGTGATTGAGGCGTTCCGCTCTATAACGGAGCCGCAGCTTTTCGAATAATCTTCGCACCCCTTACTACTGGGGAAACATTTCTACGAATAATTCCGATAGCAGAAGATATGCTCGCCCTAACAAAGAATTTACAATCCAATTATAATATATCAAATTTTCTCATTCTACAACTATCTTTATAAATATATTGCACATGTGTCGATATGAAAATATCATTATGAAAATATCATTCAATGTGAATTTGTGGTCGTTTAAATTATGGTTCAAATGACGCAAAAGTCGGAAGATATCTGTAAAAGGTAGCGAAATTTTTGGCATCCCTCAAAGGTGCTTCGCCTGGATCTAATTGCTGGCCGGCCACCAACGGCAATCTAGTCTCTATGTCTCTCATTTCCTTCGGAGTTAGCTTTGGCACCTCAATTCGCACAGCGTCTTCGGACGCACAGTAGAACGGCAGTCCCTCAAAGCCACACGATGCAAATATGCCGTTCTGGCCTCGATCAACAAAAACGCCTGCAAGTGTCGTCATCTTGGCACCGTCAGCGTATTCCCACGCGCCAATCTGACGAAACTCAAGCCACTGGCTAGCTGGACGACCCACATTCCTAGCGTTCAAGCAATCATCTATCTCCGACCGCATAGCACCCCGGACAAGCTTCGAGAGTTTCCAGCCTCGTAAATCGGAGTCCTGTGCATTGAGAGGCACGCGTGCCGCCCCTATGGCGCGCTTAAGGCTTTCGATGGTTTCCGCGGGTTTCCGTTCGTCGGGGTCCTCACTGGTAGTGGTAAGTGGCGCTGTCTCAGATTGCGCACTAGCCACAAGAACGCTTCCCGATCCGGCAGACAATGATATTGTCCTAAGGTCCGCGAGCATTGATCGGCTGAGTGGGTCGTCATAGTCGAGCCAAGCTATCGTTCTCAAAGACCAATCTATCTTCGGCAACTCGGAAGCTGAATCGCCAAAACGCATATCTATACCACGAAATGGCTTATTGAACTCAAAGCTCTTCGCATGATTCGCCTCGCGTTCAATCGAAATCATGCGATCTATGCCCAGAGCCCGATGAAAGTGTGTGAAATCTGAAAACCAAACTGACCCAAAACCAACATACTGGTAAGATTCGACCGCTCCAAATTTCGAAAGCCGCCTGAATGCATCAGCAAGCATTCGCCTTTCGGCAAATTTCGCTGGCCGAATCGAATAATCAATACTACGGTAGCTTGCGACCACGATCCTAACCTTCGATCTTGCGATACGCCTCGTCAAAAGTATCTTCCCCAACAGCTTTCGCCGTGGAAACTCCTAAGTGCTCCATTAACGCTTCTATTTGCTCGATTGGACGATTGTAGGCAATCGTTCGAGTACGCGGCGCAGAATATTTTGTTCTATCGGGCCGGACAAAACTGGTTGGTTGCCGTATGACTTCAGCTTGCTGCGGTGCACCGCTAGCCAAAGCCTTTGAGAGAGGGCCCTCTCGCCCCTGTGTCGTAATCTCAGCATCAAGTTCATTTAAGAAATCAATAACTGTGCGAGCGGCTACGATCATTCGCTCTAAGGCACGCCGCCAGATCGGGCTATCGGCATCGACACCTGTCTTTGTCGTATTCCATGGTAGCCTCTCTGCATCTCGGCAATCGAAATAGGCAACACCTCTGAATCTTGCATATTGATTATGATATTTCGGAATTTCTGGCCGCTGTTCAGCAACTTGTCCCCAGCCGGTATCTTCCGTTCTATTGCCAGCAAGCACTACTCGACCGTTGCAAACCACATACCATCCCGCAGCTTGCGGATCTGACGCCCCAACGCCAGCAACTATGCGTACCGACACCGACGCTTGCCCTTCAGCTTCATCCTCATAAGCGTCAACTGCCGGAGTCACCGTCCCAGTTATCAATTTTAGATCTGTAGCAGATAAAGATGTACCTTCAAATCGAATTGACAGCCCTTTTGCAATAAACTGACGCTGATGAGTACGGAGCATTTCAGCTAATATTCTCTTGAAAGACTGCGACCCAAATTTTGCCGCAACTTCGGGTCGCAAACGTGAAACGGCAATTCGCGTTCCGCGTTCGTGCTCTGGCACCGTCAAGCCGATTTCATGGGCAGCAAACGCGAAGCGCCAATCCCGGGTCCCCTCCCATGCATCAACGTCTACGTCTACGCACCATCGCTCGGTTTCGGTAGCTGACGCAACGACGAATTGTCTTCCAAATTTAAACAATGCTCGCTTCATACCCACGCCGAACTGCCCAATCGAGTAAGGCGTAGCTCGGGTCTTGTCCTCACGCCCAAATCTAAATGCATAGTTTTTTGCTGTGTCAATATCAAACCCTCCACAGTTATCTGATATAGAAAATTCCTTTTCCGTCATAGAAATTTCAACGGAAAGCTCTCTATAATCACGATTTATAGGATCACGAAGTCGTTTCGCACCATCGATACAATTATCGACCAGATCTAAAACAGCCCTCTCAAGAGGAATATCTCTAATTAACATATCAACAAAAAATGATTTGGTCGGCATTACGCTGATGGATTGCTCATCCACTGCGCTCTCTGGTTCCGCTCCCGTCATCTCGGATCCTCCTTTCCAACACGATAAGGCCGAACGGAGGAAGTCCACAACTTTGAAATGCGACAGCCCTGGCGACGATCTCGCAACCGTGCTCCGCCTGCTACAATGAACGGATGAGCGAGGTTGGTACGGAATGCGCGTGGTGGATCTTTTCTGCGGTTGCGGCGGCCTGAGTCTCGGGGCGCGGAACGCAGGACTCGAGCTAGCCCTCTCCGTTGACATCGATCCAGTATTAACGAGTTCCTACGGGCGTAACTTTCCCCGTTCTCGCTTGCTGCTCGCCGATGTCGCTGAGCTCAGCGGTGCGGATTTAATGAGCCATAGCGGGCGTCGGATCGATGGAATTGTAGGTGGGCCCCCGTGCCAAGGCTTTAGTGAGGTCGGTTTGGCAAGCCCAAACGATCCTCGTCGTCGATTGCTCTTTCATTTTTTCCGCTTAGTGGCAGAAGTTAGTCCATCGTTCTTTTTGATGGAAAATGTGCGCGGCTTAGCGTTCGAGAAGAATCGTAAAGAATTGGATGCGGCTTTGTCGCTCGTCGTTGACCGGTACGACGTGTTTGGGCCAATAAAACTCGACGCCGCTGCATTTGGCGCTGCAACGACGCGACCGCGGGTGTTTTTGATCGGTTTCGCCCGCTCTACCGTAACTCAGTTCGGAATCGATGATCTAGCTACCTGGCAGCGCTCACCAGCCACAGTTAGAGATGCGATAGGTGATCTCCGAGATGCAACGTTGGAAGGCAACGACGACGACGGGCTGGATTGGTGGCGCTATGCGCCTAACTCAAAGCCGGCGGCGTATGCGCGACGGCTCCGCGGGTCCCGACAGCTCTTCACGGGCCATCGCTCCGTCCCACACGCAAAGGCGGTAGCCGAGCGCTTCGCCTCGGTACCTCAAGGTGGTCGAGATGTTGTCGGCCGGCACGTTCGCTTGGACTGGAATAAACAATGTCCAACGATTCGTGCGGGAACAGGTCCGGATCGAGGGTCGTTTCAATCAGTAAGACCCCTTCACCCCGTTGAGCCACGCGTGATCACAGTGCGAGAGGCGGCTCGACTGCAAGGATTCCCAGACAGGTTCGTGTTCCATCACACTGCATGGCATAGCTTTAGGATGATTGGAAACAGTGTATCACCGATTATCGCCGAGAGCATCCTTAGGGCGGTTCGCTTGAAAGTCTCCGCCGCGCCTACGCTCGCAGCGGCGGAGTGACGTGGTCGACAGGCTTACACCACAAGCGCGATCCCGCCTCATGGCTGCGGTCAAGGGGAAGAATACCTCGCCGGAAATCAAATTGCGGAAGTTGGTGCACCGATTAGGTTACCGTTTTAGGATCCACAAGCGCGACTTGCCGGGAACACCCGATCTGGTGTTCACCCGCCGCCGCAAGATTGTGCTCGTGCACGGCTGTTTCTGGCACCGGCACCCCGGTTGTCGGAAAGCATCTACACCAACAACTCACGCAGATTTCTGGCAATCCAAATTCGCAAGGAACATCCAGCGTGATAGAGAGAACGAACAGTGTCTCCGTCAGCTGGGGTGGGATGTACTGACCGTTTGGGAGTGCGAAACGAGGGACAGCGAGCGACTGTCGAAGATATTATGTGAATTCCTTGGGCCTCCAAAACTGGGGTAGTTGGCTGCGCTGTGGATTTGCCTCATAGCCGCCCCCCCCCTCAATGCGCCTCCTGCCAATTCCCCGCCGCCTTCGCCTCCACCGCCAGCGGCACGGATAAGTGCACCGCCGGGTGCGGCGCCTCCTCCATCACCTTGGCGATGAGCGGCAGGGCCCGCGCCACCTCCGCCTCCGGCGCCTCGAACACCAGTTCGTCGTGCACCTGCAGCAGCATCCGGGTCGACAGCCCCGCCGCCTGCAGCGCCCCCTCCATCCGCACCATCGCCCGGCGGATGATGTCGGCCGCCGTGCCCTGGATCGGGGCGTTGATCGCCTGGCGCTCCACGCTCGCCCGCTCCTGCGGGTTGTTCGAGCGGATCTGCGGGTAGTGGCAGACCCGGCCGAACAGGGTCGTCACGTAGCCCTTGTCCCGGCAGGCCTTCTTGGTGTCCTCGATATAGGCCCGGATGCCCGGGAAGCGCTCGAAATACTGCTTGATGAAGGCCGAGGCCTCGCCCTGCGGGATGCCGAGCCGGTCGGCGAGGCCGAAGGCCGAGATCCCGTAGATGATGCCGAAATTGATGGTCTTGGCCCGCCGCCGCAGGTCCGGCGTCATCTCCGACAGCGGCACCCCGAACATCGCCGAGGCCGTCGCCGCGTGGATGTCCAGCCCCTCCGCGAAGGCCTGCCGCAATTGCGGGATGTCCGCCATGTGGGCGAGGATCCGCAGCTCGATCTGGCTGTAATCGGCCGAGATCAGCTGGTGGCCCGCATCCGCCACGAAGGCCTGGCGGATGCGCCGGCCCTCCTCGGTGCGGATCGGGATGTTCTGCAGGTTCGGGTCGGAGGAGGAGAGCCGCCCCGTCGTCGTCGCGGCGAGCGCGAAGGAGGTGTGCACCCGGTCCGTCGCCCGGTCCGCATGCTCCTGCAGCGTGTCCGTGTAGGTGGATTTCAGCTTCGAGAGCTGGCGCCACTCCAGGATCTTCTTGGGCAGTTCGTGCCCCTGCCCGGCCAGCTCCTCCAGCAGCGTCGCGGGCGTCGCCCACTGGCCGGACGGCGTCTTCTTGGCGCCCGGCAGCCCGAACTTGCCGAACAGGATGTCGCCGATCTGCTTCGGCGAGGACACCGAGACGGCCTCGCCCGCCATCTCCTGGATCTCGGCCTCCAGCCGCGCCAGCGACTGCGAGAAGTCGCCCGAGAGCCGGCTCAGCATCCCGCGGTCGACCCGGATGCCCTCGCGCTCCATCCGGGCGAGCACCGGCACGAGGGGCCGCTCCAGGGTCTCGTAGACGGTGGCGCGGCGCTCGGCGGCGAGCCGCGGCTTCATCAGGCGCCACAGGCGGAGCGTCACGTCCGCGTCCTCGGCCGCGTAGGCGGTGGCCTTGTCGAGGGGCACCCGGTCGAAGGTGACCTTGGCCCGGCCGGTGCCGGTCACGTCCGCGAAGGTGATGGGCTGGTGGCCGAGATGGCGGCGCGCCAGTTCGTCCATGCCGTGCGAGCCCTTGCCGGCGTCGAGCACGTAGGAGATCAGCATCGTGTCGTCGTAGGGCCGCATCTCGATGCCGTGCCGGGCCAGAACCAGCCAGTCGTACTTCACGTTCTGGCCGACCTTGAGGATCGACGCGTCCTCCAGCAGCGGCTTGAGGCGCGCCCGCACCGCGTCCCACGACAGCTGGCCCGGCAGCAGCCCCTCGCCGAACAGGTCCTCGCTGCCGCGGTGGCTGAGCGGGATGTAGGCGGCCCGGCCCGGCGCGGTGGCGAGCGAGACGCCGACGAGGTCGGCCTTGTGCGCGTCGAGGGCGTTGGTCTCGGTGTCCACCGCCACCACCCCGGCCTCCCGCGCCTCGGCGATCCAGGCCTCGAGCCGGTCGAGGGCCGTGACGGTCTCGTAGGCGGCCGTGTCGAAGGGCTTCACGGCCTCCGCGGCGCGGGACGCCACGAGGTTGCCGGGCGTCGGCTCTGTGGGGCCGCGGGGCTTGGGCGCCGCATCGGGCAGGCCGAGATCCGCGAAGGGGTCGGCCTCCGCGGCGGGCGGGGCGGCGGCCTCGTCGCCGAAGAAGGGCGTGGCGTCGCTGCCGCCCTGCGCGTTGGCGTAAGGCGCGGCGCCCCCGGGCAGCAGGGCGGGGTCGGGCGTCACCGCCTCGGGGTCGACGTGGAGCATGGAGGCGATGCGCCGCGTCAGGGTGTTGAACTCCATCGCCTTCAGGAAGCCGACGAGCTTCTCCGGGTCGGGCGCGGGCATGCGCAGGGCGTCGAGGGGCACCGGCACCGGCACCGCCTCGTCGAGCGCCACCAGCCGGCGCGAGAGCCGGGCCTGGTCGATGTTCGCGAGCAGCGTCTCGCGGCGCTTGGGCTGCTTGATCTCGCCGGCGCGCTCCAGCAGCGCCTCCAGGCTGCCGAACTCCTTGATCAGGGCCGCCGCGGTCTTGAGCCCGATGCCCGGCACGCCCGGCACGTTGTCGGAGGTGTCGCCGATCAGCGCCAGCGCGTCGCCGATCTGGGCCGGATTCAGCCCCTCCCAGCGCTCCACGATCGCGGCGGCGTCGAGGTTGCGCTCCGGCCGGTAGCCGGGCTTGCCCTTCTGCCCCGACTCGAAATCGTAGAAGCGCACGAGGTCGCCCACGAGCTGCATCAGGTCCTTGTCGGAGGACACGATGATCACGCCCGCCCCCCGCGCCTCCGCCTGCCGGGCATAGGTGGCGATGAGGTCGTCCGCCTCGTAGCGCTCCAGCTCGATCGGGGTGAGGCCGAAGGCCCGCACCGCCTCGCGCATCAGCGGCATCTGGCGCTTGAGGTCCTCGGGCGCGTCCGGCCGGTGGCCCTTGTAGTCCGGGAAGATCTCCTTGCGGAACGAGCCCTCGGACTTGTCGAACACGATGGCGAGGTGGGTGGGGCGCGTCCCGGCCGCCCCCTCCTGCACGAACTGGGCGATCTTGGCGCAGAACAGCCGCACGGCGCCGGTCGGCATCCCGTCCGAGGGCCGGAAATTGTAGCGCTCGGGCTGGTTGATCGACTGGAAATAGGCCCGGAAGATGAAGGAGGAGCCGTCGACCAGCAGCACCTGGTCGCCCGGGCCCACGGGCTTCGTCTCGGACACGGGTTCGGCGGTCATGCGGGGCGGCTCGGTTCCGGGCAGGGCCGCCCTGCATAGAGCAGGAGCGGGCCCGCTTGAAGCGCGCGGCGCCGCCGCCTGTGGTCCCGCGACACCAGTCCCGGGGAAAATGCCGGCCCGGGAGCCGGCGCCTTGACTTGGCCGGAGCGGAGGGCTTCGTCTGGCGCTCAGTCCGCCGCTCTGTCCCGGCGCGCGCGGTGCCCGTCCGGGGCGCGGCGCCCGCCCGCACCTCGAAGGTCCGGCCATGCGCCTGAAGCCCGTCCTCGCCTCGCTCGCCGCGGCCCTGGTGGTCGCGAGCGCCGTCTCGCCGGCCGCGGCGCGCTCCGCCCGCCGGGAGGTCCAGCCGGCCGAGGAGCGGGAATTCCCCTTCGATTCCGACATCCCGGGCTGCCAGGACCCGGACGTGCTGGAGAAGGTCTCGACCCAGTTCGCCGAGAAGGAATCGAAGTTCTGGAACTCGTCGCTGACCATCCTCAGCTACGAGCGGATCGAGCGCACCGCCTGGCGGCCCTGGGGGGTCGACTACATCCCGCGCCGCTTCTGCACGGCGGTCGCCACCACCTCGGACGGGGTGCGGCGGCGGGTGGAGTACTCGGTGCGCGAGAGCCTCGGCATCATCGGCTCGACCTGGGGCGTCGAGGCCTGCGTGCACGGGCTCGACCGCAACCTCGCCTACGCCTACGCCTCGGCGAATTCCTGCCTGATGGCGCGGCCCTGATGCGCCGCGCCGCCCTCCTCCTCGCCGCCGCGCTCGCCTCCCCGCCGGCCGCCGCGCAGGAGCGGGGCGGCACGCCCGGGCAGTTCGACTTCTACGTCCTGTCCCTGTCCTGGTCGCCGACCTACTGCGCGCTCACCGGCGAGCGGCGCAACGACGCGCAGTGCGAGGCCGGCCGCAACCCCGGCTTCGTGGTGCACGGGCTGTGGCCGCAATACACGCGCGGCTACCCGAGCGATTGCGGGGCCTTCCCCCGGCCGGTCTCGCGGCCGGCCCTGGCCGAGGCCGAGGGCGTCTATCCGAGCGAGGGCCTCGCCCGCTACGAGTGGCGCAAGCACGGCACCTGCACGGGCGAGGACCCGGCGAGCTACTTCCGCCTCGCCCGGCGCGCCCGCGACGCGGTCAAGATCCCGGAGGCCTTCCGGACCGGCTCCGGCCAGCGCGTGGCGCCGGTGGAGGTCGCGCGGCAATTCGTGCTCGGCAATCCGGGCCTGCGCCCGGACATGATGGCGGTGACCTGCCGGTCCGGTCGGCTGGAGGAGGTGCGGATCTGCTTCTCCAAGGACCTGCGCTCCTTCACGTCCTGCCCCGAGGTGGCGCGGCAGAACTGCCGGGCGGACGCGGTCACGGCCGAGGCCGGGCGCTGAGGCGCGCCGGAACAGGCGCCCGCGCGACGGCTTGATCTCACCCCGGGGGCGCGTGCCCCGGCGGCGAGAGGAGGCCCGCATGGCGACGAACCCGAGCGATCGCGAGACTCCCCGGTCGCTGCTCACGCCCGAGGAGCAGCGCGAACTGGAGCGGCGTCTCGCGCGCCCCGACGGCCCGCGCGACGATGCGGGCCGCGCGCCGGATCCGGGCGACTTGCCGGGCGAGGCCGACGACGTGCGCGCGGCCTTCGGGACAGCCGGCGCCCCGGCCGATTCGGACGCCGGGAAGGCAGGCTACGGCGGCATGGGCGGCGACGGCACGGCGCATTCCGGCACGTTGAGCGCGCCGGGCGGCACAGATTCGACGCCATCGCGGATCGATGACGTGCCGGCCTCCGAGCGGGGCAACCCGGACGAACTCGCGGCCCGCGGCGACCTCGACCGGCGCAACCCGCCGCGGCGCGAGGACACCGGCCCGGGCGGCCAGACGGTGTTCACCAACGCGGAGCGGGACGGGGCGAAGGGGGGCTAGACGCGCGACCCGAACCCTCCCCCCTATGCGGGGGAGGGTTACGACGCGGCGCGCCGCCCCTTCCCTCACCCGCCCCGCTTCAGCCCGGTGCGCCCCTCCGGCCGCGCGGCCAGCACCATCATCATCTCCCCGACATTCTCCGGCGTGATCAGGCCGACGAGGCGCCCGAAGGAATCCGTCACGCCGACCGCCGGCAACCCGCCCTGCTGCATCAGGCGCAGCGCATCCTCCAGGGGCTGGCGGTCGCGGACGGTCGGGATGTCGCCGCGCATCACCTCCAGCACCGGCGCGTCGGGGCCGCGCTCGCGCAGCGCCCGGATCATGTCGTCGCGGGTGAGCACCCCGCGCAGCCGCCCGGCCCCGTCGACCACCGGGAATTCGTGCTGGGTCGTGGCGATCAGTTCCTGCACCGCGTCCTCGACCCGGGAGGCCGGCCCCAGGCTCTCGTAGCGGGTGATCATGGCGTCGCCCGCCATCAGGCCCCGGGAGACCTGCCGCATCTGCACCGCGTGCGCCTCCGAGGCGGCGCCCAGATAGACGAAGAAGGCGACGAACAGGAGCAGCGGGTTGCCGCCGACGAGGCCCAGGAGGCCGAGCGCGAAGGCGACGGCCTGCCCGACGCCCGAGGCGATCTGCGTGCCCCGCGCGTAGCCGAGCCGCGCCGCCAGGATCGCCCGCAGCACCCGCCCGCCGTCCATCGGGAAGGCCGGGATCAGGTTGATGCCGACCAGGACCAGATTGACCCAGAGCAGGCGCTGGAACAGCGAGACGCCCGGATTCTCCACCTCGGCGCTCGGCACCGCCCCGAGCACCAGAACCAGCAGGCCGGCGATGACCACGTTCACGGCCGGCCCCGCCAGCGCGATGACGAGTTCCTGGCGCGGATCCTCGGGAATACGCTCCAGCCGCGCGACGCCGCCGATCGGCAGCAGCGTGATGTCGGGCGTCCGCACGCCGTAGCGGCGGGCCGCCAGCACGTGGCCGAACTCGTGCAGGAGCACGCACAGGAACAGGAGCACGATGTAGAGGACGCTCTGCAGGGCCGCCGCCTGCCCGCCCCGCGCGAAGCCCGCGGCCCCGATCCAGAGCAGGAAGAGCAGGAAGGTGAGGTGCACCCGGATCACCGTGCCCATCACCGTGCCGAGCGGCAGCGACCAGCCCATCCCGCACCCTCCTGGCGGCCGACCGTCGGGAAGCCGGCCACAGAAAACCTGGACTTCTCAACGATCTAGGGCGGAGAGCGGCGGAGTCGAGCCGCGCGGCGGCCCGCCCCCGGACGGGTTGCGCTGGATCAACGCGGCACGCCCCCGGCCCGGCCAGGATGGGCCCGACCGATCGCCCCCGGGAGGAATCCGATGACCTACGCGAGCCTCATGGTGTCCCTCGATCTCGGCCCGGACGCGCCCGCGCGGGTGCGGCTCGCCGCCGATCTGGCGGGCCGCTTCGACGCCGGCCTGATCGGGGTCGCCGCCCGCGCCGTGCCCGACCCGCTCACCGCGACCACGATCGAGGAGGCGGAGGCGCTCTACGAGGGCGAGAAGGACCGGGCGCTGGCGGAGATCGAGGAGGCGCAGGAGATCTTCCGCCGCGGCACGGTCGGGCACGCCGAGACGGCGTGGCGCTCGGCGATCGCGCATCCCGAGCCCTACCTCGCGCTGCAGTGCCGCGCGGCCGACCTCGTGGTGGCGGGCCGGGACGGCGCCGCGGCGGGGCCGCTCGGCGTCGCGCCGGGCGCGCTGCTGATGGAGGCCGGCCGCCCCGTCCTCGTGGTGCCGCCCGGCCGCGACCGCCTCGACGGGACCCGGGTGCTGGTCGCCTGGAAGGACGCGCCGGAATGCCGCCGGGCCGTCGCCGCCGCCCTGCCGCTCCTGCAGGCCGCCCGCGAGGTCCGGGTCCTCGGCCTCGCGCCCGAGACCGACGGCGGCGCGCTCGCGGACGTCGCCGCCCATCTCGTCCGGCACGGGGTCGCGGCGGCGCCGAAGCTCGGCACGGCCGCGGAGCGCCGGCCCGGTGACGCGATCGCCGCGGAGACCGCCGCGCTCGGCGCCGACCTCGTGGTGATGGGCGCCTACGGGCACAGCCGCCTGAGGGAATGGCTCTTCGGCGGCGCCACCCGCGCCATGCTGCACGCGGCGACGGTGTGCTGCCTGATGAGCCATTAGGGGCAGCCCCTCCCCTTTCTCGACCGAGGGCAGGGCCAGCGGACGGAGATCCGGAAACCGGGTGCAGACGTCGGGGAGGACCGGCCGTCGTCCCGATGCCCTCCCATCGCCGTGCGTCCCACCGGAGACAAGGCGTCGCTGCGGCGGCGCTCGCGCTCGCGCGTTCCCTTCCCGACGGGAGGAGACGCCGCTATGCCGAGCGAGGACCACGCCGCGACCTGGGCCCGCATCACCGCCGAGGCCTACGCGGCCGAGACGCGCCCGCCGCTCACCGACACGATGCGCGAGGACCTCGCCCGGCGCCTCGCGCCGGCCTGGCCGCGGGGGATCGCGGCCGTGAACGCCGCCCTCGACGCCTACGAGGAGAGCCTCGACGCCATCGCCGGCCCCCGCCTCGCCGCCATCGACCGCGACGGCGGCCGCGTCACGATGGAGCACCGCCCGGAAGCGGGCCGCCCCCTGCGCGCCTTCGGGGGCCAGTGACGCCCCCCGAGGGTCTTGGACCTTGGTGGGGGGCGGCTGCTCCTGACGAAGGCAGTCTGGACCTCTTATGATGAAAACCCGAGCGTCGGTCCGTCGCGTCGGCGCCGGGGCCCCGGCCCTTCCCTCCGCGGGCAGCCGCCCGATCGCGCCGTCCGCCTGCGGCCATGGGAGCCTTGTATCTTGTATGCCAACTGATACCGTGACGCCATGAGTCAGCACGACGTGTCGCGCGTACAGCGCTTCGACCATCCCGGACGCGGCCGCGAGCGGGCGAGGCCGGTGCCGAAGGGGCGTCAGGTCGAACCCCGGGCCAAGGAGGAGATCGCGGCCCTGCTCGGGGAGTCTCCCCGCCGCCGCGACCTGCTGATCGAGCACCTGCACGTGGTGCAGGACACCTACGGGCAGATCGGGGCCGCCCACCTGGCGGCTCTGGCCGACGAGATGGGCCTCGCCTTCGCGGAGGTGTTCGAGACCGCGACCTTCTACGCGCATTTCGACGTGGTGAAGGAGGGCGAGGCGGCGGTGCCGGCGCTCACCGTGCGGGTCTGCGACAGCATCACCTGCGCGATGCACGGGGCCGAGGAGCTGCTCGCCGCGCTGCAGGCGGAGATCGGGCCCGGGGTGCGGGTGGTGCGCGCGCCGTGTGTCGGGCTCTGCGACCACGCGCCCGCGGCCGAGGTCGGGCACAACTTCCTGCACCGGGCCACGGTCGAGACCGTGAGGGCGGCGGTCGCGGCCGGGGACACGCACGCGCATATCCCGGCCTACACGGATTACGACGCCTACCGGGCGGCGGGCGGCTATCGCACCCTGGAGCGGCTGCGCTCGGGCGACCTGTCGGTCGAGGACGTGCTGAAGGTTTTGGACGACGGGTCCCTGCGCGGGCTCGGCGGGGCGGGTTTCCCCACGGGGCGCAAGTGGCGCTCGGTGCGCGGCGAGCCGGGGCCGCGCCTGATGGCGGTGAACGGCGACGAGGGCGAGCCCGGCACCTTCAAGGACCAGCTCTACCTCAACACCGACCCGCACCGCTTCCTCGAAGGCACGCTGATCGGCGCGCACGTGGTGGAGGCCGAGGACGTCTACCTCTACATCCGCGACGAGTACCCGATCGCCCGCGAGATCCTGGCCCGCGAGATCGCCCGGCTCCCCGCGGGCGGCCCGCGGCTGCACCTGCGCCGCGGCGCCGGCGCCTATATCTGCGGCGAGGAATCCTCGCTGATCGAGTCGCTGGAGGGCAAGCGCGGCCTGCCGCGGCACAAGCCGCCCTTCCCGTTCCAGGTCGGCCTGTTCGGCCGCCCGACGCTGATCAACAACGTCGAGACGCTCTACTGGGTGCGCGACCTGATCGAGCGCGGGCCGGATTGGTGGAAGAGCCACGGCCGCAACGGCCGCACCGGTCTGCGCTCCTACTCGGTCTCGGGCCGGGTGAAGGAGCCGGGCGTGAAGCTCGCGCCGGCGGGCGTCACCATCCGCGAGCTGATCGAGGAGTTCTGCGGCGGCATGGCGGAGGGGCATACCTTCGCGGCCTACCTGCCGGGCGGCGCCTCGGGCGGCATCCTGCCGGCCGCGATGGACGACATCCCGCTCGATTTCGGCACGCTCGAGAAGTACGGCTGCTTCATCGGCTCGGCCGCCGTGGTGGTGCTCTCCGACCGGGACGACGTCCGCGGGGCGGCCCTCAACCTGATGCGGTTCTTCGAGGACGAATCCTGCGGCCAGTGCACGCCCTGCCGGGTCGGCACCCAGAAGGCCCGGATGCTGATGGAGAACGGGGTCTGGGACACCGACCTCCTCGGCGAACTCTCGCAATGCATGCGCGACGCCTCCATCTGCGGGCTCGGCCAGGCGGCCTCGAACCCGCTCACCAGCGTGATCAAATACTTCCCGGACCTCTTCCCGACGCCGCGCCCGATGGCGGCCGAGTAGGAAGGGCGGGTTCGGCAGCGAAAGCGTCCCCATGAGCAGCGGCACCCAGGACAGCAACCCGGCCGGCACCGACCCGCTGGCGACCAAGCCCACCGGCGCCCAGGATTCCGCCGGACAGGGCGGTGGGACGCAGGGCGGCGCCTACTCGCAAGGCCCGAAGGCCGGCGGACAGGCCGGCCCGGCCCCGAGCGGTACGCTGGGCCTGCGCGATATGCCGGCCGGCATCCCCGGCGTGGTGTTCGACCTCGACGGTCAGCAGGTCGAGGCGCGGCCGGGCGAGACGCTCTGGGCCGTGGCGCAGCGGCTCGGCACCCACATCCCGCATCTCTGCCACAAGCCCGCCCCGGGCTACCGGCCGGACGGCAATTGCCGCGCCTGCATGGTCGAGATCGAGGGCGAGCGGGTGCTGGCAGCCTCCTGCAAGCGCGTGCCCGCCGTGGGCATGAAGGTGAAGAGCCAGAGCGACCGGGCCGTGCGCGCCCGCGCCATGGTCATGGAACTCCTCGTCGCCGACCAGCCGGAGCGGGAGACCTCCCACGACCCGGACTCGCATTTCTGGTCGCAGGCCGATGTCACCGGCGTCACGGAGAGCCGCTTCCCGGCGGAGGAGCGCTGGGCGACGGACGCCAGCCACCCGGCCATGCGGGTCAATCTCGACGCCTGCATCCAGTGCAATCTCTGCGTCCGGGCCTGCCGCGAGGTCCAGGTCAACGACGTGATCGGCATGGCCTACCGCAACGCCGACGCGAAGGTGGTGTTCGACTTCGACGACCCGATGGGGTCCTCGACCTGCGTCGCCTGCGGGGAATGCGTCCAGGCCTGCCCGACCGGCGCCCTGATGCCCTCCGCCTACCTCAACGACGCGCAGGAGCGGGTCGTCTACCCGGACCGCTCGGTCGATTCGCTCTGCCCCTATTGCGGCGTCGGCTGCCAGGTCTCGTACAAGGTCAAGGACGAGCGCATCGTCTACGCGGAGGGCCGCGACGGGCCGGCGAACCACAACCGGCTCTGCGTCAAGGGCCGCTTCGGCTTCGACTACGTCCACCACCCCCACCGGCTGACGGCGCCGCTGATCCGCCTCGACAGCGTCCCCAAGGACGCCAACGACCAGGTCGACCCGGCCAATCCCTGGACGCATTTCCGCGAAGCAACCTGGGAGGAGGCGCTGGAGCGCGCCACGGGTGGCCTCAAGCGCATCCGCGCCGAGCACGGGCCGCACGCGCTGGCGGGCTTCGGCTCGGCCAAGGGCTCGAACGAGGAAGCCTACCTGTTCCAGAAGCTGGTGCGGCTCGGCTTCGGCTCCAACAACGTCGACCACTGCACCCGGCTCTGCCACGCCTCGTCGGTGGCGGCGCTCATGGAGGGGCTGAACTCGGGCGCGGTCTCGGCGCCGTTCTCGGCGGCGCTCGACGCCGAGGTGATCATCGTGATCGGCGCGAACCCGACCGTGAACCACCCGGTCGCCGCCACCTTCATCAAGAACGCCGTCAAGGAGCGCGGCGCCAAGCTGATCGTGATGGATCCGCGCCGGCAGGTGCTGTCGCGCCACGCCCACCGCCACCTCGCCTTCAAGCCGGGCTCGGACGTGGCGATGCTCAACGCGATGCTCAACGTGATCATCGAGGAGGGCCTCACCGACCAGCAGTACATCGCCGGCTACACGGAGAATTTCGACGCCCTCAAGGAGCGCATCCGCGAGTTCACGCCCGAGGCGATGGCCCCGGTCTGCGGCATCCCGGCCGAGACCCTGCGCGAGGTCGCCCGGCTCTACGCCCGCGCCAAGACCGCGATCATCTTCTGGGGCATGGGCATCAGCCAGCACGTCCACGGCACCGACAATTCCCGCTGCCTGATCGCGCTCGCCCTCGTCACCGGCCAGATCGGCCGGCCCGGCACCGGGCTCCATCCCCTGCGCGGCCAGAACAACGTGCAGGGCGCCTCCGATGCCGGCCTGATCCCGATGGTCTACCCGGACTACCAGTCCGTCGAGAAGGCGGCGGTGCGCGAGCTGTTCGAGAGTTTCTGGGGCCAGTCGCTCGACCCCAAGCAGGGGCTCACCGTCGTCGAGATCATGCGGGCGATCCATGCCGGGCAGATCCGGGGCATGTACGTCGAGGGCGAGAACCCGGCGATGTCGGACCCCGACCTCAACCACGCCCGCGGGGCGCTGGCGATGCTCGACCACCTCGTGGTGCAGGACCTGTTCCTGACCGAGACCGCCTTCCACGCCGACGTGGTGCTGCCGGCCTCGGCCTTCGCCGAGAAGGCCGGGACCTTCACCAACACCGACCGGCGGGTGCAGATCGCCCAGCCGGTGGTGAAGCCGCCGGGCGACGCCCGCCAGGATTGGTGGATCATCCAGGAGATGGCCCGCGGCCTCGGCCTGAACTGGAGCTACGGCGGCCCGGCCGACATCTTCGCCGAGATGGCGCAGGTGATGCCGTCCCTCAAGAACATCACCTGGGAGCGGCTGGAGCGCGAGGGCGCGGTGACCTACCCGGTCGACGCCACCGACGAGCCGGGCCACGAGATCATCTTCTACGCCGGCTTCCCGACCCAGAGCGGGCGCGCCAAGATCGTCCCGGCCGCCGTGGTGCCGCCCGACGAGGTGCCGGACGCGGCCTTCCCGTTGGTGCTCTCGACGGGGCGGGTGCTGGAGCATTGGCACACCGGCTCGATGACCCGGCGCGCCGGGGTGCTCGACGCGATCGAGCCCGAGGCGGTGGCCTTCCTGGCGCCGCGGGAACTCGGCCGGCTCGGCCTCGCGCCGGGCGACCGGATGCGCCTCGAGACGCGCCGAGGCGCCGTGGAGGTGAAGGTCCGCTCCGACCGCGACGTGCCGGACGGGATGGTGTTCATGCCCTTCTGCTACGCGGAGGCCGCCGCGAACCTCCTCACCAACCCGGCCCTCGACCCGATGGGCAAGATCCCGGAGTTCAAGTTCTGCGCCGCCCGGGTGGCACCCGTCGCGGCGGCGACGCCGGTGGCGGCGGAGTAGCGCGCCCCGAACCCTCCCCCCTCTGCGGGGGAGGGTGCCCCACGGAGTGGGGCGGGAGAGGGGAACCACGTTTCCGGATCGATCGCGACGGTGGTGCAGCGAGCCTCCTGGAAGAGCGCCGCGCTGCCCCTCTCCCGGCTCACTGCGTTCGCCACCCTCCCCCGCAGAGGGGGGAGGGTTTTCCCCCTCAGCCCCCTGCCCACCGCGCGGGCACCCTCCGCGGTTTTCCTGAGCCGACGCAGCACCCCGCACCATCGGGTGCCTTGGCGCCGCGCGCCCGGCGCCCATGTCCTCATGGACGTCACCAGAAGTTGCGGTCGCGCTTGGCACGGGCCGTGCCGGTGACAATCGGCCGATCGGCCTCCCGCCGGGCGGTACCGAACGGAAGGGGTCGCCCTCCATGAAGATTGCGCTCGTCGTCGCCCTCTCGCTCATTCAGCCGGCCCATTCCTGGTACCCCTACGAGTGCTGCTCCGATCAGGATTGCGAGCCGGTGAGCGACGCGGTCGAGGTCCCGGGCGGCTTCAAGACCCACGGCATCTTCGTGCCCATGGCCAAGGTTCGCCCGAGCAAGGACGGCAACTTCCACTGGTGCCACCGGGGCGACTACATCTTCTGCTTCTTCGCGCCGCTCGCCGGCTGACCGGCGCTCAGTGCCCGCCGGGCTCGGCGTGGCGGCGGCGGATGCGCGCCACCGTCCAGGCGATGGCGAGCACGATGAGCGGGACCGCGAGCGCGGTGCCGAGGGTCGCGTCGACCGGCAGCCCCGCCGCGTGGGCGCCCTCTAGCACGTGGTGCACGAGGCTCGCCACGTAGTAGCTGATCGCGGCGACCGACAGGCCCTCCACCGTCTGCTGGAGGCGCAGCTGCAGCCGGACCCGGTCGTTCATCGACTGGAGCTGGGCGTGGTTCTGCTTCTCCAGCTCCACGTCGACGCGGGTGCGCAGCATCTGGGCGGCGCGCGAGAGCTTCTCGGAGAGCGTGTCCTGCCGCTCGCCGATGGCCGCGCAGGTGCGCATGGCCGGGTTGAAGCGCCGGGCGAGGAAGATCGACCAGCTGGTCTGGCCCGGGATCGGCTGCTCGCGCAGCGCCTCGAGACGCAGGCGGATCAACTCGTCGTAGGCGCGGGTGGCGCCGAACCGGAACAGGGAGCGGGCCGCCCCAGCCTCCAGTTCCGCCGAGAGCGCGATCAGCCGGTCGAGGAGCCCATGATTGGCCTCGAAGCCCTCGCTCGCCCGCATCTCCTCCATGAGCACCGGCAGGGCGGTCTCGATGCGGCGGATCGCCGGCCCGAGGGCCTGCGCCTCGGGCAGGCCGAGGAGCGCGAGGGTGCGGTAGGTCTCGACCTCCAGCACCCGCTGGACGAGGGCGCCGGCGGCGATCCGGGTCAGGCCGCGATCCGCCACCAGGACGCGCACGTAGCCGTGCGGGTCGGGCTGGAAATCCGTGGCGATGACGGCGCCGCCGCCCTCGGCCTGCGCCACGGCGAGCGAGGCGGGCGAGAAGGCCGCGGCGATCTCCGGCGGCACTTCGCCGTCGCCCGCCGCCAGGAGGTGCAGGTCGACGGCGACCAGGAGGTCGCCCGGCTGGGGCAGCCCGTCCATGGCGCCCGCCAGCGCGTCGGGCTGCGGCTGGAAGGCGAGGCCCTGCCCGTCCGCGTATTCCCAGGTGTAGGTGGTGAACTCGCTGTGGCTCTCCCAGCGCAGGATCGCGCCGGAGAACACCGCCCGGTGCTGCTTGGCGCCCGGGGCCGGGCCGGGCAGGCCCAGCGAGGCGCAGTAGGCGTCGAGGGCGGCCCGGTCGGCGGCGGCGGCCTCGCCGTCGGTCAGGAAGGCGTAGTGCAGGAAGCGGCGCGGCGTCTTGACCGGCGTGAAGGGCCGGGCGTGGACCTCCGCCAGCACCCGCGCCCGCAGGACGTGTTCCTTCAGCCGCATGCGCAGCCCCGTGGCGCCGCGCATCGGCGCTCAAGGTGACGCTTGGCCCAAGGCATGGGGAGCGTCAACGCGATTCTCCGCGGATCTCCGCAGTCTTCCGTAGGGGAATGTGGTAGGCGCCGAATCGCGGCTCCCTCCCAGGACAGGTTTCTCCGGTCCCGGGGGGCGGACGCGCGGCACCGGATGGGAACCGCCCCCTCGCGTGACACGGACGACCATGGCCCTGGACATCCCCACGCTGCACTTCGCCAGCGCCAGCACGCGCGGCGCCTACGTGATCGTCTTCCTGATCTGGGGGTTGCGGCAGCGCGCCGAGCCGTACCTCCTGCACTGGTGCGCGAGCATCGCGGCCTCCGTGGCGGGGTTCGGCGTCACCATCTGGGAGCGACGCCATGGCGTCCCCTTGTCCGGCCTGCTCGCCTACCTGCTGTACGGGACCAGCGTCGCCCTGTGCTGGAGCGGCCTGCGGCTGTTCAACGACCGGCCGCTCGACCGGCGCCTGATGGTCGCGTGCGGTCTGCTGCCGCTCGTCGGCAACGCGGCGGGGCTGGCCGTGAGCGCGGCGGCCGGGCTCATCGGCGCCCTCGCGGGCCTGACGGTTCAGGTGGGCGTCGCCCTGGCCGAACTCCTGCGGGCCGGCGAGTTCGATCGCCTGTGGTCGCGCTTCGTCTCGGCCTGCGGCCTCTCGCTCTACCTCGCGATGCTCCTCGCCTCGATCCTGCTGATCGGCCTCGACCCCGCCGCGCTCCGCGACAACCACAGCGCCCACCTGGCCCTGTTCCTCGACCAATCCTGCAGCGTGCTGGTCTATCTCGGCTTCCTCGCGATGGCGGGCGAGCGCGCGGGGTTGCGGCTCCGGCGCCTCGCGGCGAGCGACCCGCTGACCGGCCTCCTCAACCGGCGCGGCGTGGCGCAGAACGCGGCGCGGCCGGGCGCCGTCCTCCTGGCGGATATCGACCACTTCAAGGCCATCAATGACGGCCACGGCCACGAGGCGGGTGACGCGGTCCTGGTGGAGTTCGCCCGGCGCCTGCGCCGCCTCCTCGCCGACGGGGACGTGGCCGCGCGCTGGGGCGGCGAGGAGTTCCTCGCGGTCCTGCGCGGGCCGCAGGCGGCCGCGGCGGACCTCGCCGAGCGGATCCGGGCCGCGATCGAGGGCCAGGCCTTCCGGATCGGCACGACGCAGATCCGCGTCACCGTCAGCATCGGCGTCGCGGCCCTGCGGGACGGCGAGCCCAACCTCGCCCCGGCGATCCGGCGGGCGGACGGGGCGCTCTACCGTGCCAAGCAGGAGGGCCGCAACCGCGTGCGGGCCGCCCCGCCCGGTTCGGCCGCCGGCTGAGTCTCCCCGCCCGCCGGCCGGCGCTCAGCGCGCGAGCGGATCCTGCGCGCTCTCCGGCGCGGCCTCGGCCTTGAGGCGGCGGCGGTACTGGTTGGCGCCGATCGGGATCGCCGCGAGATACGCGAGGCTGATCACCGCCAGCGTCTCGAACGGGAAGCTGATGAGCAGTCCGAACCCCGCCACCGTGACGACGAAGATCGGCAGCACGTATTCGCGCGGCACCCGCTTGCCGATGGTCTTGCCCGAATAGGTCGGCACCGTCGAGATCACCAGGATCGCCAGGACCAGCACGTAGACGAGGCAGGCGGGCGCGAGCCGCGGCCCGAAATCGAGGCCGAGGAAGTGGAGGTAGAGGGGCAGCAGCGCGGTCAGCGCCCCGGCCGGGGCCGGCATGCCGACGAAGTAGTCCTTCCGCCATTCCGGGCGGCCGGGATCGTCCAGCATCACGTTGAAGCGGGCGAGCCGCAGCGCCATGGCGATGGCGAAGATCAGCGCCACGATCCAGCCCAGCGACTTCAGGTGGTGGAGGGTGAAGCCGTAGAGGATGAGCGCCGGCGCGCAGCCGAAATTCACGAAATCGGCGAGGGAATCGAGCTCCGCCCCGAAGCGCGAGGTGCCCTTGAGGAGCCGCGCCACGCGCCCGTCGATGCCGTCGAGGACGGCCGCGACCACGATGGCGATCACCGCGAACTCGAAGCGCCCTTCGAAGGCGAGCCGCACCGCGGTCAGGCCGAGGCACACCGCCATCAGGGTGATCATGTTGGGAATGATCATCCGGAGCGGAATCGGCTTGAAGCGCCGCGGCCGGGGCTCGTTGGTGTCGGGCGCGAAGGGCGGGAAGAGATGGTCGTCCATGCGGACTCCCCTCAGGTGCGGCGGAACTGGCGGACGGCCCCGGCGGGGCGCAGGTCGGCGAGCACGGTCTCGCCGGCCACCGCCTTCTGGCCGAGGCCGACCAGCACCCGCGAGCCCGCCGGCAGGTAGACGTCGACCCGCGAGCCGAAGCGGATCAGCCCGAAGCGGTCCCCGACCTGCAGCGTGTCGCCGGGCTTAATCCAGTCGACGATGCGCCGCGCCACCAGCCCGGCGATCTGCACGACGCCGATGCGGATCGCGCCGGGTCCGGTCCCGGTCTCGATCACCAGCCCGTTGCGCTCGTTGTCCTCGCTCGCCTTGTCGAGCTCGGCGTTGAGGAACAGGCCCGGCGTGTAGTGGATCTGGTCGATCCGCCCCGAGACCGGCACCCGGTTCACGTGGCAGTCGAACACGTTCATGAAGACCGAGATCCGCAGCATCGGCTCGGAGGGCAGGTCGAGTTCGGAGGGCGGCACCACGGTGGTGATGAGGTTGACCCGCCCGTCCGCGGGCGAGACCACCAGCCCCTCCTCCAGCGGCACCACCCGCTCGGGATCGCGGAAGAAGTAGCAGACCCAGAGCGTGAGCAGGAAGAAGATCCAGCCCAGAGCCTGCACGAAGGAACCGGCCAGCACCGTCAGCACGATGCCGATCGCGATGAAGAGGTAGCCCTCCTTGTGGATCGGCACGAGGACGCGGCGGATCGTCTCGATGAGGTCGGTCATCTGCCTCAGGGCACTCCGGGCTGCAGGGTCGCGTCCGCGGATGGCAGGCCGGCGCCCTCCCGTCAATCGCCCGTCGCGCCGCCCGGTCACTCCCGCCAGCGGTCGAGGAGGGCCTCCGTGAGGGGCGCCCGCCCGTCGGTCCAGGGCCGGCGACCGTCGGCGGGCAGGCGCCGCCACGCGGCGCCGCGCGGGGGCGTCCCGAGATGGGCGGGGTCGCGGGCCAGCGCCAGGAGCGTCCCGCCCGTCCCCTCCCCGTCCGCCCGGAAGCGCCACGCGGGCAGGCCGATCTCGGCCCCGGCCCGGGCCAGAGCGCGGGCGGGGTCGAGATGACGATGGGCGACCCGGACCAGCATCACGCCCGTCCGGTCGAGCTTCGAGACGGCGAGGCGCAGGGCCTCCACGGTGAGGAGATGGGCCGGGACGGCGCCCGCATCGTCGATCACGATCAGCCCGAGATCCGCGGGCTCGTCGGCGAGCCGCCGCCGGGGATCGCCGAGGAGGAGCGGCAGGGTCGGCCCGCACCGCGTCAGGAAGCCGAAGCGCGCCGGGTCGCGGGCGATGCGGCCCGCCGCCGGGTCGACCTCCAGGAAGGTCCAGGCCTCGCGGGGCTCGGCCTCGCAGGCGAGGCTGCCGGTCCCGATCCCGATCACCGCCACGTCGCCGAGGTCGCCGCCGCGGGCCGCGCGGATGGCCCGGATCGCGGCCGGCAGCGGCGCGTCCGGGGCGTCGGCGAGGAGCCCGTCCGGGTGCTCGGCGGCGAGCCGCCCGTCGAGCCGCATCGCGCCCCGCAGGGTGGTGTCCCGGAACAGCAGGCGCGCCCGGCCGTCGGGGCTCGTGGCGACGCGGTACCGGCCGAAGAACGAGGGCAGGCTCTCGCCCGGGAGACCGGCGAGGAGCGGCGCGAAGGTCACGAGCAGGCCCAGGACCAGGGCGGCCTCCACGAGGCGCCGTCGTCCGCCGGCCCGGAGACCCGGCCGGGCGAGGAGGGCCGCGCCGAGGAGGAGCGGGAGCCCGCTCCCGTCCGGCACCGGGGCGAGGACGAGGAGGCCGCCCGCGACGCTGCCGAGGACGCCGCCCAGCGCGAGGCAGGCGTGGTACTGCGCGAGATCGGCCGCCACCGGGCGCGCGCCGTAGAGGACCGCGTGGCACAGGACGGCGTTCACCGGGAACAGCGCCAGGACGAGACCGAGGACCTCGGCGCGCCCCGGATCGATCGCGAGACCGAGGAGCGCCGCCACCGTGCCGAGGAGCTGGAGCGGGGCGAGCCATCGCAGGGCGCGCGCCGACCCGTCCCGGAAGGCGGCGCCGAAGCTCAGGACGTAGAGCGCCAACGGGAGCGCGTAGGCGAGCGGCGCGGCCGCGACCGCGGCGGCGAGGACGCCCGAGACGGCGACCAGGAGCGCGGCCGGGACCGCCGCGAGGGCGATCCAGCCCGCCCGCAGGCCGGCCGTCACGGGCGCGGCGCGCGGTGCGGCCGGACCGGGCGGCGGCGGGGCGGCGCCCGGCCAGCCGGCGAGGGCGAGCGGAGCGGCCAGCAGGCCGAAGCCGATGGTCCAGGCGAGGGAGGCGGCGGGAACGGACAGGAAGGGTTCGACCAACAGCGGATCGGCGAGGAGCGCCGCGACGGCCCCGCCCTGCCACGCCGTCGACAGGCGCGGCAGGTCCCGGATCCGGTCCGGCACCGCGCGGGCGAAGCCCATCTGGAGGAGCGGCCCCTGCAGCGCCAGGACGACGGCCGGCAATCCTGCCGCCGCGGCGAACAGGGCCAACGCCCAGGGCGCTTCGGCGCCGGCCGGCGGACGCTGCGCGAAGGCCGTCGGCAGGTGGGGCGGCAGGAGCGGGACCGACGCGGCCATGAGGGCGAGGCGCAGCCCGAGCGCCTGGCCCGCCGTGAGGACGCGGGCGATGGCCTGCGCGCCGAGGAATCCGGCGCAGAGGACCGCCTGCAGGAACACCAGGGCCACCGACCAGGTCGCGGGCGCGTCGCCGAGCCGAGGCAGCGCGATGCGCGCGACGAGCGGCGGCAGGGAGAAGAGCAGGAAGCCCGAGAGGGCGAGGGCGACCCGCGCGGCGGCGAAGCGCCCGCTCACGGACAGGAGGATGCGCGCGGCGAGCGGGGACGGGGCGGAGGGCACGGTGCAGGTCCCGGCGACGATCCGCCCGAGCGTGCCGGAGGTTCCTTAAGGAGAGGTGGCGGGGCGGCGCTCCCCTCGGCGGACTTGCATCGTCACCCTTCGCCGAAGGAGGCGCGGGTTTCGCCTCTCCCCGCACGCGGCTTGCGGATTCACATTTCGGGTCGTGCGCATGCCATCTCCCCGCGTGCGGGGAGAGGGTCGAGCCCCCCTTGTGGGGGGTGAGACGAGGCGGCAGCCGAAGGTGAGGGGGCAGTTCCGGAGGAGCCACATCCTGAGCCGCCCCCTCACCCTCGCCCTTCGGGCTCGCTGCGGACCCGACAAGGGGTCCGCAGCCCTCTCTCCGCACGCGGGGAGAGGAGAAACCCGCGCCTCATCCGGCGAAGTGTGAATGGGTAAGCCGCACGCGGGGAGAGGGCATGCGCACGAACCGAAGTGTGACTCCGCGAGCCCGCAGAGGGCGGAGGCCCCCGGCGAAGTGCGGCGGCTCACACCACCGAGGCCGGCTCCGGGGCCTTGGCGGGCGGCGGCGGGATCTCGCCCGGCTCGAGATGCTCGCGCAGGCTCTCGCCCTCCTCCCCTTCCGCCCGCTTCAGGGCCTCGCGCGCCGCGTCCGCCTGGCGCTGGCGGTTCCACATCGCCGCGTAGACGCCGCCGCGGGCGAGGAGCGACGGGTGGTCGCCGCGCTCCACGATCACCCCCTTGTCGAGGACGATGATCTCGTCCGCGCCCACCACCGTCGAGAGCCGGTGGGCGATCACCAGCGTCGTGCGGCCCCGGCTGACCCGGTCGAGGGCGTCCTGGATCTCGCGCTCGGTGAAGGAATCGAGGGCCGAGGTCGCCTCGTCGAGGACCAGGATCGGCGGGCCCTTGAGGATGGTGCGGGCGATCGCCACGCGCTGCTTCTCGCCCCCCGACAGCTTCAGGCCGCGCTCGCCCACCGGCGTCTCGTAGCCCTCGGGCAGGGCCGCGATGAAGCGGTCGATCTGGGCGAGCCTCGCGGCCTCGCGGACCTCCTCCTCGGTCGCCTCCCAGCGCCCGTAGCGGATGTTGTAGCCGATCGTGTCGTTGAACAGGACGGTGTCCTGCGGGACCATGCCGATCGCGGCGCGAAGCGAGTCCTGCCGCACCGCCGCGATGTCCTGCCCGTCGATCAGGATGCGGCCGCCCTGCGGCTCGTAGAAGCGGAACAGCAGGCGCGAGATCGTCGATTTGCCGGCCCCCGAGGGGCCGACCACCGCCACCGTGCGCCCGGCCGGCACCTCGAAGCTCACGCCCCGCAGGATCGCCCGGTCCGGGTTGTAGGAGAAGCGCACGTCCTCGAAGCGCACCACGCCGGCCGAGACCGCCAGCGGCGGCGCGCCCGGCCGGTCCGCGATCTCCGGGTTGCGGTGCAGGATGCGGAACATGTCGTCGATGTCGATCAGCGCCTGCTTGATCTCCCGGTAGATCATGCCCATGAAGTTCAAGGGCATCGAGAGCTGCACCAGCATCGCGTTGACGAGCACGAAGCCGCCGATCGTCGCCCGCCCCGCCATGATGTCGCGCGCGGACATCCACATCACCACCGTCATGCCGGCCGTGAAGATCACCGCCTGCCCGGCGTTGAGCACCGCCAGCGAGACGTAGGTCTGGGTCGAGGAGGTCTCGTACTTCGCCATCGAGACGTCGTAGCGGGCGGTCTCGCGCGCCTCCGCACCGAAGTACTTCACCGTCTCGTAGTTGAGGAGCGAGTCGACCGCCTTGGTGGTGGCGTCGGTGTCGGACTCGTTCATCCGCTTGCGGATGGCGATCCGCCACTCCGTCGCCTTGTAGGTGAAGCCCAGATAGGCCGCGACCATCGCCAGCACGACCAGCGAGTAGCGCAGGTCGAACTCCCAGGCGAGCACGCCCAGCACCAGCAGGAACTCGACGATGGTGGGCACCAGGGTCAGCACCATCAGGCGCGACAGTTCCTCGATGCCGTTGCGGCCGCGCTCCAGCACGCGGGTGAGGCCGCCGGTCTTGCGCTCCAGGTGGAAGCGCAGGGACAGGCGGTGCATGTGCGCGAAGGTCTGGAGGGCGAGGCGGCGCACGGCGTGCATCGCCACCTTGGCGAAGAGCCCGTCGCGGACCTGCGTCAGCAGCGCCATGGCGGCCCGGGACAGGCCGTAGGCCCCGATGAGCAGCATCGGCGCCGCCCAGAGGCCCGTGGGCACCGGGCCGTCCCGGCCGCCGGCCGCCGCCACGAGGGCGTCCGTCGCCCACTTGAAGGCGAAGGGGGTCACCATCGTCACGCCCTTGGCGACGAGCAGCAGGAGGAAGGCCGCGAAGACGCGCCGCTGCAGGTCGGGGCGGCCGTGGGGCCAGAGATGGGGCCAGAGGCGGCGGTAGGTCTCGACGAGGCCGGGCCGCTCCGCGGGATCGCCCGGCGGAGGAGGAGTTTGCGTCACGATCGGGTTCCGGGAGGAAATCGTTCCGCATATAGGCCCGATCCGGCGAGGGTGCACCCGCGCCGCGGGCGGGGGTGCAGCGCGCCGGGCGGTCGGGATCGCCTGCGCCGCGCCGTGCCGCCCCAGATGGACACATCTGCGGACAGGCAGGGATCAGCCATGGCCCAGGTGAGCTTCACGGAGCTGCGCCAGAACCTCGCGCGCCACTTCGATCGGGTCGAGCAGGATCGCGAGCACTTGGTGGTCACGCGCCAGGGGCATCCCGAGATGGCGATCCTGCCGGTCGCGGAGCTGGAGGACTTGATCGAGACGATGCATCTCCTCGGCACGCCCGCCAATGCGCGGCGCCTGATGCGGTCGATCGCGCAACTCGAGGCCGGGCGCGGCGCCGAGCGCGACCTGATCGAGCCTCAGGGGCACGAGGCCGGCGGGACGTGAGGCCCTGCTTCTCGGCCGAGGCCTGGGCCGACGACTTGCGCTGGCAGGAGGCGGCGGACGGGACGCTGGAGCGCGTCAACGCGCTGATCAAGGAGACGATGCGCACGCCCTTCAAGGGGATCGGCAAGCCGGAACCGCTGAAGGGCAATCTCGCGGGCTGGTGGTCGCGCCGCATCACGGGGACCTACCGCCTCGTCAACCGGGTGACCGGATCCGGTGCGGCGCCGACGCTGGAGATCGCCCAGTGCCGCTGGCACGACGAGGACTGATGTCTGCGGTGGCCGGACCACCCTCCCCCGCAGAGGGGGAGGGTTCGCGCGCGCCTACCGGTCCGCCTTCGCGCCCGCCGTGGTGAGTTCCAGGTAGCGCTGCGTCGTGGGCTTCACGAGATCGGCGACGATCTGGGCCATCGCCAGCTCCTCCTTGAGGGATTGCTGGAATCCCGTCAGGTGCGCGGTCTGGCCGGCCGCCTCCGCGATGGTGATGAGGGAATCGTAGGCCGCCGCCTCGTAATTCTCGAAGGCGCGGTTGGCGAAGGCGTTCTTCAGGATCTCATCCTGGGCCGGAGTATGTGCGAGGGCCGCGAGGTTGCCCATCAGGCCTAGCACGCCCTCCTTGAGCGCCGAGGGGGTCTCGCCGAAGGCACCGAGCGCCGCCTCGAGCCGGTCGCGCTGGCCGTGCGTCTCGGTGATGTGGCGGCGCAGGGCCGCGTCCATCTCGGGATAGCGCTCCAGGCGCTCCACCTGCCGCTCCATGATCTGCAGAGCCTGCAGTTCCAGGGCGTGGGTGTTCTTGAGCGCCGTCACGTAGAGCGCGCGGAGATCCTCGGCCATCCGGTCATCCTCCTCAGGCGGGGGTGAAGTCGGTGGCCCAACGCGCGGCCTCCCGGCCGGTTCTGATACCTATACTGAGACAAAGTATCATGGCGTATCTGGACGCCGGGATACGACCGTGATGCCGCCCGTGTGCTCGACGATGGCGGACTGGACGTCGTCGAAGGAGCGGATGCCGTTCTGGCGCATCTCGGCGCGCACGTCGCGCTCGTCGACCCGCAGGCGGCGCATCTGCTTGCGGTCCCAGACGCCGTCCGCGTAGACGACCACCGGCGTGCCCTCCGCCACCATGCCGAGGGCCGGCCAGATGAGCTTGAGGCGGGAGACCGCGAGGTGGAGGCCGGCGACGGTCGCCATCGCGAGCAGCGCGGCGGTGATCGACCGGTCCTGGCCGAGGACCGGCTGCACCGCCATCCCGCCGAACAGGAACACCACCGCCATGTCGAGGGGCGTGGCCGAGCGCATGATGCGCCGGGTCGTGACGCGCAGCAGGATGAGGACGACCCCGTACATCAGGGCGGCGGTGAGGACGATGGTCATCGGGGCCTCACGGGTAGATCAGCAGGAAGAAATCCGCCCTGCGGCCGAGCGCCGTGACGCTGGCGGCCACCGGGCCGGGGTCCCGGGGCGAGAGCGTGAACAGGATCTGGCCGGCATGTTCCGGCCCGAGCCGGAAGCGGTAGGTCACGCCCGAGGGCGTGGCGTCGACCGCCTCCGCGCGGGGCTGCGTGGCGTCGATCGAGATCTTGCGCAGGAGATCGGCCCCGACCGTCACCGCGAGGGCGTCGTCGCGGACCGGCGCCCAGATGTCGACAACGAGCCGGCTCGGCGCCCCGACCCGCAGGAAGCGGTCGTAGCGCAGCACCAGGGGCGTGCCCGCCAGCGGCTGCTCGGCCCGGGCGAGCCAGCCGTCGCCGAACAGCCCGAGGAGCCCCGCCACCACGACGAGGCCGACCAGCGCCTCGACGCCGATCTGGACCCTGTTCCAGGCGCTCTCGAAGCCGCGATTCGTCTGCAGGTCCGTCGCGGTCGCGTTCGACCCTTCCATCATGACGCGTCGCTGCTCCCGCGCGGCCCGGGCCGCGTGGAGCCAAGTCCGGCGGGAGGCGGAGGTTTCAGGGCTGCGCGGTCGCGGCCGGCTGCTCGGCCGCCTGCAGCAGGCCGCGCTCGTGAGCGACGAGCTCCCGCCCCCATTTCAGGGCGTGGTGGTAGCGCTTGGCCGCGATCTCGTCCTGGATGGCAAGCAGGAAGGGCACCGCCGTCGGCATCATCTGCAGGATCTCGGTCGATTGCCGGACCAGCAGGTCCTCCACGGCGGGCGGCTTGTCCTCCAGGTAGATCACCTGGAGGGTGACGCAGAGGCGCTTGGCCGGCGTGTCGGCCTCCTTCTCGCGGATGATCTCGCTCTCGCGCAGGAAGCGGGCCTGGGTCTCGATCAGGAGGTCCGTGGCGCGATCGCCGTTGCGGATCGCCGCGCCGTTGATGATCAGGCGCTCGTGCGGCTTGAGGGTGATGCGAAGCGGCATGGGCGCACCTTTCACGATGGATCGCCATTCTCATGGTTAATCGTTAACGATCTTGAAAGGGGGCCTGGGATCGCGCGATCGCATTAAGGGCTCGGCAAGGTCGGGAACGGCCAGATTGGGGCGCCGTCAAAATGACGGTTCATACGATCGAAAAGGATCGGCCCCATGTCGTCCATCACGCTGTCCGCCGCGACGCGGCAGAACCTGCTGTCGCTCCAGAACACCGCCGACCTGCTCGCCACCACGCAGAACCGCCTGGCCACCGGCAAGAAGGTCAACACCGCCCTCGACAACCCGACGAACTTCTTCACGGCCGACGCCCTGTCGTCGCGCTCCTCGGCCCTGTCCTCGCTGCTCGACAACGTCTCGAACAGCATCCAGACGATTCAGGCCGCCAACACCGGCATCACCAAACTGCAGGGCCTGACCTCCCAGCTCACCTCGGTGGCCCAGCAGGCGCTCGCCTCCGCCAACGCCTTCACGGCCAAGGCCAGCGTCGCCTCGACCGCCCTCACCGGCGCGACCGTCTCCAACCTGCTCTCGGTCGGCGCGACCAAGGCGGTCGCCGACAATCAGATCGGCGTCACGACCGGCAACGCGGCCCAGACCACGGTCGGCGCGGTGGACATCAGCGACACCTCGCACATCGACACCGCCCTGTTCGGCTCCAGCAATTCGGCGACCGTGACGATCGACGACGTCAAGGTCACCCTGAACAAGGGCGTCGACGACGCCAGTCAGACGGCGCTGCTCAGCTCGATCAACGCGCAGCTCAAGGCGGCCGGCTCGGCCGTGACCGTCAAGGCGAACGGCACCGGTATCGAGGCGGACGGCACCACCGACGGCGGCGCCTTCACGATCGGCACCGACACGACCACGCAGGCCCTGTTCGGCGCCACCCCGACCACCACGGCGGGCGTCTTCGTCCCCACCTCGACCTCGCTCGCCACCGGCCTGGGCTTCCACGTCGGCGACAACTTCGTCGTCAACGGCCAGTCCGTGACGGTCTCGCGCAAAGACACCCTGGTCTCGCTCGCCCAGAAGGTCAGCACCGCCACCGGCGGCACGGTCAGCGCCAGCTACGACGCCAGCGCCCAGAAGTTCAGCTTCACGGCGGCCGACCCGGCCACCGCGATCACGCTCGGCAACGGCGGCACCGCCACCTCGCTGGTGAGCAAGCTCGGCTTCTCCACCACCAGCTTCGGAGCGGGCCAGGGCTCGACGACGGGCACGACCTTCACCAAGAGCGCCCTCGACAACAAGACGATCTCGGTCCAGGTCGGCTCCGGCTCGGCCCTGTCGCTGACCTTCGGCACCGCCGCGGGTCAGATCTCCAGCCTCAGCGACCTCAACGCCGCGCTGGCGCCGGCCAACGCGCAGGCCTCGCTCGACGCCACCACCGGCCAGCTCAAGATCACCACCAGCAACGAGGCCGGCGCCGAGAACCTCACGGTCCTCGCGACCGGCACCGGCAACCCGTTCACCACCGTCACCTCCTCGGCGACGATCGGCGGCGACGGGCTCACGGCCCGCAACGGGCTGGTCACCACCTACAACAACCTGCTCTCGCAGATCGACCAGCTCGCAGCGGATTCCGGCTATAACGGCGTCAACCTGCTCGCTGGCGATACGCTGAAGATCAACTTCAACGAGAAGAACACGTCCTCGCTCTCGGTGACGGGCTCGACCGTCACCGCGGCGAACCTCGGCCTCTCGGCGATCGGCCAGACCGACTTCCAGGAGAGCAACGCGATCAACAAGGTGATCGCCACGATCAGCACCGCCACCAGCACCCTGAAGAACCAGGCCTCGTCGCTCGGCGCCAACCTCGCGGTGGTGCAGAACCGGCAGGACTTCACCAAGCAGCTGGTCAACGTGCTGGACACGGGCGCGGCCAACCTGACGAACGCCGACCTCAACGAGGAAGCGGCGAACTCGCAGGCGCTGAACACCCGCAACTCGCTCGGCATCTCGGCGCTGTCGCTGGCCAACACGGCCCAGCAGAGCGTGCTGCAGCTCCTGCGCTGATCCGCACGCCGGGTCCGAGACTCGCAGCGGCCGGGGCCTCGCCCCGGCCGTTCGCGTTTGCGGGCGGCCCGACCCTACAGCGCGCCGGCCCGCTTCAGCTCGATCTCCACGAAGGCGATCGGGTGGTCCGACCCGTTCATCACGTCGTGGCGGATGCCGGCGGGGCGGCGGTACGACTGGCCCTGGGCGAGCGCCGTCTCACTCACGGCGCTGCCGTCGTGGACGCGCAGGGTCCCGGGCGTCACCATCACGATCACGTAGGGCCATCCGTGCTCGTGCCAGCCGGTCACGGCGCCGGGCGCGAAGTCCCAGCGGGTGATTCGCACCGCCTCGTCGTCGAGCTGGACCGTCGGGACGGCCGGGATCGTGCAGGCGAAGGCCATGATTCGGGTCTCCTGCGAGCGGACGCGCCAACACGACAAGGCCCGGACGCTCGCGCGCCGGACCTCACCGTGAGAATTCCGAAGAGCGCCCGCCGGAGCGGGCGCCGGGTCACGCGCTCAGGCGGCGGTGCCGGTCGGGGCCGAGACCGGGGCCGGCGCGGCGGCCGGGCGACGCCCGCCCACGGGACGCGGCTTCGGCTTCGGCGCGGCGATCAGCCCCTCGCGGATCGCGGTCTTGCGGGCCTGCTTGCGGGCGCGGCGCACCGCCTCCGCCTTCTCGCGCGCCTTGCGCACGGAGGGCTTCTCGTACGCCTTGCGCTGCTTCATCTCGCGGAAAATGCCCTCGCGCTGCATCTTCTTCTTCAGCACGCGGAGGGCCTGATCGACGTTGTTGTCCCGAACGAGTACCTGCAAGGGTGTGTCCTCTAGAATTCTCGATAATCGTGGCCGGCCGGGGGCCGTCCTCGCGACTTCCGGCGAACCGGAATGCGCCCCGCGCCCGGTCGGTCCCGACCGGGTGAGGCACACGTCGCGATTGCCGCTACTGGCCGGCGCACGTCGCGCCTGGCTGCGCCATACACCAGTTCAAGGCGATTTCCAACCGGGAGCGGCGCGATTCCGCCGAAACCGCCCGCCGGTCAGGCGTTCGACTGGATGAAGTTGCGCACCAGCGGGTAGGTCTGGTTCTCCCACTTGCGCCCCGAGAAGACGCCGTAATGGCCGACGCCGGCCTGGAGGTGGTGGCGCTTGCGGAAGGGCCGCAGGCTGGCGCAGAGATCGTGGGCCGCCATGGTCTGGCCGACCGCGCAGATGTCGTCGCGCTCGCCCTCCACCGTCATCAGGGCCGTCTTGCGGATCGCCCGCATGTCGATCGGCTCACCCCGGTAGGTGAGTGCGTTGCGGGCGAGCGTCGCCTCCTGGAACACTGTCTGCACCGTCTCCAGGTAGAACTCGGCCGGCAGGTCGAGCACCGCGAAGTACTCGTCGTAGAAGGTCTCGATCTGCGTGGCCTTGTCGGTCTCGCCGCGGGCGATGTGCCAGAACAGGTCGAGGTGGCCGTGCATGTGCCGGGCGGCGTTCATCGACATGAAGGCGGTGAGCTGGAGGAAGCCCGGATAGACCCGGCGCCCCGCCCCGGCATGGCGGCGCGGCACGGTGGCGATGAGGTTGCGCTCGAACCACGCGATGGGCCGCGAGGTGGCGAGGTCGTTGACCTTGGTCGGGTTGATGCGGGTGTCGACGGGCCCCGCCATCAGGGTCATGCTGGCCGGGTGCGCGGCGTTGCGCGATTCGGCCATCACGGCGGCGGCGGCGAGCGCCTGCACGCAGGGCTGACAGACCGCGACGAGGTGGGCCCCCTCCCCGATCGTCTCCAGGAACTGCACGAGGTGGCCGACGTAATCGTCGAAGCCGAACCGCCCCGCCTCGACGGGCACGTCGCGGGCATTGTGCCAGTCGGTGATGTAGACGTCGTGGTCGGCGAGCAGCGTGCGCACGGTGGCGCGGAGCAGCGTCGCGAAGTGCCCCGAGAGGGGCGCCACCACCAGCACGCGGGGCTGCGCGGTGTCCAAATCCTTCCGAAAGTGCAGCAGCGTGCCGAAGGGCGTGCGCGCGGCCGCCTCCTCGCGCACCGGCACCTCGCGGTTGCCCACCCGCACGCTGTCGATGCCGTAGGCGGGCCGCGCGTGGGTGAGGCCGGCGCGCATCATCATGCGGGACGCCGCCAGCAGCCAGGTCGCGGGCTCGCCGTAACCCCGGTCGGTCCAGGGCGAGATGCTCTGGTGCATGAGGTGGCCCCAGGACCGCGCCGCGGCCGCGGCATCGGACTGAAACTCGAAGAGATCGTAGAGCATCAGCCCGAGGACTCCTGTTCGCGCGCCATGGTGAACGCGCCTGCCGCAGACGAGAGCAAGGGCACCGCTCGCTCTCGACCACCTGACTTCACGTCAATCCCGTTCACAATTGGTGAGCGCCGGATGCCCGGCGGACGAGGCCGATCCCGCCGCGGCGGCTTCTCCCCGATCATCTCAGGCATGCGATGGCCGTGCCAAGCGCCAAGTGCACGGCGACCGCCGGGGGCGAGGCCGCTGGCGCACCTCACCGCGCCCGCCTATGGTTCCGGCACGGCCGGGTCGGCACCGGCAGGAATTCGGCACCGGCACGAGTTCGACACCGGCACGAGTCTTGGATCCGCTGACGCTGGGGCGGGCCCCGTCGGGCCCGCGGGGAGGAATCGCATGGCCGAGGCCACGCTGACGGTGTCGAGCCGGAACTACTCGTCGTGGTCGCTGCGCGGCTGGCTTCTCTGCCGGATGGCCGGCCTCGACTTCGCCGTCGAGGTGCTGGGCACCGGCGACGCGGCGAGCCGGGCGGAGCTCCTCCACCTCTCCCCCTCCTTCCTGGTGCCGCGCCTGACCCACGGCCCGGTGCGGGTCTGGGACGTGATGGCGATCGCCCAGTACCTCCACGAGTGGCGGCCGGAGGCCGGGCTGGTGCCCGCCGACATCGTGCAGCGGGCCTGGTGCCGCTCGGTCGCGGGCGAGATGCATGGCGGCTTCGTGAACCTCCGCTCGGCCCTCCCGATGAACCTGCGGGCGCGCTACACCGCGTTCAAGCTGTGGGGCGGCGCGCAATCGGACATCGCCCGGGTCCGGGAGATCTGGGAGGAGGCGCTCACGGCGAGCGGCGGCCCCTGGCTGTTCGGGCACGCGCCCACCGTCGCGGACGCCATGTACGCGCCGGTCTGCACCCGCTTCGTCACCTACAACGTGGATCTCCCGCCCCGCTGCGCCGCCTACCGCGACCACGTCATGACGTGGCCGCTGATGCAGGAGTGGATCGCCGACGCGCAGGGCGAGCCGGAGGAGATCGAGGAACTCGACATGGAGTTCTGAGGGCTGATCCGGATCTCCCCCTTCCCTGTTCCGGACGACGGGAGCGACAGCGGAAGGAGATCCGGAGACCAGATGATGGATCGCCGCGAAGCGGCTCCGCTTGTCGGCAACGTTGCTGACAGACGGCCGCTTCGCGGAGTCTTGCGCTGGTTTCCGGGTCGCATTCCGCTGTCGCTTCATGCGCCCGGAAAAGGGTGGAAGAGGGTGCGCCTCTCCGATCAAGCGCTCCCTATTGCCGCCCGGCCTGCTGCTGCTGGATCAGCGGCGTGATCCGGCGCACCGTCACCCGGCGGTTCTGGCGGTTGGCCTCCTGGGTGTTCACCTTCAGGTACTGCTCGCCGTAGCCCTGGGTGGTCAGGTTCTCGGGGGGCACCCGGAAGTCGCGGGTGAGCACCGTCGCCACCTCCTGCGCCCGCCGGTCGGAGAGCGAGAGGTTGTCGACGTCGCTGCCCACCGCGTCGGTGTAGCCCTCGATCAGGAACACCTCCTGCGGGTTGCGCTGCACCGCGCGGTTGATCGCGTCGGCGATCACCGCGAGGCGCCGGGCCTGGTCGGGCGCGACCTGCCAGGAGCCGCTGTCGAAGGTGATCGTATCGATGTCGACGCTGCGCATGCGGGCGCGCAGGGTCGGGCTGTAGCGCACCTCGTCGAGGGTGTAGCGGCGCTCCACCGGCGCCACCGGCGGCGCGGTGAGGGTCTCGTAGATCAGGCCCTCATCCGCCTGCTCCGCCTCCACCACGTAGCGCTCGCGGGGGATGCGGATGTCGGGCGGGGGCAGCACCACGACGTCGCGCTCCATCAGGCGCGGCCGTCCCTCGAAGGTGTTGTCGATCAGCACGACCTCGCGTCCGTCCGGTGCCCGCCGGGTGCGGCGGAGCAGCCGGCCGTCCTCGTCCACCACCGTGACGATCTGGTCGCCGCCGGGGCGGTCGATGATCGTCACCACGTCGCCGCCGCGGCGCTCGATGCGGGCGTTGCGGTCGAGTTCGCGGAAGCGCTCGGTCTCGTCGTGGCGGATGAAGTAGCGGTCGTTGTCCCGCACGATCACGCGGCCGGGCTCGCGGATGTAGAGGCGGCCGCCCTCGTTGTACTCGCGCCGCTCGCGCCGCACCTCGTCGTAGCTGCGCACGTCCACGTCGCTGCGCCGGAAGCCGCCGGGCACGAAATCCGGGTCGTCGCGCCGGCCGCCGCCGGGAAGAAAGTCGCGGCGATCCAGATCGCGGCCCTCCCTGCCCGGTCCGCCAGGCGGGGGCGGGGGCGGCACGGGCTGGCCGGGCTGCGGACGCTCCAGCGCTCCGGGCGGCGGCGGCGGAGGAGCCTCGTTCGGCGGCCGGCCGGGTGCGGCGGGAGGCAGGGCTTGTCCCGGCTGAGGCCGCCCGGGCGCGCCCGGCGGCGGCGGGGGAGCCTCGTTCGGCGGCCGGCCGGGTGCGGCGGGCGGCAGGGCCTGTCCCGGCTGGGGCCGTCCGGGCGCGCCCGGCGGCGGCGGCGGGGGAGCCTCGTTCGGCGCACCCGGCCGGCCCGGGCGCGGCTCGCCCGGCCGCTCGCCCCGCGGTCCCGGCTCGCGCGGCGGCACCGCCGGTTCGCCCGGTGCCGGCGGCGCGGGCCGGGCCTGATTCGGTCGATCGGGTGAAGCGGGTGGGCGAGGCGCTTCCGGCGGCCGGGGCGGCGGGGCCTCCGGCGGCCGCGGACGCTCGTCGCGCGGCGCCGGAACGGCCGGAGCCTGCGGGGGCGCGGGCTCGCGGGCCGGCGGCGCCGCCGGGGGACGGGCGGGTTCGGGACGCTCGCCGCGGGGCGGCGCCGGGCGCTCGGGTGGCGGCGCGGGGCGCTCCGCGGGCGGAGCCGGTCGCTCCGCAGGGCCGCGCTCGGGCGCGCGCTCGCGCGGCGGTGCCGGACGCTCGGCCGGGGTCGGCGCCCGCTCGGGGCCGCGCTCGCGGGGCTCCGGCCGCTCGGGGGGATGCTCCCGCGGCTCCGGACGGGGCGGGCGCTCTCCGCGCTCGGCGGGCGGGGCGGGCCGCTCGGGGGCGGGCCCGCGGGGCTCCGGCCGCTCGGGACCCGGGCCGCGCTCCGGCCGGCCGCCGGGCCGCTCGCCCCGCTCCGGGCCGTGGTCCGGACCGCGATCCGGCCCGGCCTGCGCCAGCCTGAGGCGTCCCGCGGGCTCGGGATCGGCCCGGCCGGGCAGCGGCTGGATCAGGAGGGCGGGGAGGATCGTTCCGGTCAGCAGGAGCGCGCGGACGGGCCGCATCATCTCACCTCGGGTCACGTGGCGGTCCTGTCGAACCGCCAAGGCGCCGAATGGTTCCGCCGCCCGGTCAGCCCTTGGCGCGCATCAGGCGCGCCTTGTCGCGCTGCCAATCCCGCTCCTTGGCGGTCTCGCGCTTGTCGTGGAGCTTCTTGCCCCGCCCGAGCCCCAGTTCGACCTTCGCCCGGCCGCGCTCGTTGAAGTAGATCTTCAGCGGGATGACCGTGTAGCCCTCGCGCTGCGTCGCGCCCAGGAACTTGTTGATCTGGCGGCGGTGCAGCAGCAGGCGGCGGGGCCGCTTGGTCTCGTGGTTGAAGCGGTTCGCCTCGAGATATTCCGGGATGTAGGCGTTGAACAGGAAGAACTCGTTGCCGGACGGGCCGGCATAGGCGTCCCCGATCGTGGCCTTGCCCCCGCGCAGGGACTTCACCTCGGTGCCGGTGAGCGCGATCCCCGCCTCGACCGTGTCGGTGATCTCGTAGTTGAAGCGGGCCTTGCGGTTGTCGGCGACGACGCGGCGGGCGGGATCCGATTTCGGGGCCATCGACGGGCTCTTCTCCGGCGCCGGCCACGAGGCCGGCGCGTCACGATTGCGGTGTCAGGCGGTGGCGAGGCCGGCGTGCCGCAGGGCCTCGTCGACCGCGCGGCGGGTCCCCTCCCCGACCGGCACCAGGGGCAGGCGCACCTCCGCCTCCATCAGGCCGAGGCGTGCGAGAGCGTACTTCGCCGGGGACGGGTTCGTCTCTAGGAAGAGGTTCGTGTGGAGCGGCATCAGCCGGTCCTGCACGCGCAGGGCCGCCCGGTACTCGCCCGACAGGCAGGCTTCCTGGAAGTCCGCGCAGAGGCGGGGCGCCACGTTCGAGGTCACCGAGATGCAGCCGTGGCCGCCATGCGCCATGAATCCCAGCGCCGTCGCATCTTCGCCAGAAAGCTGGATGAAGTCTTCTCCCATCGCTTGGCGCTGGAGGCTGACGCGGGCCACGTTGGCGGTGGCGTCCTTCACGCCGGCGATGTTGGGCAACTCGTACAGGCGCTTCATGGTGTCGACGCTCATGTCGATCACCGAGCGGCCCGGAATGTTGTAGATCAGGATGGGAATGCCGATCGCGTCGTTCACCGCCTTGAAGTGCTGGTACAGCCCTTCCTGCGTCGGCTTGTTGTAGTAGGGCGTGACGATGAGCACCGCGTCGGCCCCGGCCTTCTCCGCATGACGGGCGCGCTCGACCGCCTCCGCGGTGGAGTTGGAGCCGGCGCCGGCGACCACCGGCACCTTGCCGCCGGCCTCGTCCACGCAGGCCTCGACCACGCGGTCGTGCTCGGCGTGGCTGAGCGTCGGGCTCTCGCCGGTGGTGCCGGTCGGCACCAGGCCGTGGGTGCCGTTCTCGATCTGCCACGCCACGAAGCGCCGGAAGGCGGCCTCGTCGAAGGCACCGTCCCGGAACGGGGTCACCAGGGCGGTGAGCGATCCTCTCAGGCGCTGCGAAATCGACGTCATGGGGTTCCTCGCCCGAACGGGGCCGCGGCGGCCACGCCGCGTCGATCGACACATAGGCGCTCCGCCGCGCGGGCGCAAACCGCTCCGCTCACGGTTAATGCCTTCTTAACGCCCCGCTTCCACGATGGCATGTCCGCTCTCGCTTAGGGGAACGACGACGATGGAGCTTTCGCCCCGACGGCGCCGCCTCGCTGTCCTCACGCTTCTCGCCTCCGGGTCGGCGCTCGCCCTCCTGTGCGGGCCGGCCGTCCGCGCCGCGGATCCCGAGGGCGAGGTCTCCGCGCGGCCGGAGGTCCAGGGCGAGGCCGCCACCGGGACGATGGTGGCGGGGGCTCTGCGCGCCTCGGCGAGCGCGGAGGACGCGCTCCCGGCCCCCTCCCCGCTCGCCGAGCGGGTCCCGGGCAGCGGCCCGGCCGGCGCGAGCCCGGCCGCCGCCTTGCCCGCCTCCGCCACGGCCTACGCCTCCGCGGACCCGTCGGTGCCGATCCCGTTCCCGGCCCCGGACGCCGCCGTGACGCCCGCGGCGCCGGTGCCGAGCGTGCCCGATCCGGGCCGGCCCCCGCCCGCCGTCGACGTGGATGTCCCGGCCCTGCGCAGCGCGATCGACGCCTACCGCCAAGGCCGGATCGAGGAGGGCGACCGCCAGCGCGACGCCTTCGCGGACCCGGCTGCCCGCGCCCTCCTCGACTGGGTGGCGATCCGCGCCGGCACCGCGATCGGCTTCGAACGGATCGTCGGCTTCGTGCGCGACAACCCGGACTGGCCGGTCGGCGCGGTGGTCCGGCGGCGGATCGAGGAGGCGCTGCTGATCCAGCGCAAGCCGCCGAGCGTGGTGCGCGCCTACTTCGCCACCCGCCGGCCCGCGAGCCCGCCCGGCAAGTTCGCCCTCGCCCTGGCCTTCAAGGCCGACGGGCTCGACGCGGACGCGGCCGCGCAGGTGCGCGCCCTGTGGCGCGAGGACCTGTTCGGCCGCAGCCTGGAGACGAAGGTGCTCGACGCCTTCCCTGGCGTCCTCACCGAGATCGACCACCGCGCCCGCATGGAGCGGGCGCTGATGAAGGAGGATTGGGAGAGCGCCGGGCGCGCCGCCACCTACGCGGGCAAGAGCTACGCGACCCTGGTGCGGGCGCGCCGCGCCGTCGAGGCCAAGTCGTCCGCCGCGGCCAAGCTCCTCGACGCCGTGCCGCCGAGCCTGCGCGGCGATTCCTCCACCCTGTTCTCCCGCGCCCAGCTCCTGCGCCGGCTCGACAAGCCCGCGGAGGCCGCCGCCGTGCTCGCGGCCGCGCCGCGCAACCCGGAGGTGCTGGTCGATCCCGACGAGTGGTGGGTCGAGCGGCGCATCGTGGCGCGCAAGCTCCTCGACCTCGGCGATGCCCGGACCGCCTACGCGGTCGTGGCCGGCCACAGCGCGCGCGCCGTGGACAAGCGCATCGAGGCGGAGTTCCACGCCGGCTGGATCGCCCTGCGCTTCCTCCACGACGCGGCGCTCGGCGCGACCCACTTCGCCAACGCGGCCGCCATCGCCGAGACGCCGATCTCGATCGCCCGGGCGGCCTACTGGCAGGGCCGCGCCGCCGAGGCGCTGGACCGGCCCGAGCAGGCCCGGGCCTTCTACCGGACGGCCGCCGCGCAGCCGATCGCCTATTACGGGCAGCTCGCCCGGGCGAAGCTCGGCGAGGAGACGCTGGCCCTGCGCAGCCCGGCCGTCCTCGACGAAGCGGCGCGCGCGGCCTTCGCGGCCCGCCCGGCGATCCGGGCCCTGCGGCTCTTGGCGGCGGCGGGCCTGCGCGAGCAGGCGCTGCCCCTTTACATCGACCTCGCCAACGGGCTGAACGACCCGGCCGAACTCGACGCGCTGGGCGACGTGGCGATGGCCGACAACGACCCGCGGGCGCTGGTGGCGCTCGGCAAGGTCGCGGTGCAGCGCGGCCTGCCCCTCGACCGCCACGCCTATCCGGTGAACGGCATCCCGGCCTACGAGGCCTTCTCGGCGGTGCCGCAGGTCGAGAAGGCGATGGTCTTCGCCATCGCCCGGCAGGAGAGCCAGTTCGATCCCAGGGCGCAGTCCGGGGTCGGCGCGCGCGGGCTGATGCAGATGATGCCCGCCACCGCCCAGCGCACGGCGCGGCGGGTGAGCGCCGCCTTCGACGCGGACCGCCTCCTCAGCGACCCGGCCTACAACGCCCGGCTCGGCCAGGCCCATCTCGGCGAGCTGATGGAGGATTGGCGCGGTTCCTACATCCTCGCCTTCGCCTCCTACAACGCGGGCGGGGGCAACGTGCGCAAGTGGATCGAGGCCTACGGCGATCCCCGCGACCCGAAGGTCGACCCGGTGGACTGGGTCGAGCGAATCCCGTTCACGGAGACGCGCAACTACGTGCAGCGGGTGACCGAGAACCTGCAGGTCTACCGCAGCCGGCTGGAGGGCCGCAGCGCGCTGCTGATCGAGAGCGACCTGCATCGCGGCGCCCGCTGACGCGCGCGCCGGGTGCGATCCGGCACGTCGGCCCGCGGCCCGGATCCCCACCTCTCGCCTATGGCCCTTCGGCCAAAGGCACCTCGTTATGTCCACGCGTCTCCCGCGCAGCCGCGGGTGGGCCGCCCTCGAGAGCACCACCGGCAAAGCTGGCAGCATCCCCCTCCTCACCGTCACGGGCGAGGTCGAGACCCCGCCCGGGTCCGGTCCGGTCTACCTCGCCGAGGCGATCCTGCCGGAGATCGGCCCCGACGCCCTGGTCCTGTGTCTGCGCGGGGCGCGCTGCCCGGACGAGGGCGAGCCCTCCGTGCGCCATCCGGTGAGCTTCAAGAAGCGCGAGCATCACCGCAGCTTCAGGGAGGTGGTGGTGCTGTGGAACGGCACGCCGATCCTCCGCCACCCGGTGACGCGGCCCCACTGATCGGTCCGCGGGGTCCGGTTCGGGCCTGCGTGATCGCTCGGCCGGACCGGCTGCGCGACCGCTCGCATGGCCTCACAAGGCTCGATCGGCGCCAAGGCGGTTGAAGATCAGCAGATTCGATCGAGCCCAGCGATGATGAGTCCCAGCATCAAACCACGAGGGTGGCAGCAACACACCTCAGCATGAGGATGTCGTGCCTTCCAGATCCGCTCAACTGATGCGGTGGCGACAAAGATCGGTGCACACGATCGCCTTAGGGAAAGTTGGAGATCGCCCCACCCGCAGGTCCGCCGCTTCCCCCGGCACCACGGCCCTGCCAGAACCCTCGGGCGGCCGCGGCGTTGGCCGGGCGCGCATGGAGGAACCAGCACCATGAAGGTCGTGGCGGATCTCTGCATCGTCCCGATGGGCGTCGGCCCCTCGGTCTCGCCCTACGTGCGCGAGATCAAGGCGATCCTCGAAGCGAGCCCGGTCACCGCGGAGATGCACGCCAACGGCACCAACATCGAGGGCGACCTCGCCGACATCTGCCGGGTGATCGAGCAGTGCGAGGCCCGCCTCGCCGAACTCGGGGTGCAGCGCGTGTTCTACACGATGGTCTTCGGCTCGCGCCGCGACAAGGCGCAGAGCATGGCCGACAAGCTCAAGGCGGTGTCGTAGGGCGGGTCAGTCCGGGCGCTTCGAGAAGCCGATCTCGGCCGCCACGGACGCGAGCCGCTCCGGGTCGCGCTCCTTGCGCTCGCTGTAGCGGTCGACCAGGTGGTCGGCCCGCTCGCGGGTGAGCAGCGTAAACTTCATCAGCTCCTCGCAGACATCCACCACCCGGTCGTAGAGCGGCCCCGGCCGCATCCGGCCGGATTCGTCGAATTCCCGGTAGGCCATCGGCACCGAGGACTGGTTGGGGATGGTGATCATCCGCATCCAGCGGCCGAGCACCCGCAGGGCGTTCACGGCGTTGAAGCTCTGCGAGCCGCCCGACACCTGCATCACCGCCAGCGTGCGCCCCTGCGTCGGGCGCAGGCCGCCCTCGCTGAGCGGCAGCCAGTCGACCTGGCTCTTCATCACGCCCGTGAGGGTGCCGTGCCGCTCGGGCGAGACCCAGACCTGGCCCTCGGACCAGAGCGAGAGGTCGCGCAACTCCCGGACCTTCGGGTGGTCGGCGGTCGCATCGTCGGGCAGGGGCAGGCCGTGGGCGTGGAAGATCCGCACCTCGCCGCCCATCGCCTCCAGCAGCCGCGCGGCCTCGTAGGCCAGGAAGCGGCTGAACGACCGCTCCCGCAGGGAGCCGTACAGGATGAGGAAACGCGGGGCGTGGGCGAGATCCCGAACCGCCCGCAGCTGCGCCGCCGAGGGCACCACGACATGCGCCGCGCTCAAGGCCGGGAAGCCGTCGCGGGCGGAGGGGTCGGGCGGCAGGCTCTTGCTCACGGATCCGCGCTCATTCATACTTCAAGAATGTTTGAGATATTGCACCGATGATGGACGAGCGGCAAGCGGTCGCCGCCCTCGCGGCGCTCGGCCAGGAGCACCGCCTGCGCATCCTGCGCGCCCTCGTCACCGCGGGCCCGGAGGGCCTCGCGGCCGGCATGCTGGCGGCGACGGTCGGCGTGTCCGGCACCAACCTGTCCTTCCACGTCAAGGAACTGAGCCATGCGGGGCTGGTCCGGTCCCGGCGGGAGGGCCGCTCGATCCTCTACAGCGCGGCCTATCCGGCGCTGAGCGATCTGATCGCCTTCCTGATGCGCGATTGCTGCCGGGGCCGTCCGGAGGTCTGCACCCCCGCCGTCGAAGCCCTGGCCGCCGGCCTCTGCCCCGCGGGAGACGCAGCCCATGCCTGAGCCGTTCGACGTCGTGATCTACCACAACCCGGCCTGCGGCACGTCCCGCAACGCCCTGGCGATGATCCGCCATGCGGGCATCGAGCCGCACGTGATCGAGTACCTGAAGACGCCGCCCGCCCGCGCGCTGCTGGTGCGGCTGCTGTCGCGCGCCGGCCTCGGCGTGCGCGACGTGCTGCGCCGGAAGGGCACGCCCTACGCGGAGTTGAACCTCGGCGATCCGGCCCTCACCGACGACCAGCTCCTCGACGCGATCGAGGCACATCCGATCCTGCTCGAACGCCCCCTGGTGGTGAGCCCGACAGGCGTGCGCCTGTGCCGGCCGTCCGAGGCGGTGCTCGCTCTCCTGCCGCCGCAGCGGGGCGCCTTCGTCAAGGAGGACGGAACCCGAACCGAGGCGCTCGCGCCCGTCTCCCGTGAGGCCTGAGCCCCGCGGCGCGCGCAGCCGCCGCGCCGTCGTCGGCGCCCTGGGCGTGGTGCAGATCCTGACCTGGGGCAGTTCCTACTACCTGCTCACCGTGCTGGCGCCGCCGATCGCGGCCGAGACCGGCTGGCCGCTGCCCTGGATCGTCGGGGGTCTCTCGGCCGGGCTGCTCGTCTCGGGGCTGGTCTCGCCCCGGATCGGCCGCGCCATCGGCGAGGCCGGCGGGCGGCCGGTCCTGGCGGGCGCCGTCGCGGTGCTGGCCCTCGGCCTCTGCGTGCTCGGCGCCGCGCCGAGGCTGCCGGTTTTCGTGCTCGGCTGGCTGATCCTCGGCGCCGGCATGGGCGGGAGCCTCTACGACGCCGCCTTCGCCACCCTCGGGCGTCTCTACGGGGCGCAGGCGCGGCCGGCCATCGCGACGCTGACCCTGTGGGGCGGCTTCGCCAGCACGGTCGGCTGGCCGCTCTCCGCCTTCCTGGTGGCGCATCTCGGCTGGCGGGGCACATGCCTGACCTACGCGGGTCTGCTGCTGCTCGTGGCGCTGCCGCTGATCCTGCTCGTCCTGCCCCCGGCGCCGCCCCGGCCGGAGCCGGACGCGGCCGCCGGGCCGCCGGGCAATCCCGCGCTCTCGCCCCGCGAGCGGCGGGCCTTCCGGCTCCTCGCCGGCATCCTGACCCTGGGCGGGGCCACCACGGCGATCCTCTCGGTGCATCTCCTCACCCTGCTGCAGGCGCAGGGCGCCTCCCTCGCCGCGGCCGTCTCCCTCGGCGCGCTGGTCGGCCCGGCGCAGGTCGCGGCCCGCCTCGTCGAGATGGCGAATCGCGGCCGCCACCACCCGATCTGGACGCTGAGCGCGGCGATGGGCCTGATCGCCGTCGGGCTGGTGCTGCTGGGGACCGGATTCCCGGTTCCCGCCCTCGCCCTGACGCTCTACGGCGCCGGCAACGGCGTCTACTCGATCGCCCGGGGCACCCTGCCCCTCGCGCTGTTCGGGCCGGGCCGCTACGCGCCGCTGCTCGGGCGCCTCGCCCTGCCGAACCTCGTCGCCCAGGCGCTCGCGCCCTCCCTCGCCGCCCTCGTCCTGGCGCGGAGCGGTGCCCCGGCCGCCCTGGCGCTGGTGGCCGGGCTCGCACTGGTCAACCTGGTGCTGGTGAGCGCGCTCTGGCGAGTGCGGTGAGGCCCGCCCTCTCGCCGGCCCTTGACAATTAGCTGCATATGCAGCAATTTCCATCGCGAAGGGAAGCGGCCATGTCCCCCGAGATCGTCGAGGAGATCGCCCGGCACTGCGTCCTGACACGCACGCGCCTGATCGCCCGGACCGTCACGGCGATCTACGACGACGCCCTCAGGCCGTTCGGAATCCAGGCGTCGCAATTCGCGCTCCTGGTGATAATCGCCAAGCTCGGGCCGGCGCGGCGGGCGGAGATCGGGCGCATCAATCAGCAGGACCGATCGACGCTCACGCGCAACCTGAGGATCATGCTGCGCGAGGGCTGGATCGAGGAGGTGCCCGGCCGCGACGGGAAGGGCCGCCTCGTGCAAGCCGCCGCGCCGGGTGCGCGCCTCCTCGCGGAGGCGCTCGCCCCGTGGCGCGCGGCCCAGGCGCGCGCGAACGCGCTGCTGGGCGAGGTGGGCGCCGCGACACTCACCGACATCGGGAACCGCCTCCTGTTCGGGGCGGCCGCCTGACGCGTGATCCAATTGTTGCATATGCAGCTTATTCGCCCGCCGGAGAATGAGAGGAGAGCGACATGACCCCGATCCGCGACGCGCTGTTCCTCGGCTACGTCGTCGCCCTGGCGGCGCTCCTGGCCGGCATCGCCCTCCGCTTCCTGGCCGGCCGGGACCGGATCCTCGCCGTGGGCACGCTCGCCTTCTGGCTCGCCTTCGTCGGGACGCTCGGCGCCCTCGGCATCACCCTCGACCCGACGCTGCGGCCGCCCGGGCTCCTCCTCGTCGCCGGGCCGACCGTCCTCGGCATCCTGCTCCTCGCCCTGTCGCCCGCGGGCGGTCGCCTCGCCCAGTCGGTGCCGGTGCCGGTCCTGCTCGGGCTGCAGACCTTCCGGGTCGGCGTCGAAGGGACGATCCACCTGTTCGTGCAGGCCGGCCTCGCACCGCACCTGCTCACCCTCGAGGGCGGCAATGTCGAGGTGCTGGTGGGCCTCACGGCACCCGTGGCCGCCTGGATCGCCCCGCGCGGGGAGGCCAGCCGGCGGCTCGCCCTCGCCTGGACGCTCCTCGGCGTCCTCTCGCTCCTCAACGTCGTGGCGAGGGCCGTGTTGACGACGCCCGGACCGCTCCACCTCCTCAACGCGGAGGTGCCGACCGTCGCGATGGGCCTGTTCCCCTACGCCTTCATCCCGGGCTTCATGGTTCCGCTGGCTCTCCTGCTGCACGGCCTCGCGCTCCGCGCGCTTGTGGCCCGGCCCGGTCCCCTCCCCTCTTCGCGCATCCCGGCCGCTCCCGCGCGATGACCCGGTCCCCCACTCCGAACCGACGATCGACCAGGAGGCTTCCATGACGGCGACGCAGCACCCCTCCACTCTCTGGCGCCGGGCCTGGGACAGGCTCCTCACCGTTGAGGCGGCCTTGGCGGCGACGCCCGAGGAGATCGGAGACCGGCGCATCGGTCGCATCGAGGGCGAGGTCGCCGCCCTGCGCCGGGAGGTGGCGGCGCTCCGCCAAGCCCAGACTCGGGGAGCGGCCGAGGCCCGGCACCCGGATCAGGACTCCCCCGCGGGGAACGCCGCTCATACCAACGGCCCAGGATGCTGACGCATCGATTCGATCTCGGGCAGGCCCGAGATCGACGGGGCCGTTGACCATCTCGAATTTTGGACACCAAGCCAGAGGCTTGGCGAATCGGCGTCATTGCAGGGGAGACGACTCGCCTGATCGATGGCCTGGCGATCGGCAAAGAGCGGTCGCGCGGGGCACGGCGTCACCGCCGCGAGGATCGCGCGTCCGACACTCGCGAGCCCGAGGAGCGCCGTCCCGATCCGCGTCATGTCCGCAAGCTGATCGCCGATGTGGGGCGCGATCCCGTGCCTCGACACCATCGCGGCGACGCGCGCGTTGCCGGCACGGGAAACGCCAAGACTTGCGTGACCAACGCGCGACTCGCAGCGCGTCCGGGGCACCCGTCCGCCGGGCCGGGCGGTCAGGCCGACCGAGCCCTCGGCAGCGCCCCGAGCGCGCAGCCCGCGGCGTAGGGCACCAGCAGCAGGGCGGCGATCTCCACCCAGAGGCCCGCCCGTCCGGGCACCAAGCCGCTCGCCGCGGCCCCGACCGCCGCTGCGGTCAGCAGCGCCAGCGCGAGGGCAGAGACGCGCGCGCCCCGCCCCGTCGGACGTCCCGCGAACCAGCCGACTGCTCCCCCGACGAGCAGGGCGGCGGCGCAGAACGGCCAGAGGCTGGCGATCAGCACGTCCATCGCGGCCGTCAGGAGCGCAGCGCGAAGGCGACGGCGCGCCGCGCCGCCTCGCCCGGCACGGCCGCGACGCGCTCGGCCGGCACCCCCGCCTTCAGCAGGTAATCGACGATGGCGGCGGCCCGGCGCTGCGGCAGCGGCAGGTCCGGCTCGGGAGGATCGGGCGGCCGCTCGTCCTTCGCGGCCTTCGCGGCGGCCGGCCCCTTGGCTGCCGGGCCGCCGGGCGCCGGCTTGGCCGCGTCCTTCCCGGCATCCTTTGGCTTGGCGGTGTCCTTGGCGGTGTCCTTGGCCGCATCCTTCACGGCCTCCCCGGCGGGCCTCGCCGCCGCGGCCGGGGGATCGTCGTGGCCCGCCACCTCGATCCGGACCTCCGGGCAAAGGCGGGCCAGCGACGCGAGATCGTCGAGGGCAGGATAGAAGCCCGGCTGCAGCGCCGCGCTGCCGGGGGCGAACCGCACCTCGCGGCCGGCGGTGCGCTCGGCGAAGGCGGCGCGGCAGGCCGCCGCGTCGAGGAGGGGCGGCGCGTCCTTGGCCCGCACCTCGCCGAAGGCGTGCCAGCCCGGCGGGGCGAGACCCGGGGCCGCCGCGGTGAGCCGCCGGGCGCTCTCCGGGTAGAGGCTCTCGCCGCTGAGGCGCAGGTCGCGGTCGCTGACGGCGACCTCGCCGCGGGCGAGCTGCGCGAGCGGCGGGACCGCGGCCCGCAGCGCCGCGAGCAGCCCGTCCGGCGCCCCGTCCGCGAGGCGCGTGCGGTCGACGATCCGCTCGCCGAACAGGAGCGGGCGCAGGGCGGCGAGGAGCGCCGCGCGGGTCTCGGCGTCGGGCAGGTGGCCGGTCAGCGTGACCGTCGCCGGCTCCCGGCGGATCGCCACCCGGTAGGGCGAGACGGGGCTCGCCGTCAGCTCGGCCCGGCCGGGCACGAGCCCGTCCGACAGGCTGCCGGTGGTCAGCACGTCGGCCTCCCGCACCGCCTGGGCGTCGATGGCCGCGCCGCGCACCGTCAGGGCGGCCCCGTCGAGGGCGACCGTGCCCTCGCGCAGGAGCGCCAGGGCCGCGAAGGCCCGGGTGATCAGGCCGCGCGGGTCGAGCCTGGCCGGCAGCCCGCGGGCGATGCGCAGGAAATCCTCCACCGGCGCGCCCTCGGCCAGGGCCCGGGCCGCCGCCCGCATCGCGGCCCGGTCCGCCTCCGAGACCGCGTAGCCGTCGAGCCGGATGCCGCCATCCGCCCGCCGCGTCGCCGACCACGCGAAGGGATGCACCAGGGCGGGGGCGACCGCGATCGCGCCGAGGGTGAAGCCCTCCGGTGGGGCTGCCAGAGCCGCGCGCAGGGCCTCGTGATCCGCGACGGAGGCCGCCTCGCCCCGCAGGCTCAAGGTGCGGTCGCGCAGGGTCGCGGTGCCGCCGGGCGCGAGGCGCGCCGCCTGGGCGGCCAGGAAGGCGGCCGCCGCGGCGACGCCGGGCGGGGCGCCGCGGGCCGCGTGCGCCTCGTCCCGCAGCGTCGCGTCGGGTCCGAGGCCGGCGGCGACCTGGGCCTCCAGGGTGTCGCGCCGCATCTCGGCGGGGCGGTCGCCGCTGAGCGCGAGGCCGGGGCCGTCGCGGCGTTCGACGGTGAGGACGAAGGGAGAGTGCTGGGAGACCGTGCCGATTCGGTCGACGAGGTGGCGCAGGCCCGGGATCTCGCCGAGCCGGTCGCGGGCCGCGTCGCGCTCAGGGCCCGTCGGCGCGTCGCCGCTCGCCACGAGGTCGCGCCCCCACCGCTCGACGGTGAGCCAGGGCTCCGCCGTCTCGCCGAGACTCGCCGCCGCCACCGCGGCGGCGGGCCGGCTGAGGACCGCGTCGAGCCGCGCCTCGGCGAGGCCCGCCGCGCCGGCCCCGAGGGCGATCAGAACGGGAAGACCGGCGAGCCAGCCGATGGCGCGAACCGACACGCATCACCTCGACGCTGCGCGCCGGGGCGCGCACTCAAATCCTGTGCGCCCGCTTTGGGGCTTGAGCAAGGCGGCCGGCCCCGAATCAGGACTCCGCCTCGACCGCGAAGCCCGCGGGCCTCAAGCCCCGCGCGGCCCGGGCCAGCATGCGTCCGTAGGCGACCTCCAACCCCCGCGTGAAGCGCACCGGGTCGAAGAGCGCGGGGCCGGCCGCGAGGCGCGCGGCGAGCCGCCCGCGCAGGACCGCGAGGGCCGCCGGATCGGCGGCGAGGCGCAGGGCCTCGCGCTCGTAGGCGGCGAGGTCGGGCGCGACGAGGTCGGGCAGGCCGAGGGCGTGGAGCAGGCTCCCGGCCATGCGGCTCGCGTAGCTGCGCCCGGCGCAGGTGAGCAGGGGCACGCCCATCCAGAGCACGTCGCTCGCGGTCGTGCCGCCGTTGTACGGGACGGTGTCGAGGACGAGGTCGGCGCAGCGCATCCGGGCGAGGTAGGTCTCGTAGGCGACCCGCGGCGCGAAGACGAGGCGCTCGGCCGCGACGCCGTGCCGGCCCGCCTCCGCCGCGAGGTTGCGGCGCGCCGCCGGGTGCTCGGCCACGAGCCAGAGCACGCTGTCGGGCACGGCCTGGAGCACCCGCATCCAGACCGCGAAGACCTCCGGGGTGAGCTTGTAGGGGCTGCCGAAGCAGGCCAGGACAAGTCCCGTCTCGGGAAGCCCGTGGTCGGCGCGGCGGACCTCCTCCCTCCCGTCGTCCGGCCCCGGCCGGGGGCGCAGGCCGTTCGCCTGGAAGCAGCCCGGGAGCTGCACCAGCGCCTCCGAGAAGGCCTCCTGCAGGGCGCCCCCGTCCGCCACGAAGGCGTCGCCGAGGGTGTAGTCGATCCAGGGCGCGCCCGTGGAGCCCGGATAGCCGAGGTAGCTCACCTGCAGCCGCGCCGGGCGCGAGGCCAGGATCCCGGGCCGCGCGTGGGTGGTGAAGCCCGCGAGGTCGACCGCCACGTCGATCCCGGCCTCGCGAATCAGCGCGGCGGCCTCGGCGTCCCCGCGCTCGCGCAGGTCGGCGAAGTGGTCGGCCCCCTCCCGGATCCGGTCCCGCAGGGCGCCGCCGTCGTCGGGCCCGTAGGAGAGCGCGAAGACCTCGAACCGCGACCGGTCGTGGGCCGCGATCACGTCCGCCATCAGGGCCGCGACCGGGTGCTGGCGGAAATCCGGCGACAGGTAGGCGAGTCGCGCCCGCCCTCCCGGCGCCGGCGGCTTCGGGCGCGCCGCGGTCGTCGGCGGCGCGAAGGTCGCCGCGTGGGCGCGGGCGCGGCGGAGCTGGAGCCGGGGATCGTCGATGAGGGCGAGGAGCGCGAAGGGCGCGGGCGGGTCCTCGGCCCGCCACGGCTCGGGCCTCGCCGCGAGCGCCTCCCGGTCGGCGGCCAGGCCGGACCAGTCGCAGAGCACCTGGCGCAGATGCGCCCGCATGGACAGGGCGCGGCCGTGGCCGGGATCGCGGTCGCAGGCCGCCTCGAAGCTCGCCAGCGCCTCCGGGAGCTCGCCGAGCGCCAGGAGCGCGTTGCCGAGATGCACGTGGCCCTGCGCGGCCTCCGGCGCGTCCCGGACGGCGGCGCGGAAGCAGGCGGCCGCCTCCTGCGCCTCGCCGAGTTCGAGATGCGCGAGGCCGAGATTGCCGATGGTGCCGGGATCGGGCCGCAGGGCGAGCGCGCGGGCGAAGCTCTCCCGTGCCTCCGGGAGGCGCCGCAGGGCGAGGAGGGCCGCCCCGAGATTGCCGTGGGCGGCCGGATTGCGCGGATCGAGGCCGACCGCGCGCGCGGCCGCCTGGGCCGCCTCCGCGACGCGGCCGACCTGCTGGAGCGCCACCGCGAGGTTGCTCAGCACCTCGGGATCGCCCGGCTGCAGGGCGGCGGCCCGCTCCAGGAGCGGCAGGCCGGCGCGGGTGCGCCCGCGCTCGTGCAGGAGCATGCCGAGCAGGTGGAGGGCGACCGGATGGTCCGGCTCGCGCGCCAGGAAGGCGCGGTAGAGGGTCTCCGCGCGGGCGTGGTCGCCGCCGCGATGGGCCGCGACGGCCTGCTGGGCGAGGGAGAGCGGATCGGCCATGCCCGAGCCATAGCCCGCCGCGGCGGCCGGGGCGAGGGAGGCCGCCAACGGAAAAGGGCCCCGGGATGTCCCGGGGCCCCTCTTGACGTCGTGTCCGGCCGATCAGAAGTCGCGCTGGACGCGCATGCGGATGTTGAACGTGTCCTGCGAGGACACGGTCGGCGTGGCCGCGACATTGGCCAGCGTCAGCGCGCCGCCGAAGTTCCCGGCCGTGGGGCTGACGGCCTTGTTCGGGTTGATCACCCGGCCGCTGTTGACGGCCTGGCGGATGTAGTTGCCCTCGACGCCGATATCGAGGTCCTTCACCGGCGACCAGATCAGGCTCGCGCCCGCCACCAGCTCGTTGCTGTCGCGCAACACCGGGCTGATCGCCAGGGCCGCGATGCCCGCCGCCGTCGTCGGGGTCGGCAGGCCGGCGACGCCGAACAGCGCGTTGTTGAAACGGGCGTTCTTGTCGAAGCTGATCTCGCCGTAGGAGCCGAAGAAGGCCGAGCGCCACTCCGGCGTCCAGTAGTGGAGGTAGGAGGCGGCAACCGTCCAGCTCGTCGACAGGGTCATCCGGCCCGTGACCGGGTTGACCACGGCATCGGCATAGTACTGGTTGAAGAGACCCGCGACCGCGTTGTTCGAGAGCGCGTAGCTGCCGTTGTAGTTGGAGAACCCGGTGTAGAGCTGGGAACCCTCACCGTAGGCGCCCTGCAGGTAGAGGGCGTCGCCGGCGGCGATGAAGGGCAGGTTGACCTTCAGGCCGCCCTGCACGGCCCAGCCGTATTCGGTCTGCACGCGGCCAGCGGGCGCCGCCGTGGGGGGCAGGAACCCGGCGACTCCCGCAGGAAGCGCGGCGAACGTGTTGGCGCCAGCGGTGAGCGCGTTGTTACCCGCGTTCAGCTCGTGGACCGCCGCGGAGACCTGGGCCGAGCCCCAGGCCGCGTCATAGCGCAGGGCGCCGACGAAGTCGGGCAAGCGCGTGCGCTGGATCACGTCGGCGAAGTTGACGCCGATCGGAACGCCATTCACGTCCGTCACCAGGATCGGAGCGAAGTTGCCCGCAGCGGCGGACGGGGCGCCGGTGATGGCGGCCAAGGTGGTGCCGGCGCCGCCGAACAGCGGGGTCTTGCGGAAGTTCGGGTCTTCCATCGAGATCGTGGCCGAGAAGCCCTCGCCGAACGTGGCCGTGTAGGCCAGCAGGTTCGTGGAGGAGACGTCCGAGCCGAGCGTGCCGGTGATGATCTCGAAGTCGTGGGCGTAGAAGTCGAAGAACGACGAGGCGCGACCGGCGGTGAGACCGGCGAACTGGATGAAGGCCTTGTCGACGTTCACGAACTGCTGCACGCGGCCCGTCGTGTCGATACCGGTCGCTCCGAAGGCGTTGCCGATGCGCTCCTGGGTGCCCGACCGCAAGAACCCGCCGGTCCGGCTGGCGATCTCGAAGCGGACGAAGGCGCGCAGGGTGCCGTAGCCGGTCTGGGTGCGGGCGTCGAGGTTGAGACGGCCCAGGCCGCGGTAGCCGGTGAGATCGCCGTTGCCGGTGTTGCGATTGAGCGGCTGCACGTAGTTCGCTTCGAAGCGGGCACGGCCGCCGACGCGAAGGCAGGTATCGGTGCCCGGAATATAGAAGAAGCCGGCGCCGTAGGCCGAGCAGATCCGCACGTATTCGACAGGCGCTGCCTTCTTGATCGGCAGATCAGCCGCCTGAGCCCCAGCCACGACCGTCAGACCAGCCGCAGACCCGAGCAGTAAGCTCTTAACGAGCCTCATCGAGACCTCCAAAGTTTCGAGACCCTTGGGGTGAACGACTGTGCCACCCGGGTCCTGACGGACCCGATCCACGCCACTCTTATCCCCGCCAACTCAGCCCTCCCGCACGGGGCAGTGGCCGAACCGCCCCGGACCATTCGCCCGGCGCCCAGGCACCATGCGGGAGCCCCCCGGTGCGATCAACACTGTTCCGCTTGAGAGGCAGGTATCTGGCCGGCTTTCCGCCGCAATGTTGCAGCGAGGCAACGAACGACCGATGGACATTGATAGATTGCGGATCTCGAGGCGCCCTGTCGCGGTCGAAATCTGGTCTTCGATGCTCACCGACGGGGCGATCCGGGGCGAATCGGAGCGCCCGGCCGCCGCTTCGGTCCGCGGATGCAGCGGCCGGACCCGGCTATCCCTCCAGTTCCTCGCGCAGCATCTCCAGGGCGAGCCAGCGCTCCTCGGCGGCGGCAAGGTCCGTCTCGGCGGTGGCGAGGCCGCGGGAGACGGTCTCGAACCGGGCGGGATCGCGGGCGTAGAGCGTCGGGTCGGCCATGGCGGCGCGCAGCTTGCCCACCGCCGCCTCGAGGGCGGCGATGCGGGCCGGCAGGGTCTTGAGTTCGTGCTGCTCGTTGAAGCCGAGGCGGCGCCGGGCCGCGGCCTCCGGCCGGGCCGCCCGGCTGGGCGAACGCTCCGGTTTGGCCTGATCCGCTTTGGCCGCCCCGGGCCGCGCCTCGACCCCGGCGCCGCGCTGGGCGACCATGTCCGCGTAGCCGCCCGCATAGGCCGTCCAGCGCCCGTCGCCCTCCGCCACCAGCACGGTGTCGACGACGCGGTCGAGGAAGTCGCGGTCGTGGCTCACCAGGATCAGCGTGCCGGCGAAATCCGCGAGCATCTCCTGGAGGAGGTCGAGGGTCTCCAGGTCGAGGTCGTTGGTGGGCTCGTCGAGGACGAGCAGATTCCCGGGCGTGGCGAGCGCGCGGGCCAGCAGCAGCCGGTTGCGCTCGCCGCCCGAGAGGACGCGGACCGGGGTGCGGGCCTGCTCGGGCGCGAACAGGAAGTCCTTCATGTAGCCGATCACGTGGCGGTTCTGGCCGCCCACCGCGACGGTGTCGCTGCCCCCGCCGGTGAGCACGTCGGCGACGGTCTGCTCGGGATCGAGGGCGGCGCGGCGCTGGTCGAGGAGGTTCAGGGTGACGGTCGCGCCGACGCGCACGCCGCCCTCGTCGGGGGGAAGCCGGCCCGTGAGGAGGTTGACCAGGGTGGTCTTGCCGGCGCCGTTGGGGCCGACGATGCCGACCCGGTCGCCCCGGTGGATGCGCAGCGAGAGGTCGCGGACGATCACCCGCCCGTCATAGGCCTTGCCGGCCTTGACCGCCTCGATCACCAGGGTGCCGGAGGACTCGGCCTCCGCGGAGGCCATGCTGACGGTGCCGACCGGCCCGCGATGCTCCTTGCGCTGGCGGCGCAGGTCGTGGAGGCCCGCGAGGCGCTTCACGTTGCGCTTGCGCCGCGCGGTGACGCCGTAGCGCAGCCAGTCCTCCTCGGCGGCGATCTTGCGCTCGAGCTTGTGGCGCTCGCGCTCCTCCTCCTCGAAGACCGCGTCGCGCCACGCCTCGAAGGCGGAGAAGCCCTGCTCGATCCGCCGCGTCACGCCGCGGTCGAGCCAGACCGTCGCCCGCGAGAGGGCTTCGAGGAAGCGCCGGTCGTGGCTGATGAGGACCAGGGCCGAGCGGCTGGCCTTCAGTTCCTGTTCCAGCCACTCGATCGCCGGCAGGTCGAGGTGGTTCGTGGGCTCGTCGAGGAGCAGGATGTCGGGCTCGGGCGCGAGCGCCTGGGCGAGCGCCGCGCGGCGCGCCTCGCCCCCCGAGAGCCGCGCGGGATCCTCCTCGCCGGTGAGGCCGAGGCTCTCCAGCAGGTACCGGGCGCGGTAGGGCTCGTCGCCCGGGCCGAGGCCGGCCTCCACGAAGGCGAGCGTCGTCGAGACGCCGGAGAAGTCCGGCTCCTGGGCGAGGTAGCGCACCGTCGTGCCGGGCTGGAGGAAGCGCTGGCCGCGATCCGGCTCCAGCAGGCCCGCGGCGACGCGCAGAAGCGTCGACTTGCCCGAGCCGTTGCGGCCGACCAGGCAGGCGCGCTCGCCGGGTCCGATGGCGAGGTCCGCCCGCGTGATGAGCGGGGTGCCCCCGAAGGTGAGGGCGACGTCCTGGAGGGTGAGGAGCGGGGGAGCGGCCATGGGCCGGCTTATGGCAGCGCGCGGCCCGGCGCGAAAGGCAGTCGGGCCGGCGCCGGGACCGCACCCTCCCCCCGGTGCCGCTTGCGGATTCACACTTCGGGTGGTGCGCATGCCCTCTCCCCGCGTGCGGGGAGAGGGGAAACCCGCGCCTCATCCGGCGACGTGTGAATGAGTGAGCCCCGGTGCCGGGGGGAGGGTTCCGGCGCCGCCCTCAGAGGGCGTTCACCCCCTGCATCTGGATCGCGGCGGGGAAGTAGCGGAACCCGTCGCCCTGCCGGGCGACGTGGCCCAGGCCCGGCCAGGCGAAGTGGTAGGCGAGCACCGGCACGCGGTTGGCCGCCAGCATGGTCAGCATCCGCACCCGGCTCTCCGCCGATTGCGCCGGGTCGGTGTCGTAGGCGAATTGCGTGCGCGGGTGCTCCAGCAGCAGCACCGGGTGATGCGCGAGGTCGCCGATGTAGCACAGCGACTTTCCGCCGGCCTCGATCATGAAGATCGTGTGGCTGACCGTGTGCCCCGGGGCCGCCAGAGCGGTGATGCCGGGCAGGATCTGCTCGCCGTCCTTGTAGAAGCGGATGCGGTCGCGCAGCGGGAGCAGGTTCTTGCGCGCCTGCGCGATGAAGCGCTCCCGGGCGGGGGCGTTCGCCGGGACCGTCTCCTCGCTGGTCCAGTAGTCGAAGTCGGCCTGACCGATGTGGTAGCTCGCGTTCGGGAAGTTGGGCTTGCCGTCGTCGCTCATCAGGCCGCCGCAATGGTCGATATGGGCGTGGCTCATCACGACCGCGTCGATGTCGGCCGGCGCGATGCCGGCCTGGGCGAGCGTGGTGAGGAGCTTGCCGGTGGTCGGCCCGAACAGCGTGTCGGTCCCCATCCCGGTGTCGAACAGCACGACCCGGTCGCCGAAATTCACCACCAGGACGTTCTGCTCCAGCATGGCGGAGGCCGGGGGCAGGAAGTTGTCCCGCAGCTCGCGCGCGATCTCGTCCTGCTCGATCTTGAGGAAGGAGACCTTGGGATCGCCGAGAGGAAGCAGGCCGTCCGACACGATCGTGCACTCGGCGGTGCCGAGCCCGAACCGGTAGAAGGACGGTGCCTGCGGTTGCCCGAAGGGCATCTTGGCCTGCAGGGAGCCTGGCAGGAGCAGCGCTCCCGCCGCCCCGCCCAGGATCTGGCGACGGCTGATCGCAGGCCGAACGATCGACATGGCATTCCTCCCGTTATGAATTGGGGCGCAGCGTCCTGCAGCCAGGATGAGCTTCGCCATCTTCGTACCGGAAGGCAAGATGCAGAGCGCTTCTGCGGCAGCGCAGCATGGAGGGTTTTCCTTGCTGTTCGCCACACGTCGAAAACCTCGGACGATCAGACGCGGCTTCCGACAATATCGGGTAGAGAGATCGTCGGAGTATCAGACCCGTCGGGCTCCCGGACGGGTTCCGACGACGCGGCGGCTGGAACGCGGATCCCGCCCTACGCTTCCAGCGCCAGCAGCGCGAAGCTCGCCAGCCAGTGCTCGCCCATGTAGTCGTCGGCGAGGTGGGGCAGGCTCGCGGCGAGGTGGCGCTCGGCGGCCTCCCGCATCACCGGCACCCGGGGATCGCCGGGCTCCAGGGCCGTCGCCAGGGCGCGCCAGCACCACGCCCGGCTGAGGTTGAGCCCGTCGAGATGGGCGATCTTGCCGTCGCTGCGGTCGGTCACCTCGGCCGGGCGGAACAGGGTCGCGGGCTCCCCCGCGGCGAGGCGCGGCAGGAAGCGGTCCAACCACGGCCGGAAGCGCTCGGGCGCCCACAGGCGGCGCAGGCACTCGGCCTCGATCAGGGCGGAGGACAGGAAGTCGTCCCCGCCCGGCTCGCCCCAGGCGGGGCAGTCCGCGTCGGCGCCGTACCAGCGCTCGGCCGTGGCGCAGAGCAGCGCGGTTAGGGCCTGATCCCCGGACGCCTGCGCGTAATCGGCGCCCATGCGCAGGGCGAAAGCGGTGTTGAAGTGGGTCCCGACCCGCACCGGGTAGGGCGAGACCGGCAGGAAGTCGCGCAGGCGCCGGGCCACGATCTCGGCGAGGGGTGCCAGGGCCTGCGCCCAGCGCGGCTCGGGGAGCCCCTGCAGCTCGGCGGCGAGCCGCAGCAGCCAGGCCCAGCCGTAGGGCCGCTTGAAGCCGCGCGCCGTGGGGGCGAGGAAGTAGGCGCATTCCTCCGCGACCTTGGCGGGCACGATCTGGCGGTCGAACAGGTCGCGGATCGCCCCGGCCCAGGGCGCGTGCGGATCGCGCCGCAGCAGGCGCGTCAGCAGCCAGTAGCCGTGCACGCAGGAATGCCAGTCGTAGCTGCCGTAGAAGACCGGGTGCAGGGCGGCGGGCGTGCGCGCGTCCTCCGGGCCGGCCAGCACGTGGTCGGGCTTGTTGGGGTATTCGCGGGTGACGTGGCCGAGGGTGAGCGCCGCGAAGCGGGCGGCCAGGTCGGTCGTCAGGACGTGCGGCATCGGGGATCTCCCATCGGTTCGGCGCCGGGCCTGCCCAAGGCACGCCGATGGCGCAGGACGGACTGGAACAGGCGCGGCAGGGTGTAGATCGGGACCTGCGCGGCCGCGAAGATCAGCACCATGGACGGCGTGGCCGCGGTGCCGAGCGCGGACCAGACCAGTCCGACGTTGCGGTTGCCGAGAATCAGCCCGGCGCTGGCCCGCGCCGCGAGACCGCCCGGCCGGAGCGCCCCGAGCGCCTGCTGCCCGAGATTGACCGCGAAGGCGAGGGCGACGGCTTCCAGCACGGCGCGGGGCTCCGCCCTCAGGCGATCCTGCATCCCGGCCATGGCCGCGACGGCGAAGACCGCCAGCGCCGCCACCAGCAGGGCGTCGAGGGCCGAGCGCTGCCCGGCAAGCCGTGGACCGGCCCAGCAGCGCAGCAGCGAGGCCGCGAGGGCGGCTGCGCCGACCAGCGCGGCCATCCGCCCGGCGAGGGCCAACGGGTCGATCGCGATCCCGCCGAGGGACCGGGCCAAGGCAGGGACGGTCACGGGCGCGGCCGCGGTCGCGGCCAGGGTCACCGTCAGGGCCATCGCCCCGTCGAGGCCGAGCATCCAGGCCAGTGCCGCCGTCCCGGCCGAGGGCGGAGAGGCCGCCGCGAGGACGAGCGCCGTCACGAGGTCCGACGGCCCGCCGGCCGCGTGCGCCAGCCAGCCGACCGCCAGGGGACAGCCGATCGCGGCCAGGAGCGTCAGCGCGAGCACCGTGGCGGGGCGGCGGACGCACGCGGCCACGTGGCGCCCGTCGACCCGCAGCAGCGTGCCGACCAGGAGCACGAAGATGGCGCCGGACATCGCCGGGCGCGCCAGGTCCGCCAAGCGGGGCCAGGCCAGCCCGAGACAGAGGCCGAGCCACAGCATGAGAGGACCGCGCGCGGTGATGCCCGTCAGGATCTGCGTCACGGCCCTTCCTCCCCACGGTGACGAGACCCTATAGCGGGGCGTCATTCATCCGTGAAATCGATTGATGCCATGCCGATCATCGCCGGGAAGAATATCGCGGGCGTCGACCTCAACCTCCTGGTCGCGTTCGAGGCGCTGCTGGACGAGCGCAGCGTGACGCGGGCGGGCGCGCGCATCGGCCTCGCGCAACCGTCCATGAGCGGCGCGCTGACGCGGCTGCGCGCGCTCTTCGGCGACGACCTGTTCCGCAGGGCACCGGGCGGGATGGTGCCCACGCCGCGTGCGATGGCCCTGGCGGGTCCGGTCCGCGAAGCCTTGCGGCAGGTGCGGCTGGCCCTCGACCCGGAGGCGCCCTTCGATCCGGCCACGACCCGGCGCCCGTTCCGGATCGCCGTGACGGATTACGGGGACCTCATCATCGTGCCGGCGCTGGTGCGGGCCCTCCGGGCGCAGGCTCCGCGAGCCGACCTGCAGGTCCATCCGCTCGGCGACGCGGACGCGGCTGCCGAGCGCCTGGAACGGGGCGACCTCGACCTCCTGGTCGGCGGCCACCTGCCCCTGCCGCGGACCGGGTCTCGGCATCTCCTGTTCGAGGAGCGTTTCGTCGCCATCTGCGCGGCGTCGCGCGCGGCGGATTACGCGCGCCTCGATCTCGCCGGCTACGCGGCCCTCCCCCACGCCCTGTTCTCACGTGCGGGCGGCGATCACGCACCACCGGTGCTCGACGCTCTCCTGGCGCGGCACGGTCTGCATCGCCGGGTGGCCCTGCGCCTGCCCCACGCCACCGCCCTTCCCTTCGCGATCGCCGGGACCGATCTCGTGGCGGCCCTCGCCGAGCGGGTGGCCCGGCGCCTCGCCGCCGTGGCGGAGATCGCGGTCATCCCGCTCCCGGCGGAGATCCCGCCCTTCGCCGTCGACGCGATCTGCACGCAGCCATCCTTGCTCGCGCCGCCGGTCCGGTGGCTTGTCCGGCAACTCGTCTCGGCGGGAGCGCGCATCGCCGCCCAGCCTCCCGCGGGATGAGGCCGCGCCCGCTCACATCGTCGGGTTGGCCGGCCCGGTCGGCGACGGGTCCGGGGTGATCGCCGGGGAGTGGCCGGGATCGTTCACCGGGATCTCGGTCGGTGTCCCGCCGGGCGCCTCCTGGGGCACGGTGGTCGGCGTATCGGGACCCGGGCCCGGCGAGGGCGGGACGGGGTCGTAGGGCTGGTCGGGCGGGGAGCCGGGATTGGTCACGGGCGGCCTCCTTGGGCGTGTCGACACCCAACCGGGTCCTGCCGCAGGAGTTCCGGGCCTACTTCTTCGTCAGGAGCTTCACGCCGTTCTGATCGATCGCCTGCTGAATCCGGCCGGCGAAGAGGGAGAGGATCAGCGGCAGGTTGACCTCGACGCGCACGGAATCGGCCGCCACGTCGATGTGGCCGTCGACCTTCTGGTTGAGGGCGCCGACCAGGAAGGACAGGCGCTCGCCCTCCCAGGACGCCTCGGCCATGCTGAGGCCGGCCTTCTGGAGCAGGGCCTTCGCCTCCCCGATCCCGCCGTCGAGGCGCCGATGCGCCTCCGCCAGGCCGAGCTGGTGGGGGATCACCACGACCAGGGGTTTTGCCATCGCGTCAGTTCCCTTCCTCGGCCCCGGACCGGAAACCCGGAGATATCCCATCCGCGCCGCCATTCCATAGTCAGCGTGACGGTTCCGAGAAACCCGAACGTGCGAGGAGGGATCCCGGGTCCGCCGTCAGTCGATCCGCTCGAGGGCCACGCGGGTGACGCCGCCCATGCCGATCGCCCGGGCCGAGCCCCGGCTGAGGTCGATGATCCGCCCGCCCGCGAAGGGGCCGCGGTCGTTGATGCGCACCACGACCGAGCGGCCGTTCGCCGTGTTGGTGACCCGCACCCGGGCGCCGAAGGGCAGGCTGCGATGGGCCGCCGTCAGCCCGTTGGGATTGAAGCGCTCGCCATTCGCCGTCTGCCGGCCCGACGCGTACCAGGAGGCCCGGCCGGTCTGGGCCTCGGCCGGCCCGACGGCGCCCAGCGCCCACAATCCGGCCAGGGCCAGCGCCCCGCCGAAACATCCCGCCATCGGTCGACGCACGACTCGTCCGCTCTTCATCCCGCATTCCCTGATTGTTGATCGATGCCCGATCAATCATCCGAGAACCGGACGAAAATTTGGCCGCACCCATGCGCCAGACGGGACCCTTGCCTGCGCGTTCATCCTGGCCGTCAGCTTCAGTCGGGCGGTTTCGTCTTCGGTCTGCACTGGCCGATTGCGGCATTCGCCGGACCCTCAACGCAGGCAGCCGCAGGCCGATCTTCACCGATGGTGAGATCTGCTGATCGCGCGCGGCACCCGGCAAAAATTGCAGCCCCAATTCGAGACGCGGAGTGTTTCTGCGGGCAACGCGGCCTTTACCCTGCCGGGGCCAAGGTCCCGCCTGTCAGTCGCGTAACCGGTGTTCGCCATGGCTTCCCCGCGTACCGCGGTTGCCGGCGCCGCCGCCCGGAATCAAGTCTCGCGTACCGGGCGTGCCGCGTCGGCGCCGCGGATGGGTCTTCTCCCCTCCTCGCCGCGTCTTCCCCTCGACGAAGTCCTCCTCGGCGACTGCGTCGCCGCCCTCGACGCGCTGCCGCCGTCGAGCGTGGACCTCGTCTTCGCGGATCCGCCCTACAACCTCCAGCTCGGCGAGGGCGCGCTGCTGCGGCCCGACCAGAGCGCCGTCGACGCGGTCGACGACGACTGGGACCAGTTCGCCAGCTTCGAGGCCTACGACGCCTTCACCCGCCAATGGCTCCAGGCCTGCCGCCGGGTGATGAAGCCGAACGCCACGCTCTGGGTGATCGGCTCGTACCACAACATCTTCCGGGTCGGGAGCGCGCTGCAGGATCTTGGTTTCTGGATCCTGAACGACATCGTGTGGCGCAAGGCCAACCCGATGCCGAACTTCCGCGGCAAGCGCTTCACCAACGCCCACGAGACCCTGATCTGGGCCTCGCGCAGCGCCCAGAAGGGCTACACCTTCCACTACGAGGCGCTGAAGGGCGGCAACGACGACCTGCAGATGCGCTCGGACTGGTTCCTGCCGCTCTGCACCGGCGAGGAGCGCCTGAAGGGCGGGGACGGGCGCAAGCTGCACCCGACCCAGAAGCCCGAGGCCCTGCTCGCCCGCACGATCCTGTCGGCCTCCAATCCCGGCGACGTGATCCTCGACCCGTTCTTCGGGACCGGCACCACCGGCGCCGTCGCCAAGCGGCTCGGACGCCGCTTCATCGGCATCGAGCGCGAGCCCGCCTACGCGGCGGCGGCCCGCGCGCGGATCGCGGCGGTGGAGCCGCTCTCGACGGCGGCGCTGCTGACGGCGCCGGCCAAGCGCGCCGAGCCCCGCATCCCCTTCCTGGCCCTCATCGAGGCGGGCCTGATCCGGGCCGGGATCGAACTCACCGACGAGCGGCGGCGCCACCGCGCCCTCGTGCGACCGGACGGCACCCTCAGCGTCGGCCCGGCCTGCGGGTCGATCCACAAGATCGGCGCCCTCGTGCAGGGGCTGCCGGCCTGCAACGGCTGGACCTTCTGGCACCTGGAGCGCGGCGGACGCCTCGCGCCCATCGACGACCTGCGGGTGGAGATGCGCGCGCGGCTCGGCACGGCGGCCTGAACGGCCCCGCCGCGTCATCCTGACCCCGCTTGATCCTTTGGCGATGGCTGCCGCAATCGCTGCGGGATGGCGGATCCGGGCTTCGCTCAGGCGTGCGGAGCGAAGCGCCGCCACGCGGGCGTGCTGATAGGGGCTCCGCTTTGATCAAGCGGATCCCGGATCAGGTCGTCACCGGCTTCGCTGTCCCTCGCGCATGAACATGTGTGCTGATTGGCGGTGACGATATTGAGTCACTGATGCCGGCACGTCGATGCCCGTGCAGGAGCCTCTCTCGAGCAGGCGACGTGCGCGCAACGCTCCGCGACGAGATCATCAGCGGAACGAATGAAGAAGACACAACATCCCTCATGCTGAGGTGCGACCGTAGGGAGCCTCGAAGCACCCCTGACGCGTGCTCCAAGACAACGGCTGCTTGGACGGACTGTTCTGGGGTGCTTCGAGGCTCCCTACGGTCGCACCTCAGCATGAGGAGTGTAGTGCGCCCCCGGAGCGTTCAGCCGATGATCCCGTCGCGGAGCGTTGCGCCCACGTCGCCTGGTTGAGAGGGGATCACCCCGCGCCACGATCCCGGAAACGGGGTGCCCCAGATCTCGCAGCAACCACAATGCCGCGGGAGCGCGTTCGAGTTAGGGCGCGTTGCGCGGCGGCAGCAGCGCGCCGATCTCGCGCAGGAAAGTCGAGGGCCGGAAGGGCTTCGGCAGCACGCGCACGGCGCCCGGCAGGTGGGCCACGTCCGGCCAGGCTCCGGAGGCCATCACCACGCGCAGGCCGGGCCAGCGGCGCTGCGCCGCGCCCGCGAAGGGCGCCGCGCCGCTCACGTCCGGGTCGGTGACGAGGACACGCGGGCCGGACTCCTCGCCGAGCCCCCCCTCGCCCAGGAGGCAGAGCGCCGCGTTCCCGTCCCGCGCCGCCGCCACCCGGATGCCGCTGCGTGTCAGGATCTCCCCCATGAGGTCGCGCAGGAGCCGGTCGTCCTCGACGATCAGGACGTCCGCGGGCGGCTCGGTCTGTTGCGTCATCGCTCGCCCTCTCCTGGTGGCGCCCGGCCTACGCAATCCCAACACCGGTCATGCTACCGACAGCGCAGATGGAACCGCAATTCAGACGCGCTGTCTAGACCTTCTGGGCTAAGCTCAGAGGCCCGAAATGCGGAGATACATCGCCCAGATCCCCAGAAGGATCCTTGTTCCTCAGCGGAAGAGAGGCCGCGCCCACCACGTCAAGCGTGTGTCCGGCGCCCGCGGGAGCCGGTCCCGCCGCGGCGCGGCCGGCCTGTTCCCGGATCGCGCTCGCGCTACCTGCGGGGCGTGGCCGGACCCGCGCCGGATCGCGCCCGGCCACGCGACGATCCGCCAGGATAGCCAGCCGATCGCGGCTGCGGAGACCCTGCCATGCGCCTGCCCCTGATCCCGCCCTCCGCTCTCAGCGCGGAGCAGCGCCCCCTCTACGACGACATGCGCCGAGGCATCGAGACGAGCTTCAAGGGCTTCAAGGCGATCGGCGACGACGGCGCGCTGATCGGGCCCTGGAATCCCTGGCTGCACTTCCCGCACTTCGGCGGGCCGGTCTGGGAACTGGTGAAGGCGCTGTCCGCCTCGCCCAAGCTGCCCAAGACCGTGCGCGAGGTGGCGATCCTGGTCACCGGCACGCATTTCCACTCGGGCTACGAACTCTACGCCCATATCCTGGTGGCGGAGCTGCGCGGCCTCTCCGACGAGACCATCGCGACGATCTGCGCCGGGCAGCGTCCCGCCGACCTGCCGCGGCCCGAGGCCATCGCCTACGACGTGGCCTCGGCGCTGGTGTCGGGTCGGCTGCTGCCGAAGCTCAACTACGACCTCGCCAAGGCGGAGTTCGGCGAGGAGGGCGCGGCGGAGCTGATCTACCTGATCGGCCTCTACTGCTCCGTGTCGATCATCCTCAACGGCTTCGACGTGCCGATCCCCGAGTGAGGCGGGATCCGCTCGATCGGAGCGGGCCCCGCCTCACCGGTCCGCGCAGCGGGGCGGCGGCGGGGCCGGAGCCGGATGCCGGAGCCTGATGCCGAAGCAAGGAGCGGGAGGCCGGCCCGCCGGCGGCCCCTGATCATGAGCGTCCGGCCCGATGACGGACTGGCTCCGGACCTCCCGCAAGATTCCGCGCTCGCCCGGATTCCGGAAGAGCGCGACCGCCCGTGACGGGGCGCCCCGGCGACCGCCCGGGACCGGGATCGATCACCACTCGGTGAGACGCGGAACTTGGCCGGACCCGCCGGGCCTATCCGGTCGGACCACCGAGCAACGAAAGACCCGCATGTTCCGCCTGATCCCCCTCCTGGTGGCGAGCGCCGCCCTGGCCGGCTCCGTCGGCGCCGCCCAGGCCCGCGACCGCCACAATGACCGTCCCATCGACCGTCCCTTGCGCCTCACGGTCCGCCAGGCCGCGCCCCGGCACGTCGCGGTGACGGACGACCTGCGCCGGCTCGACCGGCTGGACGCCCGCCTGATCCGGAACGGTTTCATCCCGGTCTCGCGCCTGGAGCGCCGGCCCCTGCCCTCCTCGCCCTACTACCCGGCCCGCGACCCGAGCGGCGTGGTGGGCTTCAGCGGGCCGCCCGGGATCATCGGCGACAGCGTCGGCAGCCTGAGCCCCCTGCCGCCGGGCTCGCCGGCCAGCCTGGACGGACAGCTCTACTGATCGGCCCTGCGCTCGATCGCAGCGGGCGGCGGCGCTTCGCACCGGCCGCCTGACCGAAACCGGTCTCCGCATCGCGCGGCCATCGATCGGCCGCCCCGAGACGGGACAGCGCTACTCCGCCGCCTGGACCGACAGCCCGGGGGCGGGCGCCTGCGCCGCGGCGAGGCGGACGGGCGGCCGCTCCCACATGACCGGATCGCTGGTCAGGCGGAGCCGGCGCGCCTCGCGGCCCGGCGTCACCGCCTCGACGCCGACCTCCACGATCAGCCGCTCCGGCCGGGCGCGGCGCCACAGGCCGGGCGAGGGCGGCGCGACGAAGAAGTGGAGGCGGCCCTCGCCGGGATGGTCGCCGGGCCCGGCGCCCGGTTCGTACCGCTTGCGGTCGTGGATCTCGCAGTTGGGCGACAGAACCGGCCTGTAGGCGAGGTGCGCGTAGCCGCCCGAGGGCCGGACCTCGGCGGCCGAGACCGTGGCGCCGCGGGGATGGCGGACGCGGACGTAGCCGATCCGGAACCGGTTCCGCGCCGGATCGCTCAGGCGGATGTAGAAGAGCTGCCCGTGCGCCTCCGGCGCCGCGTGGCGGCTCGCGTGGAGCGACCACAGGCTCTCGGCCGCCCTGCGCTCGCTGCGCCGCAGGTGCTGCAGGGTCCGCCAGCTGATCAGCACGCTGGCAATCGAGGCACAGGTCAGAAGACCGAGGATCAGCATAAGCTGCGGCGGACCGGCCATCGCGCCCCTCCCTTCACGCTGAATCAATGGCCAAGATTAGCGAATCCGGCGGATCTGTACAGTCCCCTGGGAGACATCACGGCGATGCCTCGGGGCGATGTGCGTTTCATGATTGATAGGAGAGAAAAATCTGCGCGGAATATCAGTCAATCGTGCGCTATCCGATCGGCAGCATGGCGCCGCGGGGACGATCGCAGGGCACGCGCGGCGCATTTCAGGTCTGGGAAACGGGGCGGCTCCGTAGTCTGCACCGTTCCGGATGTCCGCATCGGCGGTCAGAGTTAACGCAATCTCAACGCGCCTCGACCGGAGCAGAATCGATGAAGTGGACCCTTCTGTCCGCGGCCACCCTCGCGGCGGCCCTCGCGGCGCCGACCGGCGCCGAGGCCGGCGGATACGGATATGGCGGCGGCTACGGCCGCAGCTTCGGCGGGTACCGCGCCGCCTATCACGGCGGGTACGGCCGCTACGGCTACGCGCGGTACGGCTACGGCCACCGCGCCTTCTACGGCCATCGCGGCTACGGATACGGCTATCGGAGCTACGGCTACCGGTCCTACGGCTACCGCCGCGGCCTCGGATGGGGCGGCGTCGGCACCGCGCTCGGATTCGCCGCCGGGACGGCCTACGGAGCCGGCTATGCTCCGGCCACCTACGATTACGGGAGCTACGGCTACGGCACGTCCTACGCGCCGGCCTTCTACGGCAGCTACGGCTACGGGGCCTACGCCCCCGTCACCTACGGCGGCTACGGCTACGGCTGCGGCTGCTGAGGCGCTGCGAACCGGGGACCGGGTCCGGACGGCGGACCCGGTCCCGCCGGTCAGCTTTTGCCCTTCAGGGCGTCCTTGATGCCGCCGACCGCGTTCTGGACCTTGCCCTTGACCTGATCCGCCACGCCCTCGCTGCGCAACTTCTCGTCGCCCGTCAGCTTGCCGGCGCCTTCCTTGATCTTGCCGCCGACATTCGTGGCAGATCCTTCGACCCGATCCTTGTCCATCTCTCTCTCCCTGGCCGATACTGGTCGATCAGGGTGAGGAAACGGTGCCGCCGTACCCATCGTTCCATACGGAGAGACCAGAGCCGGCCGGCCGTGCGGCGGATCGCGACCGGCTGGGAGACGCGCCCGGCCCACCTCGCGGGGCCGGATCAGGTCCTCTGCAGGATCCGGCGCACCTGAACGGCGCTCCAGGCCCGGCCGCGGGCGGTCGGGATGCCGCGCGCGTTCAGCGCTCCCGCGATCTCGCTGAGGCTGACGGCACCGGCCGCCTGCACCTCGCGGATCAGCGGCACGGTCAGCGCGGCGCGCTCGGCCGCCGCGGCCGTGCGGGTCGCGACGCTCCGCTCGATGCCCTTGTCCCGCATCCGGCGCAGACGGGCGAACTTGTTGTGTCCGGACTGCATCGGTCTCGATCCCGAGACCCCCTCGCGTCTCGGCTAGCACCGGGATGGCGCCCCCACAAGGGGGACCCGCTCCCCGCGCGGCGGATCGCCGGGCCGCCTCAGTCCTTCCGGCGTCCCAGGCCGCTCGCCTTGGCGAGTTCCGAGCGCTGCGCCGCGTAATTCGCCGCCACCATCGGGTAGTCGGCCGGCAGATCCCACTTGGCGCGGTACGCCTCGGGCGTGAGGCCGCGGGTGCGCAGGTGCCGCTTGAGCGACTTGTAGGGCTTGCCGTCCTCCAGGCTGATGATCGCGTCGGGCGTCACCGTCTTCCGGATCGGGACGGGCGGGACCGGGCGGGCCGCCTCCGGCGACTTGGGGGCGGCAAGGCCGCTCAGGGCGCGATGCACCCCCTCGACGAGGGCCGGCAGCTCCCCTTGGGGCAGGGGATTGTTCGAGACATAGGCTGCGACGAGCTCTGCGGTCAGGTCGATGAAAATCGGATCCGGCAACGATTGTTCAGGCATGTCTACCCCCATCTCTGCCTGGAGATGTCGATGCCGACCTGAAAAAAGTCAATGCGCGCGGGCCCGGCTGGCCGATTTCACCTCGCGTTCGACGTGCAAGCGGTCCGTCCTGTCATCCCGGCCGGAGCGGAACCCTGCGGTAGGCTGCCGCCGAGGCGGACGGGTCCCGCCCGACCCGGAGCCCCCCTGTCCCTGGCGATCGTGGCGTCGGCGCTCCCCTAGAGGCCGTCACGAAGAGACGGACGCTGCGCCCGGGGAGCCGCACCTCGTCCTTCTTGAACGATGCGGCGTTGCGGATGTCCGCGTTCAGGAGGTTGCGGCCTTCAAGCCCCAGCGTGACCTCGCTGGCGCCGTAGGCGGCGGGGTCCAGCGCCCGGGTGGTGCTGACCTCGGCCCGCAGGTCGTTCCAGCCCGGCGTCGGGGTTTCGCGCGGCGCGACCTCGGTGTGCGCGAAGGCGGCAGCAGGTTCACCCGCGCGAACCAGCCCCCCGCGCGCAGGAAGAGACCGCCCCCGACCCGGTAGGGCGGGATGCGCGGCACGTTGGTCCCGTCGTCGAACCGGGCGCGCACGGTGTCGAACTGCCCCTCGACCCCGAACCAGCCGTCGCCCACCGGGATGGCATCGAGTTGCGCGGCGACCTCGGAGCCGTGGAACGTGGCGTTCCGCTGCCGGTAGACGATCTGCGGGCTCTCCGTCCCCTGGCCGCAGGAGGCGAAATCGGTGTCGCAGAGCAGGCCCGTCTCGGCGCGGTAGATGAAGCCCGTGATGCGCGTGACGTAGGCGGTGGCGTCGAGCCGCAGCGGCCCTTCGGCCCGGCGCAGGCTCGCCTCCAGGGTGCGCGCCCGCTCCCGCCGCAGGGTCGGATTGCCGATCTCGAAGGTCGCGGTGGCGTCGTGCGGCCCCTGCGAGACCATCTCGTAGGCGGTCGGCGCCCGCTCGACGGAGGAGCCGTTGAGGCTGGCGACGAACCCGGCGGGGAGGGCCTGCAGCGCGCCGAGGCTGGCGCTGCGCGGGGCGAAGCGGCGCGTCAGGGGGTATTGCGCCGGGTCCTGCAGGTCGAGCTGACAGCGGCACGGTTGCGTCGTCTCGCCGAAGCCAGCGTCCCTCACAGCCCGGGCCGTCTCTCCCATACGGGCTTGCGGATACACACTCCGGGATGTGCGCGTGCCCTCTCCCTGCATGCGGCTAACGCATGCAAACAGCACAGGAAACCATGTTCTGAATCAGGAGGATGATCGTTCCGATCGATCAGACATCGAGCGGATCCGTCATCGCTCAGCCGCACCCGCTGCGTGATCGCCAGCAGGGCATCGCAAGGCTCGATCGACGCCGATCAAGCTGAAGTCTGCTCGATGTCATCCCGTTAGGTGAGGGTGAGCCACAGCGTCAAACCCGGCTCATGGCAACAAACCCGCCTCAGCATGAGGAGTGTTGTGTTTTCCAGAAGCGTCCAGCTGATGAGCCGACTACAAAGATCTGTGCACACGGGAGCCGCATGCGCAGAGAGCGCATGCGATGTCGACCACCGGTCCCGACCGACGACCGGTGCCTCCGCTCCCGACGGGTCGCCACGCCGTCGGCGTCGTGCCGAACCGTCGCGATCGCGGCCGGGAGGGGCGGCGCCTCAGCGGCGCCAGCGCTTGTCCTGCATGATCTCGAGCTGGAGCTGCTGGATCTCGGCCAGCCGCTGCCACTGCTTCGTGATCAGGTGGTCGACCTTCTCGTGGAGATGCCGGATCTCGAGCTCGGCCTTCAGGTTCACCCGGTAGTCGTTGAGGGAGCGGAGGCGGTCCTTCTCCTCCTGGCGGCGCTGGCTCATCATGATGATGGGCGCCTGGATGGCCGCGAGCGTCGACAGCACCAGGTTGAGCAGGATGAACGGATAGGGATCGAAGGCCTTGCTCTCGCCCTCGTAGAGGTTGATCGCCATCCAGACGGCGAGGACGACCGCGAAGGAGATCAGGAAGGCCCAGGAGCCGCCGAACGAGGCGAGCAGGTCGGAGACCCGCTCGCCGAAGGTCCGGTGCTCCTCGAACTCCTCCTCGACGTTCTCGGCGATCGTCTCCTGATTGGCGATGCTCTCGGCCACCTGCTTGTCGAGTTCCGAGAACTCGCCGTGCTCCTCGCGGAGCATCTCCTCGACGTAGACGTTCCGGTAGCGGTTGACCTCGCGCCGATCGACGAGCGCGTCCTCGGGCAAGTCCGGAAACTCCGCCCGGATCCGATCGACCAGAGCCGGGCGCAGCGTGTCCAGACGAACCAAGTCTTTCTTGGGTCTTTCCCGCCCGGTGACCGCACAGGAGAACCGCTTCGCGACCCCACTCTCGTTGCCGGTCTCCAGATCTACGGTCGTTTCGGGCTGATCCATGAGGCTCTCGTCGGGCGCGCGTTAGGTCAGGCTGATGTGACGCCCGAGTATGACGCTTACGCGACAGGCCCGTTCCGTTCCTGCCCCAGGGATAGGAATGCGCCGGCTCCGCCCCCGCGGCTTTGTGCGGCAGGGGGCGGGGCGCACCGCGCCCGCGATCCCGCGTTGAGGCTCAGCCCGGGCGCCGCCGCGCATCGGGCCGGACGAGGAGGAACCCCGATGCCAGCAGGCGCCGACGCGCTGTCCGACCGCGCGCTCTCGATCTTCACCTTCGCGGCCTACCACCATCTCGCGACGAGCCAGCCGATCCGCGCCGTGGTGCGGCAGGACGATGCGGGCCATAGGGCGGATCCGGAGGGCGCCGCCGAGGTCGAGTCGCGCGGTTACGCGACCCTGAGCGACGACGCGATCACCTTCACCCCCGAGGGCGTCGCCGTCGTGGAGCAGATCGTCCGCGGCATCCGGCAGGCCGCCGCCTGAGCCGCCGCGCGGCCCTCCCCTCGCCGATCGGCCTTCGGCGCCGATCCGTCCGACGCATCCGCAGCGAAAGCCCCATGCCGCGCGCCGTCACGTGCCAGATCGTCGAGAGAGCGGGGGCCGGGTTCGCGGTCGTCGGGATCCTGGAGCCCGACACGATGATCGTGCAGGAGGGGTTCGCCACGCCGGCCGCCGCCGAGGCCTGGATCGACGGGCTGCGCGCGATCATGGCGGCCTGCGGGGCCCCGGTGCGCCGCGGGTCCACGGTCGCGATCGCGCCGAGCGCACCCCGCGATCGGGCCGCTCCCCGTCCGTCGCGGACGGGGCGCGACCCGCGGCCGCCGCGGGCGGGCTGGGTCCGGCCGGGCGGCCTCGACCCGTGACCTCCGGGCGCGGCGCGCCGCCGGCCGCCTCAATGCGGGCCGCTCGCCCCGCGCGCCCGGTCGGCCTCGTGGCCAAGGGCCTCCGCCAGGGCGCTGCGGGCGCGGCTGACCCGGCTCTTCACCGTGCCGACCTGGACGCCCATCAGCGCGGCGGCCGCCTCGTAGGTCAGGCCCTGCGTGGCGACGAGCAGGAGCGCCTCGCGCTGCGAGGCCGGCAACTGGCCCAGCCGCTTCCAGACGTCCCGCAGGGCGACGCCGTCCTCCTGGTCGGGCAGCGCCATCATCTGCGTCGCGGCGGCGCCGTCGACGTCCTCCACCTCCCGGCGGAGCTTGCGGTGCTGCGTGTAGAACTGGTTGCGCAGGATGGTGAAGAGCCACGCCTTCATGTTCGTGCCCGGCGCGAACCGGTGCTGGTTCTGCCACGCCTTCAGCAGCGTCTCCTGCACGAGGTCGTCGGCGTGGACGACGCTGGTGGTCAGCGACAGCGCGAAGCCGCGCAGCGCCGGCAGGACCCCGAGCAGGTCCTGGCGGAACGTCGAGGCCGGCTGGTCCGCCAGGGCGGATTCCAGGCGCACCAGCAGGTCGAGGACGGTCCGGGGCGGCTCGGTCACGATCGCCGCGTAGGCGGCCCGCAACTGAGTCCCGAGATGATCGTGCACGACGCGCGGCAGACGGGGCCGCGCGTCGGCCGTCGGGCTCTCCGGCGCCGTCCGCTCCGGCACGGCGGGACCCTTCCGGTCAGGAACCATGATGCCTCTTGCTGTCATTCGCACCTGAGCCGACCCGAACAAGCCAGCCGGAACGGTGCGGCTTCTGGCAGGGAGACCCTGAACGTCGCCTGTATGACTGCCAAGCGCGCAATCTCAACTAGGTTTCTGGATCTTTGCAGCTTTGCCTTATTGAAGGTAAATGGCTTTTTGATTGAAAATCGTACTGAAAGTATTTCTGGACCCGCGAAAGTTCTGGGCGCGGTGCGTCCGACGCCGGACTGGTCGACAGCATACGATGCCCAGCATCACACCAGATGAGCGCGGGCTTCCGGTCGGGCCAGCGGGCGGGACGGTGAGCGCGGTCCCGCCGGGAACGGCGTTGCGTCGCGCGGGCGGCCGGCCGGCGCTGCCCCGCGGCGGGGAGCAGGGGATGGTCCAGCACCACCTGGCCGAGGCCCGCGCCAAGCTCGCCCATCCGCAGCGGCTGGAGCGCGCACTCACGGGGATGGTCGACACCTGCCCCGGGGAGCGACGTCCCGCGCTGCCCGATCCTGGACGCGCTCATGGACGGGGGGGAGCCCGCCGGCGGCTGACGCCGCGCGGGTCGACCGCAACCTGGGTAATGCCGCTCGGCGTCGCGACGGTACGCGCGGCTTGTCCGGCTCGATCGAGGGACGAGCGACCGGCGCATGGTCGATCGCGGATGTCCGTTTCTCGCAACGTCCGCCTGATGCGGGATCAATCCGGATTTTGCGGGGAGGCTCAACCACTCAGCGAGTGGTTGGTGCCCAGGAGAGGACTCGAACCTCCACGGCTTGCACCACTGGTACCTGAAACCAGCGCGTCTACCAATTCCGCCACCTGGGCCCGAAGCGCCAGCGGCGCCGCGGTGGGCATCGTTTAGTGGGGGGCGGGCTCAGCGTCAACGGGGAAAACGTGAGCCCGCCACCGAAAGCGTCACACGGAGCGCGGCCACTCGCGGATGTCGACGAAGTGGCCCTCCAGGGCCGCCGCCGCCGCCATCGCCGGGGAGACGAGGTGCGTGCGGCCCTTGTGGCCCTGGCGGCCCTCGAAGTTGCGGTTCGAGGTCGAGGCGCAGCGCTCGTGCGGCTTCAGCCGGTCGGCGTTCATGCCCAGGCACATCGAGCAGCCCGGCTCGCGCCAGTCGAAGCCGGCCTCGATCAGGATCCGGGCGATCCCCTCCTCCTCGGCCTGCTGCTTCACCACGCCGGAGCCCGGCACCACCATGGCGCTCACGTTCGGGTGGACCTTGCGGCCCTCCACCATCCGCGCCACCACCCGCAGGTCCTCGATGCGGCCGTTGGTGCAGGAGCCGATGAACACCTTGTCGAGGCCGATCTCGGTGATCCGCTGGCCGGGCGCGAGGCCCATATAGGCGAGCGCCTGCTCCTTCGAGCGGCGGATATTGTCGTCCGCGATCGCCGCCGGGTCCGGCACCCGACCCTGCACCGAGACCACGTCCTCGGGACTGGTGCCCCAGGTCACGATCGGCGGCAGGTTGGCCGCGTCGAGCCGCACCTCGCGGTCGAAAGACGCGCCCTCGTCGGTGACGAGGCTCTCCCAATAGGCCCGCGCCCGGTCGAAGGCCGCGCCCTTGGGGGCCTTCGGGCGGTCCTTGACGTACGCGAAGGTGGTGGCGTCCGGCGCCACCATGCCGGCCCGGGCGCCGCCCTCCACCGACATGTTGCAGATCGTCATCCGGCCCTCCATCGAGAGGCTCCGGATCGCCTCGCCGGCATATTCCAGCACGTGGCCGGTGCCGCCCGCGGTGCCGATCTCGCCGATGATCGCCAGGATGATGTCCTTGGCGGTGACGCCGGCGGGAAGCCTCCCGTCCACCGTCACCCGCATGTTCTTGGCCTTCTTCTGGATCAGCGTCTGGGTGGCGAGCACGTGCTCCACCTCCGAGGTGCCGATGCCGTGGGCCAGCGCCCCGAAGGCGCCGTGGGTCGAGGTGTGGGAATCGCCGCAGACGATCGTCTGGCCCGGCAGGGTGAAGCCCTGCTCCGGCCCGATGATGTGCACGATGCCCTGACGCCGGTCGAGAGCGTCGTAGTACTCGATGCCGAAGTCGCGGACGTTGGCGGCCAGCGTCTCGATCTGCGTGCGGCTCTCCGGATCCTCGATGCCGAGGCTGCGGTCCGTGGTCTGGACGTTGTGGTCCACTACCGCGAGCGTCTTCTCCGGGTGGCGCACCTTGCGCCCGGCGAGCCGAAGCCCCTCGAAGGCCTGGGGCGAGGTCACCTCGTGCACGAGGTGGCGGTCGATGTAGAGGAGGCAGGTGCCGTCCGGCTGACGATCGACGACGTGGTCGTCCCAGATCTTGTCGTAGAGGGTGCGCGGGGCCATGGCGTGAGGTGCCTTGTGGTGTTTTCTTGCACAGACCAGCCCGGTCGCGGGCCGTTCCTCGCGATGTAATATGGCGCGGCGCGGCGCGCAAAGGGCGCACGGCGCCTTGCCGCCGCGCGCCCGGAGCAGGGCCGCGCAGCCTATTCCTTCACGGCGCCGGTCATCGCCGAGACGTAGTGCTCCACGAAGAACGAGTAGAGGATCACGAGGGGCAGCGAGCCCACCAGCGCGCCGGCCATCAGCGAGCCCCAGCGGTAGATGTCGCCGTCCACGAACTCGCTCACCACCGCGACCGGCACCGTCTTGTTCGGGGTCGAGGACAGGAAGGTCAGCGCGTAGATGAACTCGTTCCAGCACAGCGTGAGCGAGAAGATCCCGGCCGAGATCAGCCCCGGCACGGCCAGCGGCAGGATGATCCGGGTCAGGATCTGCCAGCGCCCGGCGCCGTCGATCAGCGCGCATTCCTCCAGCTCGTAGGGAATCGTCTTGAAGTAGCCCATCAGAAGCCAGGTCGAGAACGGGATCAGGATGGTCGGGTAGACCAGGATCAGGGCGAGCGGCGAGTCGAACAGCCCGTAGGCCTGGATGATGGTCGCGAGCGGGATGAACAGGATCGAGGGCGGCACCAGGTAGGCGAGGAAGATCGCCGCGCCGACGAGCGCCGCGCCCCGGTAGCGGATGCGCACGATCGCGTAGGCCGCGAGCACGCTCGCGAACAGCGACAGCCCGGTCGCCGCCACCGAGACCAGCATCGTGTTCCAGAGCCAGCGGGGATACTGAGTCTCGAACAGCAGCTTGGTGATGTGCTTGAGCGTCGGGGACACCACGAAGAACGGGTTGTAGGTCTCCATGTCGATGAGCTGCTCGTCCGGTTTGATGGCGGTCAGCGCCATCCAGTAGAACGGGAACAGCAGCACGACGAGGATGACCCCGAGGGGCAGGTACACGGTCACGAGCCGGCGCGGCAGCGTGTCCAGATAGGCCATGCCCTCGGAATGGTCGGCGGCCTGTGCCATCGGGTGTCTCCCTGGGGCATTTTCCGCTGACGTGGATGCCGGTTCAGCGGAGAAAATGCGACCAAAACAAAGAAAGAGAGCGAGAGGCGATCGCCTCTCGCTCTAGCCGGACTGCCACTTGCGGTTCTGCAGGCCGAACCACGAGATCAGGATGGCGACGAGCAGGAAGGGCACCATCGCGGTGGCGATCGCCGCGCCCTCGCCGAGGCTGCCCGACAGGATGCCGCGCTGGTAGGACAGGGTCGCCATCAGGTGGGTGGCGTTGACCGGCCCGCCGCGGGTCATCGCCCAGATCAGCTGGAAATCCGTGAAGGTGAACAGGACCGAGAAGGTCATCACCACGGCGATGATCGGGGTGAGCAGCGGCAGCGTGATGTGGCGGAAGTTCTGCCAGGGCGTGGCCCCGTCGATCGTCGCCGCCTCGTAGAGCGAGGGCGACACGGTCTGCAGGCCGGCGAGCAGGGTGATGGCGATGAAGGGCACGCCGCGCCAGATGTTGGCGAAGATCACGCAGATTCGCGCGGAATTCGGGTCGCCCAGGAAGTCGATGTTGTGGTCGAGGAGACCGAGATGGCGCAGCGACCACGAGATGATCGAGAACTGACTGTCGAAGATCCACCAGAAGGCGAGCGCCGAGAGCACGGTCGGGACCACGAAGGGGATCAGCACGATCGAGCGGATCAGCGCCTTGAAGGGCAGCCGCTTGTTGAGGAGCAGCGCGAGGTAGAGGCCGATCCCGAACTTCGCCACCGAGGCGACGGCGGTATAGATCAGCGTGTTGAAGACCGAGAGCCAGAAGACGTTGTCGTCCCACAGCCACTCGTAGTTCTCCAGGCCGACGAATTCGCCGCCGCGGCCGATCCGGGTGTCGGTGAAGGAGAGCCAGATGCCCTTCACCAGCGGGTAGGCCAGGAACAGGATCAGGATCAGCGCCGCCGGCATCATGAACCAGACGCCGAGCCAGCCGCGGCTGGTGCGCAGGCGGCTCCAGGCCGAGGGGGCCTCCCGGGCGGAAGCCGCGGGGCGGGCGAGGGCGAGGTCGGCCATGCGGGCCTCCAGGACTCTGGGAACGGGTGACGACGGTGTTGGGCGGGGTGCCCCCGGGGCGGTCACCGGTCACCGCCTGGGCGAACGCATCCGATGCCAGCGCGGGATCCCCTCTCCCACCCGGGAGAGGGGAACCGCGCTTGACCCCGGGGCGTCGGCTCAGGGCGGGAACCGACCCCCCGCCCCGCTCACGCCTGGCGGAAGATGCGCTGGGCCTGCCGCTCCGCGTTGCGGATGGCGCCCTTCGCGTCCTCGCGCCCGGTGCAGTAGGAGGCGAACATGTCGACGATCACGAAGTCGGCGAGCACCGCCGCCACCTTCTCGCTCACCGGGGCGAGGCCGCCCGCCGCCAGCGTCCGGGTCGAGGCCTCGCCGAACACCTTGTTCTTCGGGTCCTTCGTCCAGATCGGGTTGTTGGCGTAGGCCCGCAGCGGGTGGCAGAGATAGCCCTGCGCCGCCTCCAGCCACGCATTGTAGTTCTGCGCCTCCAGCGCGAAGGCCATGAAGGCTTTGCAGGCGTTCGGCGCCTTCGTGTAGGTGTAGGCCAGGATCGGGAAGGCGAGCTGGAATTCCGTCGGCTTGCCGGACTTGCCGACCGGATAGGCGGCGTGGTCCATGTCCTCGGCGATGTCCTTGCGCTCGGTCTTGGCCGAGGCGTAGATCGAGATGCCGTTGTTGGTGAGGTAGAGCTCGCCCGACAGGAACGCCTTGTTGTTCGAGGAATCGTTCCACGAGACCGTGCCGGGAATGAAGGTCTCGTAGAGGCTCTTCACGTAGTCCAGCGCCTTGGCGGTCTCCGGCGAGTTGATGACGATCTTCTCGTTGGCATCGACCAGATAGGCGTCGTGCGACCACAAGGCCCAGTGGATCCAGGAATTGGCGTCGCCGGTGGCGTGCCCCATCGCGAAGCCGGCCGGCGTGTTGTTCTTCTTGAGGCCGCGGCAGAGTTCGAGGAAGCCGCCGAGATCCTCCGGGAACTTGCTGAACCCGGCCTTGTTCATGGCGGCGACGCGGTAATTCATGTAGCCACCGTTGAAGGCCATCGGGATCGCGATCCACTTGCCCTTCACCTTGCCGTAGGCCTCGGCCGCGGGCAGCCAGCCGCCGTACTTCTTGCCGAGGTAGTCGGCGACGTCGCCGACCTCCAGGCACTTCGACGGGAACAGCGCCGGGAAGGAGTAGAGGCCCCAGACCATGTCCGGTCCCTGGCCGGTATTGGCCGCCACCGAGGCCTTGGGCTGGATGTCGTCGAAGGATTCGCTCGTCACCGTGACGGGCACGCCGGTCGCCTTGGTGAAGGCGTCGACGAGGCGCATGAAGGCCTCGTCCTCGGAGGGGATGAAGCGCTTCCAGCGCAGGAGCTTGAGCGAGGCCCCGGCCTCCGGCTTCCACTGGCTCTCCTGGGCCCAGGCCCGGGCGAAGCCGTCGAGGCCGCCGGCCGCGGACAGGCCCAGGGCGGCGCCCGCTTTCAGGATCTGGCGACGGTCGAAGGACGTCATCGTGGCGTTACTCCCGATCGGTGTGGCGGGGGCTTGCCGCCCCTCTGCGAGGATGAGGGCCGGGCCGCCAGGCCCGGACGCTCAGTTCAGGCGACGGCCGCTCTCGGCGTCGAACAGGTGGACCAGGGCCGGATCGGCCGTGATGCCGATCCGCTCGCCGGGGCGGGCGGCGATGCGCTCGCGGAACACGCAGGCGATGTCGCGGCCGACATCCTTGACCACGTCGGCGGCGGCCGATTCGCCCGGCGGGCGCACCAGCACCAGGGTCTCGGAGCCGGTGGGCTCCACCACCGCGACCTCGACCGGAACGCCGTCGGGGCTCAGGGCCACGTGCTCGGGGCGCAACCCGTAGACCGCCCGCATGCCCTCGGCGGGGCGCGCGCCGCGCGTCGGCAGCGGCAGGGTGAGGCCGCCATCCGTGCGGAACTGCCCACCCGTCACCGCGCCCTTCATGAAGTTCATCGCCGGCGAGCCGATGAAGCCCGCCACGAACAGGTTGTCGGGCCGGTCGTAGAGGTCGAGGGGGGCGCCGATCTGCTCGACGATGCCGTCGTGCATCACCACGATCTTGTCGGCCATGGTCATGGCCTCGATCTGGTCGTGGGTGACGTAGACCGTGGTGGTGCGCAGCCGCTGGTGCAGCTCCTTGATCTCGGCCCGCATGGCGACGCGCAGCTTGGCGTCGAGGTTCGACAGCGGCTCGTCGAACAGGAAGACCTGCGGGTCGCGCACGATCGCCCGGCCCATCGCCACGCGCTGGCGCTGCCCGCCCGAGAGCTGGCGCGGGTAGCGGTCGAGGAGCTTGTCGAGGCCCAGGATCGCGGCGGCGCGGCCCACCCGCTCGTTGATCTCGGCCTTGGGCGCCTTCCTGAGCTTCAGCGAGAAGGCCATGTTGTCGCGCACGCTCATGTGCGGGTAGAGCGCGTAGTTCTGGAACACCATCGCGATGTCCCGCTCCTTGGGCGGCACCGCGTTGACGACGCGGGACCCGATCCGGATCTCGCCCGCCGTGATGTTCTCCAACCCCGCGATCATCCGCAGCAGCGTCGACTTCCCGCAGCCCGAGGGGCCGACCAGGATGACGAATTCTCCGTCCTCGATGTCGATCGAGACCCCGTGCAGGATCGCGGTCGTACCGAAGGATTTCTGGACGTTCCTGATCTCGAGTCCGGCCATCGCCTCGTCCTCCCGCCGCTCTTAGAGACCGGCCCGGAGGGGCCGGCAGGGGGTGACGGCGGAGCGGCAGCGCTGCCACAGCTCGGCGACGGAAGCGTGACGGCGCGGCGCGTCGGGCGTCATAGGCGATCCTTCCCTGCATCCGGGCGGCTTGCCGCCTCTCTGATTTCAAGGCCATCATCCGCACCCGAGGGCGCGAGATCAAGCGCCCCGGCCTGCATCTATCGTCGGATGCCGGCCCCATCCCCCGGGAGACGCGCTTGAAGTCCACCGAACTCCTGATGCTGCGGCCGATGATGCCGCTCGTCACCGAGGCCCTCGACCGCCACTTCACGCTGCACCGCGCCGGGCCCGACACGGATCCCGACCGGCTGATCGCGGAGGTCGGCCCCCGGGTGAAGGGCATGGCGGTGAGCCACGTGCAGGTGGACGACGCCCTCCTCGACCGGCTGCCGGCCCTGGAGATCGTCGCGAATTTCGGCGTCGGCTACGACACGATCGACGCGGCGGCCTGCGGGCGGCGGGGAATCGTGGTGACGAACACCCCCGACGTGCTCACCGACGAGGTGGCCGACCTGACGCTCGGGCTGCTGCTCGCCACCGTGCGGCAGATCCCGCAGGTCGACCGCTACCTGCGGGCCGGCAAATGGCTGGAGAAGCCCTATCCCCTCACCGCGACCCTGCGCGGGCGCCACGTCGGCATCCTGGGCCTCGGGCGGATCGGGCGGGCCATCGCCCATCGCCTCGAGGGATTCGGCGTCACGATCGCCTATCACGGGCGCCGCCGTCAGGAGGACGTGTCCTACGCCTACCACCCGACGCTCCTCGACCTCGCGCGCGCCGTCGACGTGCTGATCGTGGTGGCGCCGGGCGGGCCGGAGACGCGCAACATCGTCGACGCCGAGGTGCTGGCGGCGCTCGGGCCCACCGGAATCCTGATCAACGTCGCCCGCGGCACCCTCGTGGACGAGGAGGCGCTGGTCCAGGCGCTCAAGGACGGCACCATCCACAGCGCCGGCCTCGACGTCTTCGCGGACGAGCCGCGGGTCCCCGCCGAGCTGATCGCGCAGGAGCACGCGGTGCTGCTGCCGCATGTGGGCTCCGCCTCGGTCCATACCCGCGACGCGATGGGGCAGCTCTGCGTCGACAACCTCGTCTCGTGGTTCTCCGGCAAGGGGCCGCTCACCCCCGTTGCCGAGACGCCCTGGCCCCGGACGGCCCGGTGAGGCGCCTCCTCCCGGTCGCCGCGGCGCTCCTCGCCGCGGCGCCGGCCCTCTTCCCCGGGGCGCCGGCCCTGGCCGATCCCGCGCGCCCGCGCAGCGAGGCGGAGGCCCGGGGCACCTGGGCGCTCTCGCTCAACGGCAGCCACCGCCGCTGCGTGGTGACCCTCACCGACGAGGAGGCGCCGGGGGGCCACGCCCTGCGCTTCCCGGCGGGCTGCCGGCGGGCGCTGCCGGTGCTCGGCGCCCTGACCGCGTGGCGCCTGGAGGACGGGGCGCTGCGCCTCGTCGGGCCGGGCGCCAAGGGCCTCGACTTCGCCCTCACCGAGACGCCCGGCGACCTGAAGGCGGATCTCGGCCCCGCCGAGGTCTACGCGCTGGCGCCCGAGGGGCCGCGGGCCGCGCCCCCCGAGGCCCCGGCCGCGACCGTCCAGCCGGCCGCGGTCGCGCCGGCGGCGGAGCCCGCCCGGCCCGCCGCGGATCCCGGGCCGGCGGAGGCCCTGGCGGGCACCTACGCCCTCGACCGCGCCACCCAGAAGGACACCTGCCGGCTCGCCCTCGAGGGCACCGCGGTGCGGGTGCTGGAGGGATGCCGCGACCTCGGCCTGACGGTGTTCGATCCCGTCTCCTGGCGCGCCGAGCCCGGCCGCATCACCCTCGTGGCGCGCCGCGGCCACACGGTGACGCTGGTCCCGGCGGGCGAGGGCCTGTGGCGCCGCGAGCCGGAGGTCGGCATGGCCTTCACGCTCAGGCGGGTGACGCCGTAGCGGTCCCGCGCGGCCAGGGAGACCGCCTCATCGGAATGGTCCCCGGATCGCCGTCACGCGGTCGCGAAGCCGATCGATGCAAGACCCCGGGTCCGGGCGGTCGGAGAGCGTGGCGGCGTCGTGCCAAGCCCTTGGCCACGATCATCCGTCGGTGTCGCCTGCGCCCGGGCGAGGGGTTGCTCGATGCGACCCACAATTGGCTATGATCATCTCAATCTGCGACTCAAAGACATCGATGATGCATTCTAAATGCAACATCAAATCGAATTATCTCTTCTAATTTATTCGATCTGATGGCGCGACCGCATGAAAATTTGATGTATTCTAGGATTATATCGTTTGCTTGCGTCGGATCCGCAAAGAACCAAAAGACATTCCTCGACAGTCATCATCAAGTCGGCAAATGAATCACGAGTGACCTCCGACGACAGCGCGTCTCGGCGACTTGCCATTTCGGACACCAAGGATCACTATCGAGGTCGTCAACGATAGGACAGCAGCGGCCGCACCAGCGCCGGCGTCTCGAAAGCCGGTCGCGCGGCGGCCGACTCCGCTCGCGCGGCGGCTGTCCGCGTGGCGTGAGGGAGGGGAGACACATGCCGCACCATCGTCCTCATCGGCCGCGCCAAGGCGCGGGGCAGGGCGGCTACGGGGTCCTGCGCGGACACCCGGTGGAGATGCGGACGGAGCCGGACGATCCGACATCGCCGCATGTCCAGATCCGGATCGAGGCGGCGGACGAGACCTGGCGGATCGCCGTCAACGTGAAGTCCTCCGTCCGGCGCGGCGAGGGCGAGCGCAGCTCGATCCTCCTGCACCGGGCGATCGACGGCTTCGATCACCCGCTCCTCGACCGGGTGCGGGACGTCGCGGCGGGCTTCACGCCCCTCGCGCCCCGGCCCGACAGCGGAGCCCTCGACTTCATCCGCGGCAACCTGTTCGACCCGCAGGACATGACGCTGCTGCCGCCGACCGACGAGGACGGGTCGGGCCGCGACCTCAACGATCTGCTGGCCGGCTTCGTGAACCCGGCGATCGCCGACCGCGGGGCGGAGATCTTCGCCTTCGGCACGCCCTGGGGCCCGGAGGAGAACGCCGACAAGGTATTCGGCTTCGCGCCGGGCCGGGGCATCCACAACATCCACATGAACCAGGGCAACCCGCGCGGCTTCCACGACGAGGACAACGGCGTCTGGCATGACGGCGGCCTGCTGATCCGCTTCCCGCGCACGGAGCGCTGGGTGGCGGTCTTCCTCGCCTTCCAGAGCCAGGCGTGGCACACCGACGACCGCACCGGCGACGCCCTGCCCGGCAGCACCGGGCCGGAGGCGCGCCGCTTCGACCCGACGACCTTCCGGCCGGCCCCTCCGGAGGCGCAGCCCGCGCCCGTCGTCACCCTCGCGGCGGCGCGCCGGGGCGGCCCCGCCCCGGCGGTCCTGCTCCTCAACGGCACCGGCGCCGACGTCGCGCTCGACGGCTGGGCCCTCGCCGGGGGCACCGGCGCGCGCCAGCCTCTGGCGGGCCGTCTCCCAGGGGGCGGGACCCTCGAAGTGCCCGTCACCGAGACCCTGCTGCCGGCGGGGGGCGGGATCGTCTCGCTCCTCGACGCGGCCGGGCTGAAGGTGGACGGCGCCGCCTACCGGGCGGCCGACCTCGCCCGCGGCGGCTGGACCCAACTCGGCTGACGCGGCCGGAGGGCGCACCATGATTCCCGACGATTACCAGCTCGCCCAGACCCGCGCGCGCTTCCAGGCGAGCGCCGAGAGGCGGGCGCGCAACGAGCGGCTGATCGCCGAGGGCCGCCTGCTCCAGGTCGACACCCCCGACCGGGTGAACAAGTTCCTGGCCCGGCGCGGGATCGTGCCGTCCCCGACCGGGTACGAACTCGCCGCCCCGGCGGCGGCCGGCGAGCAGGACCTCGCGGCCGGCACCGGCGAGGTGCTGGAGCGCATCATCGGGACCAGCGACCTGATGGGGGTGTCGTTCCTGGAGACCGGCCTGCGCGTCGCCCGGTCGGTGGCGCGGGTCTGGGTGGACGTCCAGGCCGGGCAGCCGGCGGCCTACGGGACCGGCTTCATGGTCTCGCCCCGCCTGCTCCTCACCAACCACCACGTCCTCGGCGACCCGGCCGTGGCGGCGCGCTCGCTGGTGCAGTTCGACTACGCGCTCCAGGCGAGCGGCATCCCCTACCCCTCCGCCACCTTCGCGGTGGACGCCGCCACCTTCCACCTCGCGGACCAGCACCTCGACTACGCGCTCGTCGCCCTCGTGCCCGTCTCCGGGGACGGGCGCGGGCTCGCGGAATTCGGGTGGAACAAGCTCCTGGCCGAGGAGGGCAAGACCATCGCGGCCCAGTACGGCAACATCATCCAGCATCCGAACGGGGAGATGAAGCAGCTCACGCTCCGGGAGAACCGGATCGTCGACGTGCTGCCCGAGTTCCTGCACTACACCTCCGACACGCTCGGGGGCTCGTCGGGATCGCCGGTCTACAACGACCGCTGGGAGGTGGTGGCGCTGCACCATTCCGGCATCTGGAAGACCAACGCGGCCGGCCAGCCGCTCACCGTCGAAGGCACGGTCTGGCAGCCGGGCATGGACGAGAACCGCATCCAGTGGCTCTACAACGAGGGGGTCCGGGTCTCGTCCCTCGTCGCGCAGATGCGCCAGCAGCGCCTCTCCCTCGACCGGCAGGCCCTGCTCGACGCGATGCTGCAGGGCGCGGCGCCCGCCCTGCCGCCGCCGCCGCGGACGCGCGAGACGGCGTCGCTGCCCCCGGCTGGGCCGGAGACGGCCGGCGGAGGTCCGGCGCGGACCGGGCCCGCCACCTGGACGATCCCGATCACGATCTCCGTCGCGGTCGGCGAGGCCGGCGCGGCGGCCGGACCGGCCGTCCCGACGGTGCCCGCGCTCGCCGCCGCCGCGACCGTCCCCGCCTCCCCTCCCCGGGATCCGGCCGCGCCGGCCTCCGAGGGCGCGGTGCTCGACGCGGCACGCCAGGCCTTCAACCGCCCGGACGTGATCCGGGTGCGCTGGGGCTACGTGTTCCGGGACGGCGCGATCACCCGGGAGCGCGCGCTCGTGGCGACGGTGCGGGAACGCCGGAGCCTCGCGGCCCTGCGCGCCTCCGGCATGGACCCCCTGCCCGACAGCTTCATGGGTTTCCCCGTCGAGGTCACCGGGCCGCTGCCGGAGGACCTGATCGCCCAAACGAGCGGCCCGGCCGGGCGGGAATTGTTCGGACGGCTCGCCGACATCGCCCAGGAGATCACCTACGTGCCGCCGCCGGGCGTCCCGCTCCAGCAGGTCAAGGCGCCGATGCGCGTGCTGGCGCATCTGAGCCCCGACATCGGCTGGCCGACCCTTAAGGCGTTCCTGGCCGGAACCCGCGACCGGCTGGTGGTCGGCATGTACGATTTCGGCGCCCAGCACATCGTCGACCAAGTCATCGCCACGGGGCGCAAGCGCGGCTTCGACAAGATGACCCTGACCATGCGCCGCCACGGCTCCCTCGACGACGGGGTCAAGGGCGACGACCTCGACAACGAGGAGGCCGCGACGCGGATCGAGGCGGCGCTGAAGACCCGGTTCGAGTGCGCCTTCGTGACGATCGGGACCGTCAACGGCTGGGTCGCCCGGGCCTACCACATCAAGGTCGCGGTGCGCGACGAGGCCGCCTTCTGGCTGTCGAGCGGCAACTGGCAGAGTTCGAACCAGCCGGACATCGCCCCGATCACGGACAAGCCCCCGTCGATCACGCCGCTGAGGACCTACAACCGGGAGTGGCACGTCATCGTGGAGCATGCCGGCCTGGCGCAGACGCTCCAGGCCTACCTTCTGAACGATTTCGCCAACAACCCGGCCGCCGCCGAGGAGGCGAGTGCGGCTCTGCCCCCGCTGCCGGACCTCTTCGTGCCGGTCGCCGCGCCGGGCCTCGAAGCGGCGGCGCAGTTCCGCTACTTCGCCCCCTTCGACGAGACTCGCGAGTTCGACGTCACGCCGCTCCTCACGCCGGACGGCTTCGTGGACCCGGTGGTGGCGCTGATCGAGGAGGCGCAATCCGAGATCCTGGTCCAGAACCAGACCTTCGACGCGCCCACGAAGGACCAGGACGCACTTGAGCGCCTGATCGACGCCCTGATCGCCCAGCAGCAGCGGGGGATCGCCGTCCGGGTGATCATCCGCAGCTTCATGCCGAGCAAGGACCGGGACAACCTGGAGCGGTTGACCGAGCGCGGCCTCAAGATCGGGACCGTGCGGTTCCAGCCCAACAGCCACACCAAGGGCGTCGTCGTGGACCGCCGGAAGGTGCTGATCGGAAGCCAGAACTGGTCGCAGGCGGGGGTCACCCTGAACCGGGACGCGAGCCTGCTGTTCGACGACGCCCCGCTGGCACGCTACTTCGCGGAGGTCTTCGAGCACGATTGGTCGGTCCTGGCTTCGGCCCGGATCGGCTCGGAGGCGATCGGCCCGCGGCTGGCGGCCCCCGGCGAGGCGACGCCGGCCGGCTTCCGGCGCGTGAACGCGGCGGCGTTCCTCAGCCCGTCGTGAGCCATCCGACACCACGCGCCCGATGCCGGCAGAGGGGCGATGAGGAACACCGCCCGCCGCCGCAGAGCGATCAGGCCCGGTTCGGCGTCGTCACGCGCGGCCGCTCCGGCGCGGGCCGCCGCCGACACGTCCCTCCCCGCTCTCCGGCTCCCGCGCGTTCGACCGTGCCGCACCGCGCGCGAGGGCCTCGTGCATCCGCGACTGCCATCCCGCGCCGCCGGCCTTGTAGGAGGCCAGCACGTCGGGATCGATGCGGAGCGTGACCTGCACCCGCTTGTTCGGCGACCTCGGACGCCCGCGCCTCGTCAGGGCCTCGAACAGGGCTGGCGGCAGCACCTCCCGCGCCGGTCGCATCCCGGCCAGTTCCTCATCCGTCATCTCGCGGGCGTCCGGGTCCGCGGCCATGCGGGCCTGCAGGTCCGCCTCGTCCGCGTCGCTCAGGAGCGGCACGCTGTCAGGCTTGACGGTGCGCGTCATAGGCTTTCCTCTCGCGGTTACTGGCGGCGCGCAAACTGATCGCCGAGATCGCCTCCGTCCCGAGGAGTGAGAAGGCCAATGAGACGAGCGCTCCGTCGAGGTAGCCGGTCGCCATGAACCGGGCGCCATGAACCGGGCACCACCGTGCCGGCCGTCATAGCTCCGGCTGATCTGCGCCGTGCCCCATTCGAAGCGGTCACGCGCATCGGCGAAGTCGAGCCCGTGCCCGGTTAGCGGAGCCCGCCGGTTCTTCTCGCGCTTGTGCTCGTCCTACACCATCAGCACGGCATTATGGTAGCTACCGAAACGGAGACGCACAAGGCGAAACGGCACCGGTCGAAAAGTCGCCGGGAGGCGGCCGCGCACGAAGCGACCGGCCGGGCGTCTCTCCCGGTGCCAGCCACCGTGCTAGACTCGGCCGCCTTCACCCTCGACGAGATCCGCCGATGAGGCCCTTCAGCTTCCAGACCAGCCCCAACATCCTGTTCGAGCCCGGCGCCGCCGGAAAACTGCCGGAGATCGTCCAGGGCTTCGGAGCGCGGCGCGTGCTCCTGGTGACGGATCGCGGCGTGCGCGGGGCGGGGCTGACCGGGGCGGCGGAGGCCGCCCTGCGGGAGGCGGGCCTGCATCTCGCCGTCTACGAGGAGGTGGTCGCGGACCCGCCCGCCGCCATCGTCGAGGCCGGGGCCGCCCGCGCCCGGGCCGAGGAGGCCGACCTCGTGCTGGCGATCGGCGGCGGCTCGGCCCTCGATACGGCCAAGCTCATCGCCTACCTCGCCCGCAGCGACGCGCCGCTCGACTCGCTCTACGGGGTCGGGCTCGCGCGGGGACATCGCCTGCCGCTCGTCCTGGTCCCGACCACCGCCGGGACCGGCTCCGAGGTCACCCCGATCGCGATCGTCACCACGCCCTCCGAGGAGAAGAAGGGCGTCGTCTCCCCCCGCCTCCTGCCGGACTGGGCGGTGCTCGACCCCGACCTCACCCTCGGCCTGCCCGCCCCGGTCACGGCCGCGACCGGCATTGACGCGATGGTCCACGCCATCGAGGCCTATACGAGCCGGCACCGGAAGAACCCGCTCTCCGACCAGCTCGCCCGGGAGGCCCTGCGACTCCTGTCGGGGAACATCCGCACGGCCTGCCGGCAGGGGACGGACCGCGAGGCGCGCGGCGCCATGCTGCTCGGCTCCATGTTCGCCGGCATGGCCTTCGCGAACGCGCCGGTGGCCGCCGTGCACGCCCTCGCCTACCCGATCGGCGCCCTCTTCCACGTGACGCACGGCCTGTCGAACGCCCTGGTGCTGACCGGCGTGCTGCGGTTCAACCTGCCGGCGGCGGAGGGCCTCTACGCCGAGCTCGCGCCGATCCTCGATCCCGGCGCGGCCGGCCTGCCCGCGCCCGCTTCGGCCGAGCGCTTCGTGGCGAGCCTGGAGGCGATCGGCCGGGATTGCGGCGTCCCCGCCTCGCTGGCGGCGGTCGGGATCGGCGAGGCCGACCTCGACCGGCTCGCCGCCGACGCCATGAAGCAGACCCGGCTCCTCGTGAACAACCCGCGGGAGGTCACCCTGGCCGATGCCCGCGCGATCTACGCGGGCGCGCTCGCCGGGGTGTGACGCCTGCGCGGCGGCCCCGCTCAGAGGACCAGCAGAACCAGCACCACGGTCGCCAGCGAGCCGAGGATCGCGAGGCCGAGGGCGGTGAAGCTGGCGAGGGCGCCGTCCGGGTACACCGCGGGGCGGGCCGGAGCGGCAACGGAGTGAGCCGTGATGGTGGCGGTCATCGCAGGATCCTCGGGCGGAGCGCCGGAACGGCCCCGACCGACGAACCATCCCGGCGGGCGGACAGCCGCGCCTTGATCGGGATCAAGGCGCGGCGCGGACCGCCCGCCCGGCCACGACGCGCCCGGGCGCGCCCGCGAGCCGAACCCCTGACTGCCGAGACCGCGCTCAGCCCCTGCCGCTCAGCTCTTGCCGCTCAGCTCTTCCCGACCAGCGGGCAGCCGCCCTCGTTGAGGGGACGGAAGGCCTGCTCGCCCGGGATCGTCTCCAGGAGCTTGTAGACGTCCCACTCGCCCTTCGACTCGGACGGCTTCTTGACCTCGAACAGGTACATGTTGTGGATCTTGCGGCCGTCCGGCCGGATGGTGCCCTTGCCGAACAGGGGGTCCTCCGTCGGGTGGGACTTCATCCAGGCCATGGTGGTCTGGGGGTCCTTGGAGTTCGTGGCCGTGATCGCCTTGAGGTAGTGGAGCAGGCCCGCGTAGACGCCGGCGTGGTTCATGGTCGGCATCCGGCCCTCGTTGCGGGGCTGGAAGCGCTCCGCGAAGGCCCGGGTCTCCGGGTTGAGGTCCCAGTAGAACGACTCCGTCAGCACCAGCCCCTGCGCGGTCTGCAGCCCGATCGAGTGCACGTCGACCACGTAGATCAGCAGGGCGGCGAGCTTCTGGCCGCTGTCCGTCAGGCCGAACTCGTGGGCCTGCTTGACGGCGTTGATGGTGTCGCCGCCCGCATTGGCGAGCCCGATGACCTTCGCCTTCGAGGCCTGCGCCTGCAGGAGGAAGGACGAGAAGTCCGAGGACGGGAACGGCACCCGCGACGCCCCCAGCACCTTGCCGCCGTTCTTCTCGACCACCGTCGTGGTGTCGGTCTGCAGCGCGATCCCGAAGGCGTAGTCGGCCGTGAGGAAGTACCAGGTGTCGCCGCCGCGCTTCAGCATCGCCTTGCCGGTGCCGTTGGCCAGCGCGACCGTGTCGTAGGTCCAGTGGATGGTGTTGGGCGAGCAGGCCTTGCCCGTGAGGTCGGCGGAGCCGGCACCGGAATTGATGAAGATCTTGTTCTTCTCGCGCGTGACCTGACTGACCGCGAGCGCCACCGAGGAGGTCGGGACGTCGAAGATGGCGTCCACGCCGTCCCGGTCGTACCAGCTGCGGGCGATGCCGGCCCCGACATCCGGCTTGTTCTGGTGATCGGCGGAGACGATCTCGACGCGGACGTCCTTGTTGGTCTTGGCGAAATCCTCGGCCGCCATCTGGGCGGCGACGACCGACCCGCGGCCGCCGGTATCCGAGTACACGCCGGACATGTCGTTCAACACGCCGATCTTGACGACGATCTCGGCGCGTCCCGCCGTGGTCATCGCCACGAGAAGTCCGAAAGACAAGAGCAGATTCGCTCCGCGCGCGGCCATGGCATCCTCCCCACAATGTTGTTCGGCTTTGGTTGGCAGGATCCGGCCAGAATGAGCCTGGTTCGTCAAGCGCAGAGGCGGGAGCGACCGCGGATCACGGGCGCCCGGCGGCCGTCGTCCCACGGTTTCGTCGGCGGCGCTGTCGCTCGCCGGGCGCCGGGTGTAGACCCGGGCCGGCCGCGCCCCGCGGCGGCGCCCGAGCGAGAGGGGCGTGACCCAGCCATGACGCAGCACGACGCCATCGCGGTCTACATCGACGCGGATGCCTGCCCGGTGAAGGACGAGGTCTACCGGGTGGCCGGGCGCTACGGGCTGCACGTCTTCGTGGTCGCCAACAGCGTCATGACGATTCCCCGCGAGCCGTGGATCGAGCGCGTCGTGGTGGCGGGGAGCTTCGACGCGGCCGACGACTGGATCGCCGAGCGGGCCGGGCCGGCCGCCATCGTGGTCACGGCCGACGTGCCCCTGGCGAGCCGCTGCGTGCGGGCCGGCGCCACGGTCCTCGCCCCGACCGGCAAGGCGTTCACCGATTCCTCGGTCGGCCTCGCGCTCGCGACCCGCAACCTGATGCAGGACCTGCGCGAGGCCGGACTCGTCTCGGGCGGACCGCGGCCCTTCTCGCCCAAGGACCGCTCGGCCTTCCTGGGCGCCCTCGACCGGGCCGTGGTCCGGCTGCGCCGCGCGCGGGGCGGCTGACCGCCGGCCCCGGCCGGCGGGCGGTCACGATTCGGAGCTGTCTGGGGGCGGGGTCTCGGGGGGCCGGGGCTTCTGGAAGGACTTCGCCTTGGGCGCCCGCGGCGCACCCGGCTCCGGGCGGGGCTCCGGCGCGAGGCGCGCCATGCGCGCCTTGAATTCCTCGGTCGAGGGGCCGCGCGCGGCGCCCGTGATGAAACTCTTGGCCATGCTCGGCCTCCAGGTTGTCCGGCCGGCCGGCCGCGGCGCGCGGACGGCTCTCATGGCCCGGATGGGTCGCGCGCGGATCGGGCTGGTGCGGCGCTCGGGCCCGCCACCGCGCCCGACCGCCGTTCGGGGCCGGGACGGCGGTGCGGATGGGCCCGATCCGCGGTCGAGGCGAGAGCGGCGCCCGATCGCGCTGCGACCGGGCGCCGCTCCAGGTGCTCGATGGTGCCGCATGTCCTCCGCTGAAGCGGGAACCGCTTCAGCGGGACGGGCTCTAGGCCGCCCGGAGGCTGCCGGCGGATTGCTTGCCGCTGCGCCGATCCGTCTCCAGCTCGTAGGAGATCTTCTGGCCCTCGTTGAGGGTGGGCAAGCCCGCCCGCTCGACGGCCGAGATGTGGACGAAGACGTCCTTGCCGCCGTCATCCGGCTGGATGAAACCGAAGCCCTTTTGGCCGTTGAACCACTTGACGGTACCGGTGCTCATGATCGCGTCCGTATTTTCACGAGTGTGCGCAAACGCTCGACGCCCGCACAGCGCGGTCGAGCACGATTCATCGATGGATTTGGAGAGAGTTTCAGAGCGTGCGCCCACCGATGACGGGGCGGAGAGGCCCGGAGTTCCGGCCAAAATTCGACGACTTCAATATGGGCCAATTCACCCGGACTGACAAGGCGCCCGGGCGAGAAAGCCCCGTCCGGGGTCAGCGCCGCCGCGGCTCCGCGTTGGTGCGGAACGCCCGCTCGACCGCCGCGAGGGCCTGCGCGCGGGCCTTGGCCTCGGTCTCGTGCGGCCGATCGGAGCGTTCCAGAAGCTTGCCGTGCTTGCGGATGGCCCAGCCGAACATGCCCTTCGGCGTGGCGAGCGGTGAAACTTCGATGGTGAAGGGGTACAGGCTGGGATCGGTCATCGACGGGACATCGCACGATCGGCCCTCCGGGGCCACCGCCGCGGTCCGTCCAGCCGGGGAGATCCGTTTCGTGACAGAGTGGGTTGAGGTCGATACCGGTGCCATCCCGGGCGAGCGCGAGCCGATGCGCCTGATGCGGCGGGGCGACGCGTTCACGATCTGCGTCGGCACGATCGAGCTGATGAGCGATCAGGTCGGGGCCTCCGAGGCGGCGCTGGCCACCCTGGCCTGCGGTCCCCTGCGGGACCGGCCCGGGGCGCGGGTGCTGATCGGCGGGCTCGGCATGGGCTTCACGCTGCGGGCCGCCCTCGCCGTCCTTCGGCCGGACGCCCGGGTCGTGGTGGCCGAGTTGGTGCCGGCCGTGATCGCCTGGGCGCGCGGGCCCCTGGCGCACCTCTTCGCCGGCCTCCTCGACGACCCGCGCGTCGAGATCCGGGAGGACGACGTCAAGCGCGTTATCCAGGAGCGGCCGGCCCATTACGACGCGATCCTCCTCGACGTCGACAACGGGCCGCAGGGCGCGACCCGGCCGGAGAACGACCGGCTCTACGACGGCTGGGGCCTGAAGCGGGCGCGCCACGCCCTGCGGCCGGACGGGATCCTCGGCGTGTGGTCGGGCGGGCCGGACCGGAAGTTCAAGGCGCGCCTGCGCAACACCGGCTTCGCCGTGGAAGAGGTCCGGGTGCCCGCGAGCGCGACGAGCCGCCGCCGCAACGTCCTCTGGCTCGCCCGCGCGGTCGGCGACATCGCCCATCCGTTCCGGTGGCCGGAGCCCGCGGCGGATCCCGCGTGACGCCCGCTCCCCCTCCGGCGAGGCCTCGGCCGATGCGCCCGCGCGGGTGAGCGGGGATCGCCCCGGTCCCCGGACGAGGGGCCCGCGAAGGGGGCGCGGCGCCGGAACCATCCGCCGGGCCGGGCGTCTCCCCCCATGGGGTGCGGGCAGCGCCCCTCCCCCCTGTCCGACCGAGCGGGAGATCCGGATGGCCACGCTCTTCATCGGCAGCGTCCGCACGCGCAGCGGCTACCGGCCGCCGGTCACGGTCCGGGCGGGCTCTCCGTCGGAGGCGCTGCGCTTCCTGCGCGCGCGCTACCCCGAGGACCACGTGGAGGCGGTGCTGCCGACGCGGTGGTGGCCCCCGACCTCCGACACGGGCCGCACCGTCGGCGACGTGCGCGAGCACCGGGGCTGAGCGGGACGGCGACCCCTCACCCGGTGTCCGGGCGAGGGCCCGGCGCCGCGGAACCCGGCCTCGCGCGAAGGCCCCGCCGGATGGCGGATCAGCCCCGCTTCACCGCGAAGGGACCGAAGGCCTGCATCACCGGCATCATCTGCATGCGGTTGATGTTCAGGTGGCGCGGCAGGATGCAGGACCAGAAGATCGTCTCGGCGATGTCCTCGGCCGACATCGGGGTCATGCTCTCGTAGGTCTTGGCCGCCTTGGACGCGTCGCCCTGGAAGCGCACCAGCGAGAACTCCGTCTCGGCCATGCCGGGCTCGATGTTCGTCACCCGCACGTTGTGGCCCAGGAGATCGGACCGCAGGTTGAGGGCGAACTGCTTCACGAAGGCCTTGGTCGCCCCGTAGACGTTGCCGCCCGGATACGGGTAGTCGCCCGCCACCGAGCCGAGCAGCACGACGTGGCCCTCGTTGCGGGCCACCATCCCGGGCAGGAAGGCGCGCACCGTCGTGGTGAGGCCGTTGACGTTGGTGGCGATCATCCGCTCCCAATCCTCGATCTCGGCCTCCTGGGCGGGCGCGAGGCCGAGCGCCAGGCCCGCATTGGCGATGCAGACGTTGGGCGCATCGAACCCGGCCGGCAGGGACTCGGCCGCCGCGAACACCGCCGCCCGGTCGGTGACGTCGAGTTCGAGCACGTGGCAGCGCTCGCCGAGCTCCGCCTTGAGGGCGTCGAGGCGGTCGCGGCGGCGGCCGGCGCCGATCACCCGGGCCCCCGCCTCCGCGAAGCGGCGGCAGAGCGCGGCACCGAAGCCGGCGGTCGCGCCGGTGACGAAGACCGTGAGGGTCGAGGGATCGAGCATCGGGATCATCGGGCGGCGCTCCGTCACGCGCCGGCCCGCGGGCCGGCATCGGGGCGAAGTGGGGCGCGACCGCCCGAAGGCGACCGCCCGGGCGTCGTTTTCCCCCATCCCCGCCCGGATCTCCGCCCGGGCGTGGGCCCTCAGCGCAGCACGAAGGCCTCCGGTGCGAGGGGCGGCGGCAGCGGCTCGCCGAGCGCGTCGTGCACGGTCCGCTCGATGCCGCGCAGCATCGCGTCGAGGGGCAGGTCGTTCGGCTCCAGGCCGAACGGCTCCTCCAACTCGTCGCCGAGCGCGTCGAGGCCGAAGAACGTGTAGGCGACGAGGGCCGTCACCACCGGCGTCGCCCAGCCCAGGGAGGCCGCGAGCCCGAAGGGCAGGAGCAGGCAGTACAGCCAGGCCGTGCGGTACAGGAGCAGCGTGTAGGCGAAGGGCAGCGGCGTGCCCTGGATGCGCTCGCAGGCGGTGTGGACCTGCGAGAGGGCGGCGATCCGCGCCTGGAGCTGCGCGAACAGGATGTCCGTGATCGCACCGCGGCGCAGGGCGCCCGCGAGGTCGGCCGCGAGCGCGCCGAGCACCGCGTCGGTGGGGCTCGCGCGGCCCGCGACGCTCTCGCCCGCGGGCAGCCAGGGCAGGGCCGCCGCCGCCTCGTCCTGCCCGCGCAGCCGCGCGTGCAGCGCGTGCGCGAAGCCCGCGAGGCGCCTGAGGCCCGCCGTCCGGGTCCCGGCCTCGGCGGGGTCGGCGAGGAGCACGCGGATCAGCCGCACGAGGTCGCGGGTCTCGGCGATCATGGCCCCCCAGAGCTTGCGGGCCTCCCACCAGCGGTCGTAGCAGGAATTGTTGCGAAAGCTCAGGAAGATCGACAGGGCGAGGCCGACCAGCGTGAAGGGCCCGATCCCCTCGGTCCCCGGGAAGGCGTGCGGGGCGCGGTGCGCGGCCGCGACCACGAGGCCGGCGAGGAGCGTGACGCAGACGACCGGCCGGATCACCTTCGGCAGGATCGAGCCCTGCAACGTGAACAGAACCTCGAACAGGCCGGGACGGGGCCGGACCACCATGCTGCACCTCCGCGCACCCCGGAGGAGCGGGGCGGACCCTCAGGGTCACGGCTCCGTGGCGGCCTGATGGCGGCGTCCGGGCGCTATTCCCGCGAGGCCGCCTTCACCGCCGACATGTTCACCGCGGTGACCCGGCGGTTCTCGGCGGCGAGCGGGTGGGCGGGGTCCTTGAGGCGGGCGCGGCCGTAGCCCACCGCCACCAGGTTGGCGGCCGGCACGCCGTAATTGCGCACGATGTACTGCTTGACCGCCTCGGCGCGGCGCTCGGAGAGGGCCTGGTTGGCCCGGTCGGGTCCGCGGGCGTCGGTGTGTCCGGCGATCATGATCACGCTGCCGGAGAATTGCGGACGCGCCAGCGTGGCCCCCAGGACCTTCACCACCGGCAGGGCCTGCGGGCCGATCTGCGCCGAGCCGTACCCGAAGGGCACGTCGAGGTCGATGCTCGGGCGGTCCGCGGCCGCGGCCGCGAGGCGCTGGCGCTCGTCGTCGGAGAGGGCGGCCCGGTTGCGCAGGGTGTCCAGGAAGGCGCGGCCCTCGCCGCCCGCCTCGTTGCGCACCCCGAGCGTCAGGCCGCGGGTGCGGGGCGGCGGCGAGAGGGCCTCGGCGATCTCGTCCTCGGTCGGGATGGCGGCGCCCGCCGCGCCCTGCGCCCCGGCGCCCGAGAGCGTGCCGAGCAGGATCAGCGCGGAGGCCAGGACCGCGCGGGGAAGGCCGGATCGGGAGACGGGGAACCGGATCATCGGGAACATTCCTCTCGGCGATGGGACGGGAGCCCTAGCAGCCGCCCTTGCAGTGGACGCCGGCCTGGGCCGGGGCCGCGGCCACCAGGGGCACGGCGGCGCCGAGGGCGAGGAGGAGGGCGAGGGCGAGCGGGGTGAACAGGCGCATGGGAAGCCTCTCGGCGCGGAACGCTCGCCGCGGGCGGGGATCTCTCCCGCGGCCCGGCGGCACTGTCGCGACCCTAGCACCGGGGGGCGCGGGCGCCGGTGCGCTCCCGCACGGGCGCCGGTCAGCTCCGGAGTTCGTTGATCCGCGCCACGAGGTGGTGGATCTTGCAGGCTGCCGCGACCTGGCCGGCCGCCGAGCCCCCGTGGAGGTCGAAGTCGTAGACCGCGTCGCAGTGGAGCCGGTCGTACTCCTCGAAGGCCGCCTGGGCGGCCAGGAACGCCTTGCGCCACGCCTCCGCGTCGGCGGCGCCCGCGAGGCTGCCGGGACTGGGCGGGCGCTTGGCCACGGCGTCGATCGCCGCGAGCTTGCGGTCGACCTCCTGGCGCATCTGCACCTGCAGGGCCTTGGCGGCGTCGTCCAGGCAGGCGCCCTTCTTGTACTCGGGCAGGCCGGGCGCGGCGCAGCGGCGGAAGATCGGCGCCGCCGCGAGCGGCGTGGCGGGCGCGTAGGGATCCTCCGCGGCCGGGCAGGCCGCGCCGAGACCGAGCCAGACGATGAGTGCTGCCGCGCCGCGCATCGATTCCCCCGTACGGCCGAGCTTCCCCGAAATCCGGCCCGCCGCAACCGGTCGCCGCCCCGTGCGGGACCCTATGCCGCACCGCAGCCCACCTCTCCCCAGGGGGCGCTGTTGCGACAGCGTCATGACGCAGCGATGACAGGCCCTCGTACGCGCGGTCAGCCACGAATTCCCTAGAGAGATTCAACGATCCTTAAGGGCAGGAGGGAAAGACTTTCCCTTAGGAAGCGCCGCATATCTCGGCACAGCCGAAGCGCAAACAACCAAGGCGTGCATCGACGCCATCAGATCGAGAGCCCGAAGGGATGGATATCCTTCTCGTAGACGACAGTACGACGATGCTGCTGCTGCTGCGGAGATATTTCGCCGGGGACGAGGGTCTGACGATCCGGTCCTTCGTCGATGCCCGTGACGCCCTGGCGGAAGCGCAGGTCCGCGCCTTCGACCTCGTGCTGGTGGACTACCACATGCCGGAGATGGACGGGATCACGTTCATCCAGCGGATGCGCGAGATGCCGCACTACGCGCAGGTCCCGGTCGTGGTCATCACCAGCGACGTGGCGGACGCGGTCAAGCAGGCGGCGCTGGAGGCCGGCGCCACCGATTTCCTGGCGAAGGGGACGCGGGGCATCGAGCTCGGGGTCCGGCTGCGGAACTTCGTCCGACTGGCCACCGCGGTGCGGCGGCTGGAGGATCAGGCCACCTGGCTGGCGGGAGAGGTCGAGCGGGCGGTCCGCCACATGCGCGAGCGCGAGGCGGAGATCATCTTCCGCCTCGCCCTGGCGGTCGAGTATCGCGACAACGACACCGGCGAGCACACCTGGCGGGTGGCCAGGTACAGCCAGCTCATGGCCGAGGGGCTCGGCCTCGATGCGGATTTCTGCCGCCAGCTCTACCTCGCGGCCCCGCTGCACGACGTCGGCAAGGTGGCGGTGCCCGACGGCATCCTGCTCAAGAAGGGCCGGCTCGACGAGGACGAGTTCGCGGTCATCCGCAACCATACCCTCATCGGCAAGCGGATCCTCGGCGATTCCTCGGGGGCGCTGATCCGGCTCGCGGCGGAGATCGCCGAGGCGCACCACGAGAAGTGGGACGGAACCGGCTACCCGAACGGCTGGGCCGGGGAGGCGATCCCCCTCCCCGCCCGGATCGTGGCGGTGGCGGACGTGTTCGACGCTCTGACCTCGGTGCGGCCCTACAAGCGCGCGATGTCCTTCGAGGAGGCGCGCCAGCACATCGTCGCGGAGCGCGGCCGCCACTTCGACCCGGCCTGCGTCGACGCCTTCCTGCGCCGCTGGGACGACGTCGTGGCGGTGACCGCGTCCGCCGAGGGCACCGACCTGTCGGCGCTCGCCCACGAGACGGCGCCCTGGGCGCGGGTGCCCGAACTCCTGCGCGAGGTGGCCGAGGGGCCCGTGGACGCGCCCGAGCCGCCGGCGGTCCGGCGCCGCGCCTGACGGCCCGGCGGGCACGCCGCGGCGCCGATCGGGAGTCCGGCGCGCGCCCGTGCGCCGCGGGCGGCCGGGCCGCCCGCGGCAGCCGCTGGCCCGCAGATCCCGGGCGGCCCGCGATCCGCCGCAGACTCGGCATGAGGGACCGCGCCCTCCGGTGCGATGTCGCCATCCGGCGGGGCCGCATCCGACGCCCCTCCTCCCCATGCCGGAACAACAGACCGCGTCGCCGCCTCCGCTGATCCGGGCTTCCGACAGACGAGATGCGCGACTTGCCTGCGGGAGACACAATCCCGTGCCACCGGATCGCCGCCCGGATCCGGATCAAGCTTGACTGACTTCGGGGCAAATATTGTTCGATGAGCGGCGGCGGCGCTCGAAAAACGCCCCCGCGACCGGCAGCCTTCGACGAAGGGATGAGGGATGAAGGGGCCGAGCGGGGCCGTGCCGGCCTTCCATCGGCTTGGCGACGTTCTACAACGACCGACCAACGATCCGGATGAGATCGACGTCGAGGAGACGCCATGTCAGTCGAGCTTGCCGATTCCCCCCCCGGCCTCGCGGCGCCCGGCCGCCTGTCGCGGGAGGCCATCGTGGCGAAGGCGGGCTTCAACCGGTGGTTGGTGCCGCCGGCCGCCCTCGCGATCCACCTCTGCATCGGCATGTCCTACGGGCTGTCGGTGTTCTGGCTGCCCCTGTCGCGGGCGCTGAGCACCGGCCAGCCGGCCCCGGCCGCCTGCCCGGACATGAGCCTGATGACCGCCCTCGTCACCACGCGCTGCGACTGGCGGGTGAGCGACCTCGTGATGGTGTTCTCGATCGGCATCGTGATGCTGGGGCTCTCGGCCGCCCTGTTCGGGGGCTGGCTGGAGCGGGCGGGCCCGCGCAAGGCCGGCCTCGCCGCGGCCCTGTGCTGGGGCGGCGGCTTCCTGATCGGGGCGCTGGGCGTCTCCCTGCATCAGCTCTGGCTGATCTGGCTCGGGATGGGCGTGATCGGCGGGATCGGGCTCGGCCTCGGCTACATCTCGCCGGTCTCGACCCTGGTGAAGTGGTTCCCGGACCGACGCGGCATGGCGACCGGCATGGCGATCATGGGGTTCGGCGGCGGCGCGATGATCGGCTCGCCGCTGGCCGACCTCCTGATCAACCGGTTCAAGGGCCCGGGCGAGGCCGGGGTCTGGCAGACGCTGGCGGTGATGGGGGTGGGCTACATCCTGGTGATGATGGCCGGGGCCTTCGGCTACCGGGTGCCGCCCGGCGGCTGGGCGCCGGACGGCTACGTCCCGCCCGCCGCCCGCAACCGCATGATCACCGCCGGGCACGTCCACCTGCGCGACGCGCACAAGACGGTGCAGTTCTGGCTGCTCTGGGCGATGCTCTGCCTCAACGTCTCGGCCGGGATCGGCGTGCTGGCGCTGGCCTCGCCGATGCTCCAGGAGATCTTCGGCGGCGCGCTGATCGGCCGGCCGGACCTCGGCTTCTCGGCCCTCGACGCGGGCCAGAAGGCGCAGATCGCCGCGATCGCGGCGGGCTTCGTGGGCCTGCTGTCGCTGTTCAACATCATGGGCCGCTTCTTCTGGGCCTCGCTGTCGGACCGGATCGGCCGCAAGGCCACCTACGCGATCTTCTTCGCCCTCGGGGCCGTGCTCTACGCCACCGCCCCCTTCGCGGCGGGCATCGGCTCGAAGGCCCTGTTCGTGGCCATCGTGTGCGTGATCCTGTCGATGTATGGCGGCGGCTTCGCGACGATCCCGGCCTACCTGGCGGACGTCTTCGGCACCCAGTTCGTGGGCGCGATCCACGGCCGGCTCCTCACCGCCTGGTCCACGGCGGGCGTGGTCGGGCCGCTCGTGGTCACGGCGATCCGGCAGGCCCAGGTCGATGCGGGGGTGCAGGGCGCGGCCCTCTACAGCCGCACCCTGACCATCCTGGCGGGATTCCTGGCGGTCGGCCTGGTGGCGAACCTGCTGGTGCGCCCGCTGGCGGCGCGCTGGTTCATGAGCCCGCAGGACGTGGCGGCGGCGGATTCGGCGGCCGCGCCGAAGGCGGCCTATGGCGGCTCGGCCGGGATCGGCCGCGGCGGCCTGACGCCCGCCGCCGCCCTGGCGTGGCTCGCCGTCGGGGTGCCGATCGCCTGGGGCGTCTGGATCACCCTGTCGAAGGCCCTGATCCTGTTCCGCTGAGGCGGAGCAGTCGCGCCCCGCGCGGAAGGTCCCCCGCGCGGGAGGTCCCCCGCGCGGGAGGTCCCCCGCGCGGGCGGTCCCGGCGAGAGACGGCCGCAATCCCCTCCCGCCCCCGGGGGCCCGCTCCCGTGCGGCGTCCCGCCCGCGGAACAGGCCCCGCGCGAGCCGGTTGGTGCTGCATCGCGCCCGCACCGGACGGGCGGCCATCTGTTCCCCGGAGCTCTCGTGATGCGCGCCTGCGCGGTCGGCCTTCTGCTCGCCCCCCTCCTGCTCGCGGCCGGTCCCGGCCACGCCCAGCCCTACGGCCGCGCCCACCCGGGCGACGGGCCTGAGGTGACCGGCAGCCTCCGCGGGGGCGCCGGCTACGGCGACTACCCGCCGCGCGTCGGCCCGCAGGTCTGCCAGAAATGGTGCGAGGCGGACCTCGTCCCCTGCGACCCGCCGAACTTCAAGATCGCCGACGGCCGCTGCCGGCCGAACAGCGGCGGACGCTTCTGAACCCGTGAATCCCGGCCGCGGCGCGCGCGCCGCGGCCCTCCCGTGGCGTTGCGTCAGGAGTTCATCCATGCCGGATTTCCCCAAGCCGCCCTTCGACCGCCAGAAGCCGATCCCGATGCCGGGACGCGACGCGGAGATGGACCCGCGGCCCGATTACGGCGAGAGCCACTACCGCGGCAGCGGGCGCCTGCAGGACCGCAAGGCGATCATCACGGGCGCCGACAGCGGCATCGGCAAGGCGGTCGCCCTCGCCTTCGCCCGCGAGGGGGCCGACGTGCTGATCAGCTACTACGACGAGCACGACGACGCCCGCGACGCCGCCCGCCTCGTCGAGGAGGCCGGCCGCAAGGCGGTGCTGGTGCCCGGCGACATCAAGGATCCGGCCCATTGCCGGGCGATCGTCGAGAAGGCGGTGGCGGCGTTCGGGCGCGTCGACGTGCTCGTCAACAACGCCGCCCACCAGGCCACCGTGCAGTCGGTCGAGGACCTCTCCGACGAGGAGTGGGAGGTCACCTTCCGCACCAACATCCACGCGATGTTCTACCTGACCAAGGCCGCCCTGCCCCACATGCGGCCGGGATCGGCGATCGTGAACACCACCTCGATCAACGCCGACACGCCGAGCCCGCAGCTCCTCGCCTACGCGACCACCAAGGGGGCGATCCAGAACTTCACCGGCGGCCTGGCGCAGTTGCTCGCCGAGAAGGGCATCCGGGTGAACTGCGTCGCGCCGGGGCCGGTCTGGACGCCGCTGATCCCCTCGACGATGCCCCGGGAGAAGTTCGAGCAGTTCGGCATGCAGGTGCCGATGAAGCGCCCGGCCCAGCCCTGCGAACTCGCCCCGGCCTACGTGCTGCTGGCCGCAGAGGAGGCGAGCTACGTCTCCGGCGCCACCATCGCGGTGACGGGCGGCAAGCCGCTGATCTGACGTCACCGACCGGACTGCACTCGCGGCGCCGCGCCCTCGTGCGGCGCCGCGAGCGTGCTGGCGGCCGCTCGTCCGGTCGGGGCGGCTCCAACGCACCCGGTCCAACCCCGTGCATCTGCCGCTCGGACGACGTAGCGGTCAGCAATGCACTCGGTCAGATCAAGTCAGCCATAGTTCCGATCGTTGCACTGCAGGGCCAACCGACTGACTCTGACCTTGCGAGATCATCCATTCGGCGGATGACGCCCGCATTCCGTCTGGACTTGATTGTCGGCGCGTCGAAAGGAGACGCGGCCGGTGCGGCGTCGCGGGCCATCGAGCCCCGATGCCGTGCCGCGTCCCGCCGGAGAGGCCGGATGGCGGGTCGAACCCCGCCGGCCGCCGGTCCACGAGACAAACGTCGCAGCCGGAGGAAACCTCATGCGCCACAGCCTCGCCGCTCCGCTCGCCTTCCTCGCCGTCGCGGCCCTCGCCGGGCCCGCCGCGGCGGAGGACCTGCCCCGGGAGGGCAGCTTTCGGATCACCTACACCTCCGTGAACCCGGCCCCGGGCAAGCCGGTGCAGATCGGTCCGTCCCGCACCAGCGCCGCCGGGGTCAGCATCATGGCGGCGGTGAACCAGACCGGCGGCGCGCTCCTCCACAACATGGCGGGGCGCTGCAGCAGCAGCGCGATCTTCGACGCCGAGGCGAAGACCTTCGAGAACGAGGGCTACTGCGACTACGTCGACGCCCAGGGCGACCATGTCTACGAGAAGTACACGTTCGCCGCGCAGCCGATGGCGCCGCGCCTGAAGGGAACGGGCGAGTGGATCGGCGGGACCGGCAAGTTCACCGGCCTCTCCGGCGTCTTCGACATCCAGGCGAGCCGCCTCGCGCCGCTGGCCGAGGGGGTCGCGCAGAGTGTCGGCGAGAAGACCGGCTCCTACACCATCCGGGAGAAGGTCGCCGGCGTGAAGTGACCGGAGCGGCGGGACGGCCCGTCCGTCAGGCCGCCACGCCCACCGGCGCGGCGGTCTCGGCCATCGCCAGGGCACCGAGTGCGAGGCGCATCACGGTCCGCCCGGTCTCGTCGCGCACCGACAGGGCGAGGTCCTCGACCTCGCCGCAGGGCAGGGGCGCGCTCGCGCAGGAGCGCAGGGCCAGCATCGCCTCCGCCCGCGCCGCCCGCATGTCGGTCAGGACCACCCCGACCTCGTCCCGCGCGCCGAATCCCTCCGCCTCGATGTCGAAGAAGTAGCGATGCATGTGCGTCCTCCCACGCCGGCGCCGTGCCGCGAGCCCGATCCGGTCACGCTCGCTGCGATGCAAAAGCCGTTCCGGCGACGCGTCCCCACCGTAAGTAGTTCGCCGAAGCGGCCGGGCCAGGGCCGGATCACCGCATCTTACTCCCCCGGGGTAGGAGGCCGGAAGCCCCCGGCCGCTCCATCCGGCCGAGGCGCCGGCGGGGGGCGGGAAAGGCCGCGAAATCAACCGCTTGGACCGCCCCGATTGCACCCCGGGCTGGCCCTGCCCTAGAGGCTGTTATGGCCCGTAGGCAGGTGTTGTGCTGTCCAGGGTTGGGCGCCGGGCAGGAGCCGGGTGCAGCCGGTAGCGGGGCTACCGGCAAGGCCGGCGACGCACCCGGAGCCCCACCCCGGACAGCCCGCAGGGTCGCGTGAGCGACGCCATCCGCGGCGTCGGCCAGGAGAGGCAAGGCAGCCAGCCTTGCCTCTCCTGGCCTCCTGCCGGGCTGGACGTCGCTGACGCGACACAACACCTGTCTACGGGCCATAACAGCCTCTAGACTGGGCTCGGGCAGGAGATCCCGCATGGCCTACCGCCACGTCGTCGGCCCCCGCAGCTGGGTGTTCGCGGACCTCGCCGAGCTGATGGCGAAGGCGAGCCCGGTCCGCTCGGGCGACCGCCTCGCGGGGCTCGCGGCGGGCAGCGCCGAGGAGGGCGTGGCGGCCCGCTGGTGCCTGGCCGAGGTGCCGCTGCGCGACATCGTGGCCCGGCCGCTGATCCCCTACGAGGCGGACGATGTCACCCGGCTGATCCTCGACACGCACGACGCCGCCGCCTTCGCGGGCATCGCCCACCTGACGGTCGGCGATTTCCGCGAGGTCCTGCTCAAGGCGGACGCGGCGACGCTCGCGCGGCTCGCGCCCGGGATCACCCCGGAGGTCGCCGCCGCGGTCTCGAAGATCATGCGCAACCAGGACCTGATCCTGGTGGCCCGCAAGTGCCGGGTCGTGACCCGCTTCCGCAACACGATCGGCCTGCCCGGCACGATGGCGGTGCGGCTCCAGCCCAACCATCCGGGCGACGACCCGGCGGGCATCACGGCGGCGATCCTCGACGGGCTCGCCTATGGCTGCGGCGACGCGGTGATCGGCATCAACCCGGTCTCGGACTCGGTCCAGGCGATCACGCGGCTCCTGCACCTCCTCGACGACCTCATCGCCCGCCTCGCGATCCCGACCCAGGGCTGCGTGCTCACCCACGTGACCACCACGCTCGAGGCGATCGGGCGGGGCGTGCCGGTCGACCTCGTCTTCCAGTCGATCGCCGGCACGCAGGCCGCCAACGCCTCCTTCGGCGTCACCCTGCCGCTGCTGTCCGAGGCCCGGGAGGCGGCGCTCTCGCTCAAGCGGGGCACGCTGGGCGACGACGTGATGTATTTCGAGACCGGCCAGGGCTCGGCCCTCTCGGCGAACGCCCATCACGGGATCGACCAGCAGACCCTGGAGGCGCGCGCCTACGCGGTGGCCCGCGCCTTCCGGCCGCTCCTCGTCAACACGGTGGTGGGCTTCATCGGGCCCGAATACCTCTACGACGGCAAGGAGATCATCCGGGCCGGGCTGGAGGACCATTTCTGCGGCAAGCTGATGGGCGTGCCGCTCGGCTGCGACGTCTGCTACACCAACCACGCCGAGGCCGATCAGGACGACATGGACACGCTGCTGACCCTGCTCGGCGCGGCGGGGGTGAGCTACGTCATGGGCGTGCCGGGGGCCGACGACGTGATGCTGAACTACCAGTCGACGTCCTTCCACGACCAGCTCTACCTGCGCGAGGTGCTCGGCCTGAAGCGGGCGCCGGAATTCGCCGCCTGGCTCGCGCGGATCGGCCTGACGGATGCCGAGGGGGCGCTGCTGCCCGGGGGCGCCGCGCCGCTGCTCGCGGCGGCGCCGGGGCGCGCCGCATGAACCCCGAAGGAGCTTCGTGGGAGGAGGCCTGGGCGCGGCTGCGCGCCCTCACCCCGGCCCGGATCGGGCTCGGCCGGGCCGGATCCGGCCTGCCGACCCGGGAGGTTCTGTCCTTCGCCCTCGCCCACGCCCAGGCCCGCGACGCGGTCCACGCGGCGCTCGACGTCGCGGCCCTGCGGGCGGGCGTGGCGGGGCTGGGGTGTCCGGTGGTCGCCGTCGCCTCGGCGGCACCCGACCGGGCCACCTACCTGCGCCGGCCGGATCTGGGGCGGAGGCTCGACGGGCCGAGCGAGGCCCGCCTCGCCGCCGCGGCTGGGTCCCCCGTCGACCTCGCCCTGGTGGTGGCGGACGGGCTCTCGGCCCGGGCGGTGCACGCGGGGGCGGTGCCGCTGCTGGCGGCGCTGGCGCCCGCCCTCGCCGCCTCGGGCTGGAGCCTGGGGCCGGTGGTCGTGGCCGAGCAGGCCCGGGTGGCGCTCGGCGACGCGGTCGGGGCGGCCCTGCGCGCCCGGGCGGTGGCGGTGCTGATCGGCGAGCGGCCGGGCCTGTCCTCGCCCGACAGCCTGGGGGTCTACCTCACCTTCGATCCGCGTCCCGGCCGGACGGACGCGGAGCGCAACTGCCTGTCGAACATCCGCGGCGCGGGCCTGCGGCCGGAGGTGGCGGCCTTCAAACTGCACTGGCTGCTCGGCGAGGCCTTCCGCCGGGGGCTGACCGGCGTGGCGCTCAAGGACGAGAGCGACCGGCTCCTCGGGGCGGAGGGCGCGGTGGCGGCGGTCACCGGCGGTGAGGCGCGTTCCCCGTGAGCGTCAGCACGGATCGGCGCGGGGCCGCGTTGACGGCGCGTCGTACGGACGCTTCATGTGATCGGTGCTGCGGCCACCCTCACCGCCACGATCAAGGACGTCCAGTCGGACTCTCGCGTCAAGTGCGTCGGTGATCGACGGCATTGAGATCTGTCCGGCAGGGGTGGCTTTACTGACATTCTAGAGCAGTATTCGATCAATTTGCGCCCGGACATCGCTCTATATCCTTGATTTTTACGGATTTCCTGCGACAAACCGGTATCCACTTCGTCGGAAAATGCTCTAGCTCGCGGACGCAGTGCAGGCGGCGGGCCCCATTCGGGGCTCACGCGAGCGTCCCGGATGGGCATGCGAGTGGGAACCGGCACTATCGGTTTGCTGTGAATGCACCCCAATCGGAGCCACGTGTCACCGGGTCTGACGTGTTCCGGCCGGCCCTGCAGCGATAAGCTGGTCAAGCCCAGCAAGAAAGGTCTTCAATACGGGTGAAGAATTGTCCGACCGGTAACCAACGGCCAAATCGATGGTCGGTGGCGTTCCCTTGAGCGGCCGGCTCACAACCGACCAGGGCAGGAGTGCCTCGACATAAGCCGGCAAAAGCGCGACTCCGCGTATCGAAGCGACCAGCGACAAGCCCGTGGCGAAGTTCTCGATACGGTGGCTGGGCGTGAGGTCCACGCCCTGCTCCCGCAGATAATCCTCGACCACGCTTCGCAGCACGCTCGCGATGTCGGAGAAACCCACCAGCACCTCGCCACCGAGCGCTTTCGGATCGATCTCGCTTTCTTCAGCCAATCGGTGATCACTTGGCAGGATCACGACGATTGGCTCCTTCGCGATCACTTGATAGATCACATCTTGCCTTGGCTCGACGCGAAGAAAGCCAAGATCAAGCTCGCCGTTCTGGAGCGCGTCAGCGAGATCTGGCGAGTACAGGCTTGTCACCTTGAATTCTATCTTTGGGAGATCAGCTCTCAAGATGCGTGTGACGTGGGGAAGCCAGTCGACCTCTTGCCCCGTCAGGAAACCCACGGAGAAAACCGCCTTCGATGGGCGAGCCGCGCGACGGGCGGCTTTGACCGCTTCGGAAGCCTCGCCGACCGCCAGGCGCGCGTGGACAAGGAAGGCGCGCCCGGCCTCCGTGAGGTCAACGCCACGCGCGCCGCGCGTGAGAAGCGGCGTGCCGACTTCGCTTTCCAGATCCCGGAGCTGGCGGCTGAGAGAAGGCTGAGCGGTGTGCAGCCGCCTCTCGGCGGCGAGCGTGACGCTTCCCTCCTCGGCCACGGCGATGAAGTAGCGGAGATGCCGGAGCTCCATGCCGAGCCATGCCTCCTCGATATGGCTCGCGACCCTACAAAGTCTTTCTCACGGGCGCAAGCAAGACCTATCTTGATCTCCCGTGAGACGCGTTGAAACGGCACGCACAGGCGCCGGATACGAGTCTTCGCAAGTATCTATGCGATTTATATTTCGCCAAGGAGCTGAGAATGGACAACCGGGTCATCCTGATCACAGGTGCCTTGGCAGGCATTGGTCGCGCGACCGCGCTCGCCGCCGCGCGCGAGGGCTACAGCGTCGTTGTCTCCGGCCGAAACACCCAGACCGGCGCGGCCTTGCAGACCGAACTTCGTGCCCTCGGCGCGCAGTCTGAATTCATCCGGGCGGACGTCCGCGACGAGGCGGAGGTCCGGGCTTTGATCGAGGGAGCCGTCGCCCGCTTCGGCCGCATCGACGCGGCGGTCAACAACGCCGGCACGGAAGGCAGCGCCGGCCCGGTCGTCGACCAGACGCCGGAGGCTTACGCCGCAACGTTCGATACCAACGTGCTCGGCGTGCTGCTCTGCATGAAGCACGAATTGCGCGCCATGCAATCCCAAGGCTTCGGCAGCGTCGTCAACGTCTCTTCGACCATGGGCAGCCGCGGCGCTGCGAACGCGTCGCTTTACGTCGCCAGCAAACATGCCGTCGAAGGCTTGACCAAATCCGGCGCTCTCGAGGCCGCCGCGTTCGGCGTCCGCGTCAACGCGGTCGCGTCCGGGCCGGTCAAGACCGGAATGCTCGATCGCTTCACCGGCTCGCAGGACCGCAAGGCGGGATTGCTCGGCTCAATCCCGCTGCGCAGGGCGGCCAAGCCCGAAGAACTCGCCGACGCGATCTTGTTCCTGACTTCTGACAAGTCCTCGTTCGTCACCGGCCACACCCTCAGCGTGAACGGCGGCCGCACGGCCGTCTGAACATCACCCGCATCAAGGAATTTCGCCATGACCATCTTCACACACGACACAGCCCCGACCCAATTCGCCGAGGCCAACGGCATTCGCTTCGCTTATCGGCGGTTCGGCAGAACTGGCGGTGTCCCGATTGTCATGAACATTCACTATCGCGGCACGATGGATCATTGGGATCCGGCCATCACCGATGGGTTGGCTCGCGATCGTGAAGTCATTCTGTTCGACAACGCAGGCATCGGCGCCAGTTCAGGGGAAACCCCTGCGAGCATTCCGGCCATGGCCTCGGACGCCATCGCCTTCATCGAGGCGCTCGGGATCAGCAAGACCGACATCCTCGGATATTCGGTCGGCGGCAAGGTCGCGCAGGAGATCGTCGTGCAGGCGCCCGATCTCGTGCGCAAACTGATCCTGGTGGGCACCGGGCCGCGCGGCGGCGACACCGCCGCCAGCAAGTCCGCGGAGATCTTCTCGGCCACCTACGACCCTCCCGAGCACCTCTGGATCGCGGCGCATTTCCTGCCCAATGCGGCGGGCCGCGCAGCCGGATTGAAATACCTCGAACGCAAGTTCCGTCGTCAGGACCGCGTCCCGGAAGTCAGTGAGGCGTCCGCCGCCGCGCAGTATGCGGCGATCGTCACCTCGAACCAGAAGACCGACGGCGTGTGGGACTACCTGGCCCACATTCATCATCCGGTGCTCGTGGTTGATGGCAGCAACGACCTGATCATCCCCACGATCAACGGCTTCACACTGCAGCAAAAACTGCCGAATGCTCAGCTCATCATCTACCCGGATTCCAGCCACGCGCCATTTTACCAGTATCCGGAGCTATTCCTGGCCCACGCGGCCCTGTTCCTGGACGCGTGACGGGGCTTGATGCCTCGGGGTCAGTCGGATGCGCCCCGGCGCACCCGATCGACATCACTTGATCCGTCGAAAGGAAGCTCGTCATGACACCGTGCAACGGAAAGACGGCACTCGTCACCGGTGCTTCGCGCGGCATCGGTCGTTCCGCCGCCTTGGCGCTCGCCAAGATGGGCGCACAAGTGATCGTCCATTACGGTCGCAACGCCGCAGAAGCGCGGTCCGTCGTCGATCAGATCAAGGCTGCGGGCGGTCGGGCGGAAGCCGTGGGAGCCGACCTTTCCGATCCCCTGGGCGCGCATAAGCTCGCCGCCAAGGTGCGAGACGTCGTCGGCGACCGCCTCGATATCCTGGTCGCCAACGCCGGCATCTCCAAGGCTGCCACGATCGCGGAGACAACGCTCGAGGACTTCGACGCACTGTTCGCCGTCAATGTCCGCGCCCCGTTCTTCCTTGTCCAGCAGCTGCTGCCGATCCTGAGGGAGGGCTCCAGCGTCGTTTTCACGTCTTCGCTGGCGGCACACGCCGCAGTGGCGAACCTGTCGGCCTATGCGGCGACCAAGGGTGCGATCGATACCTTGATCAGGCACCTCGCCTTGGACTTGGGCGCCCGGGGCGTGCGGGTGAACGCCGTCGCTCCGGGCGTGGTGGAGACCGACATGTCGAGCTTTGCCAAGACCGACGCCGGCCGTGAGTTCACTCTCGGCATGCAGGCGCTCAAGCGCGTGGCCCGGCCCGACGACATCGCCGGTGCCATCGCCTTTCTCGCCTCCGACGCCGCCCGCTGGGTGACGGGTGACACGCTGCGGGTCGACGGCGGCTCCAAGCTCTGAAGCAGTCCGAACCAGGAGATCATCATGACCGAGCGCCCCATCAAGAGTCCCGGACCCGATCACCCGATCACCCTCGAGCCGAACGACGGCCGCGTGGTGGTCATCGTGGGCGGACGTGTGATCGCGGACACCACAGAGGCTCTCACCCTGCGCGAGGCGAGCTATCCGCCCGTGCCGTATATTCCGCGCAAAGACGTGGATATGGCAGCGCTGGCCCGCTCCGAGACGACGACCGACTGCCCGTATAAGGGCGAGGCATCCTCCTTCAGCATCCCTGCCGGCGGCGAGAGGTCGGTTGATGCGGTCTGGACTTACGAGGCGCCCTACGGCGCCGTGGCCGAGATCGAGAGCCGCCTCGCCTTTTATCCCGACCGCATCGACGCGATCGAGCAACACACCGCCTGAGCGGCGTCTCCCAAACAGACCCGCACCGGCGCGGCGGGAGCAGCAGGGGATGCCCGCCCCGCGCTGACGCATGATTCGCGACCGGAAGCCCCAAGCAGATGGCGAGCAGGTGGCTCTGCTTCAGCACGGTCCACGCTCCGAGCGCCCCGAAGATCTTGCGCAGCAACAGCATGGCCTTGAAACCCCGAATCGTGCGCCGTTCCGTGCCGAACGAGCGGAACCCACCGGCCCGCGGCCTTGAACGGGCGTCACCGACCGGACGGGCTGCCGCCACAGCCCTGTCCCGTCATCATCCCGTCGCAGAGCCGTCCCTACACGCGGCCTTCCGCGCCGGGCAGCGGCCTGGATGCGGGCGCCGCGGCTTCCGGCCCCCGGCATCCTGCGCTAGAACCCGCCGCCCCCGAGCGGACGGGGCCGATCGAGAGGGACGTCGTCACGATGAGCCAGAAAGAGGACGCGCTGCCCAACGTTCACGTGCGCGCCGAGGTGCTGGTGCAGGCGCTGCCCCACATGCAGCGCTACGACGAGGAGATCGTCGTCATCAAGTACGGCGGCCACGCCATGGGCGACCGGGCGGCCGCGGAGGACTTCGCCGAGGACGTCGTCCTGCTGGAGCAGTCCGGCCTCAAGCCGGTCATCGTCCACGGCGGCGGGCCGCAGATCGGCCGCATGCTCGACCGGCTCGGCATCAAGTCGGAGTTCCGCGAGGGCCTGCGCGTCACCGACGAGGCCACCGTCGAGGTGGTCGAGATGGTCCTGGCCGGCTCGATCAACAAGCAGATCGTCGGCTGGATCTCGGCCGAGGGCGGCAAGGCGATCGGCCTGTGCGGCAAGGACGGCAACATGGTGCAGGCCCGCCGGGCCACCCGCACCGTGGTCGATCCCGATTCGCACATCGAGCGCCACGTGGATCTCGGCCTCGTCGGCGAGCCGGAGCGGGTCAACCGGGCGGTGCTCGACGCGGTGCTGAAGGCCGAGCTGATCCCGGTGCTGGCCCCCGTGGCGGTGGGCTCCGACGGCCAGACCTACAACGTGAACGCCGACACCTTCGCGGGGGCGATCGCGGGCGCGATGCGCGCCAAGCGCCTGCTGCTCCTCACCGACGTGCCGGGCGTGCTCGACAAGGACAAGAAGCTGATCCCGGAACTTTCCGTCGAGGATTGCCGCCGCCTGATCGCCGACGGCACCATCACGGGCGGCATGATCCCCAAGATCGAGACCTGCATCTACGCGATCGAGCAGGGCGTCGAGGCGGTGGTCATCCTGGACGGCAAGGTCCCGCACTCGGTGCTGCTGGAGCTGTTCACCGATTACGGCGCCGGCACGCTGATCCGCCGCAGCGCGGTCTGACGCGTTTCCCCGCTTCCTTTCCGGGCGGGGACGCTTATCTTGGATGCCCGGGGGCCGTGGGGCCCCCTTCGCGTCGAATGGACCAGACGGTGTTCCTTCCGAGCGAGAGCCACCTCACCGCCCCGAACGCCCGCGGCTTCGGGGGGGTCGACACCTGGGTGTTCGACCTCGACAACACGCTCTACCCGCACGACGCCCGCGTCTGGCCGCAGATCGACGAGCGCATCACCCTCTACGTGATGAACCTGTTCGGGATCGACGGGCTCTCGGCGCGCGCCCTGCAGAAGTACTTCTACCACCGCTACGGCACGACCCTGCGGGCGCTGATGGACGAGTGGGAGGTCGACCCCTACGACTTCCTCGACTTCGCCCACGACATCGACCATTCGGGCATCGCGCTCAACCCCGCGCTGGGCCGGGCGATCGAGGCGCTGCCGGGCCGCAAGCTGATCCTCACCAACGGCTCGCGGCGCCACGCGGAGAACGTGGCGGCCAAGCTCGGCATCCTCGACCATTTCGAGGACGTGTTCGACATCGCGGCGGCGGGCTTCGTGCCCAAGCCCGAGCGCTCCGCCTACGAGACCTTCCTCGACCGGCACGGGGTCGATCCGGCCCGCTCGGCCCTGTTCGAGGACATCGCCAAGAACCTCGTGGTGCCCCACGACCTCGGCATGGCGACGGTGCTGGTGGTGCCCCGCACCGTCGACCCGTTCCGCGACCCGTTCGAGCAGGAGGCCGTGCGCGCCCCGCACATCGACCACATCACCAACGACCTCGCGGGCTTCCTCGCCGAGCGGGTCGCGCCCACGCTCGCCCGATGAGCCCGGCGGGACATGACGGGGAGAGCGACCCGATGGAGGTCTGGGGCCGGCGGATCGGCCGCGGCCTCGGGGCGCTCGCATGCGTCGCGATGGCGTGGTGGCTCGGCGTTCAGCTGAGGCTCTGGGGATGACGGACTGGAGCACCGCGCGGGCGCCCGACCTCGCCGCCATCGAGACCCTGGCGGAGGCGGCCTTCGCGCGGCTGCCGGAGGGCTTTCGGCGGCTCTGCGAGGGCGTGGTGATCCGGGTCGAGGACTTCCCGGACGACGAGACCCTCGACGAGATGGGCTGCGAGAGCGAGTTCGACCTGCTCGGCCTGTTCCGCGGCACCGGCCTCGCGCAGGGCGGGGGCGCGGCGGCCCTCGCCACGGGGCAGTTCCCCAACATGGTCTGGCTCTACCGCCGCCCGCTCCTCGACTACTGGGCCGACCACGACGAGACGCTCGGCGCCCTCGTCACCCACGTGCTCGTCCACGAGATCGGCCACCATGTCGGCCTGTCGGATGCCGACATGGCGCGGATCGAGGCGCAGGCGGGCTGAGCCGGGATGGGAGCGCCACCGTGGAGCAGCCCGCCATCGTCGTGCGGGCCGAGCGGCACGACATCGACGCGTCGATCCTGCGCGCGGCCGAGACCCGGTGGCTGAAGGTCGCCCGGATCATCGGGACCGTCATGACCGCGACGCGGGATCCCGCCGGGCGCACGACGCTGAGGGATCGGGAAGCGGGCCACCGCCGCGTCCTTTCCAGCCCCCATCGACACAGTCCCGGAGCGCCCGGCCATGCGCCCTCGAGGGTGCGCCGCGGCGCGCGGGCCCGGAATGGTCCGAGAGCGTCGATCGTGCGGCGATGATGGCCCGGAGGGGAGAGTGGCGCCAACCCACCGAATCCTCGAAGGCGCGCCCGGCGTGCATGGAAGCGAGGTGAGCGCGCTCCGGCGCCCGGTGCCACCTCCAGGACAGCGAGAGCCTTCGTCGACGACGAAGGCGCGGACTCGTCGGAGAATGCTGCAGGATCGAAGTCGAGAGCAGGTCTGAGGCTTCACGCTGAACGACGTCCGCTCCCGTCGTCATGGGACCCGAGCTCGGGTGCATCCCGAGCCGAGTCCAGATGGACCTTAGCCCCGTTCGTGAGACGGCTTGCGCGCCAGGGGCAGCAGCAGATCCAGACGGAGGAAATCAGGTTGCTGAGGAAAGGCAAGGCTCACCAGGGCACCCCAGCCACCATGATTGCCCGCGAGCCTTCAATCGGGTCATCCACCTCCGCGTGGCTCATAAAGCCAGTTCTGAAGGACGTCCCGTCTGGATCGATCGTGTTGGCAACTGCAAAACATCCATCTGAGATATCGATAATCTGATGACTTCGCGCCGAAGCATCGGCGCGGGATCGGTCAGAGACTTCACGCGCGCAACCATGTTGCTAAAATTTACATTTCACGCAAGCGCGATCGTGCGGCCAGTTGGGTCCGGGCGGCGGCGCCCGATCTTCGCCCTGACGAGACCTCTGAGCACGACGGCATCGTCGCGCGACTATTGAGACAGACGAATCCCTCCCGATGCCGTACTCGGTCCGACACCCTGCGGTACGGGCACCGACGCTCCAGCATAATTACTGTTGATGTAGAGCGTCGCCGACCCATCAACTTGAATTTGCTTGGCAACAACGACAGTCCATGGCGATTGGTCGGAAACCTTGTTACCTTTACCACTTACGGCGAGTGTCGCACTCGGTACGTATACGGTTCCATGCAACTTGCGAACGTTCGTTGCGGAAAGATCGACCACTCCGGTTAGAGAGCGATCTGTTACGAACACGAACCCAGCGTACGATCCACTCTTGCGACCCTCAAGCGTCACGGAAGCATTTCCGTGGAACGCGATCGATGTAAAACCTTTGAGGATCATGACGACATCTGTTCCGGAAATCTGCGAGTTGCCCGCCATCTTTATCGAGCTGCCTACGAAGTAATGCTCCCCAGGCATCAGAACTATATTGCTATTTCCAGCGAGGGAAATGTCTCCGCAGTGAGTGCCTGGGTTCAAGTAAACAGTGCTCGACGTGAGTGCCACGTCGCACTGCGTTGGGACTGCGATGCTCATCGCCGCGAACGGATCGGCGATCGACGGGGCCTGCGTGACCGGAGCGGGGCTGATCGACCCGGATGCCGCTCCCACCGTGCGCGCCGCACCCGCACTCACGGACGTGCCGCTCGCCGCAACGAGGTCGCCGTTGCTCTGAACGAGGCATCCCGCGGCACTGAGGACACCGCTCCCGCTGAGGCTGACGACCTGACTTCCCCCACTCTGAATCCCCAGCACGCACAAGGGAGTGCCAGCGGTCCGGATCCCGGTGGCGGTGGCGCTCAGGTTCCACCCGCCCGGTGGCAGCAGGCTGCCGAAGAAGGACCCGCGATGGGCGTCCTGATGGACGGTCACCGACCGGGCCGCGGTGTCGAGCGTGGCGGAAGATGTCACCGACCAGCGCAGCCTGAGTGGGTCGGCGAGCCTGTCGGCGAAGGCCTGGGCGCGATCGGCGGTGGTCGTGGAGAGGTCGACGCCGAGTTCGCCGGCGCCGTTCAACGCCGCCGTATCGACGATGGTCTGGAGCTTGGATTTCGTGTTCAGCACCTCGGCAATCTCGAACGTGCCGATTGAGCCCATGGCCAGGACCGGAAGGGCGACGCTGAAGATGGTGATGACGGACGCGTCGCTCGCTCCTCGTAAGGAGCTCACCTGTGGACCAATCTTGAAATTAAGTCGCACATGAGGCGTTACTTTTTTAAATTTCTATCTTTGTATGGACCCAATATGAGTTAGAGTGTGCAGATTAATTAATAGTTTCAAGGCCGGCTTTTTTGTGCCTTCGCTTTGGGTCCCGGCAGACGCTAACATGGTCGAGCGGATTGGGTTTGGACTCTCCCCTTCGCCCCGCACCCGCGGCAGGGCGCTCGCCTTCGGGCGGCTGGTGCGGAACCGGCCGCGCGCGATGGCGATAACGGGCAGCGGGACGGCCACAGCGGCGAACAGGACGAGGAAGTACGGCCGGAACAGCGAGCCCCGCGGAGGGATCGGGGAGCGGGCCATCGCCGCGTCCTTTCCAGCTGCCATCGACATAATCCCGGAGCGCCCGGCCCCGCGGCCTCGAGGGAGCGCCCCGGCGCGCGGACCCGGGCTTGTCCGAGAGGGTCGGCGGGAACCGCGGCGGCGGTGGCGCGAGCGGCGCGCCGGTTCAGGTCCGCGGCGTCGTCCCGCGGTGAGGCGGCCCGCGCTCGCCGAGGGCATTCTCCGCGCGGTCGCGACGGCGCTCCCTCCCGAGCCGCGCGCCCTCGCGCGCGCCGGCGGCGGAGCCCATATGGGGGCCTCGACCAACAGCGCACCGAGCGGGACATGCCAGCCTACGAGAAGAACGCCGCAGCGATCGCCCGGCTCTCCCCGGAGCAGTACCGCGTGACGCAGCAGAACGGCACCGAGCGGCCCGGGACCGGAGCGTATCTGGAGAACAAGGAACCGGGCCTCTACGTCGACATCGTGTCGGGGGAGCCCCTGTTCGCCTCATCCGACAAGTACGAATCGGGGTGCGGCTGGCCGAGCTTCACTAAGCCCATCGAGCCTGCGAACGTGGCCGAACGGCGCGATGCCACGCACGGGATGATCCGCACCGAGGTCCGTTCGACGCACGGCGACAGTCATCTCGGGCACGTCTTCCCGGATGGCCCTAGGGACCGCGGCGGTCTGCGCTACTGCATCAATTCGGCCGCGCTGAGATTCATTCATCGCGACGACATGGAGGCCGAGGGCTACGGGGCCTATCTCGATCAGATCGAGGAGCGGCGTTGAGCGGGAGCCGCCGACGGCCGACCGGTGAGGCGGCCCCGCGGACAGGGTTCTGGATCGAGGTCCACCCGGTGTGGGGTTGAGGACGGTGTCACGGGAGGCGGTCTCCGATCTGCCGACCGCGCGGCGCCGCTTGAGGCTCACGGGCGGAGGGGCGCATCCAGGTTCGGGCGGGGCGGCGTCCGCGCGGTCTTCAGCCCCGCGGGGTCCGTCGATCAGCGGTGAACCGTCAGGGTGCCGGCGCCGACATCGAGCGTCGCCGCGATTCCCACCGGCACGCTCAGCGGTTCCTCGCCATGCCCAAGGGGAAGCCCACCGAGGACGGGCACCTGCAACCCGTGCAGGTGATGCGTCAGGAGGTCGACGATGTCGGCGCCGCGCCTCGGCGCAAAGCCCGTGAACTGCCCGAGCGCAACGCCCGCGACGCCCGAGAGGTGCCCGGCCTTCGCGAGCATCGTCAGCTGCCGGTCGACCTGGCCGATCGGCATGTCGACGGCTTCGAGCAGCAGGATCGCGCCTCGCAGCGACGGAAGCGCCCAGCCCGCCGCGGTCGCGACCGCGTCGAGGTTGCCGCCGAGCAGGCGGCCCCGGGCCGTGCCGGGCCTGGTCACCGCGGCGGTCAAGTCCCGGCCTCGCGCCGCGATGACGATGTCGCCGCACCCCATGAGGACCTCGCGCAGTGCCCGCTCGTTCGCCGGACCGCCCGTCGGCAGGAGAGCGCCGTGCACGCCGGGCAGGCCGGTCTGCGCCGCGATGGCGAGGTGCAGGTGCGTGATGTCGCTGAAGCCGACGACAGGTTTGGGATCGCGTCGCAGGGCCTCGAAATCCAACCGGTCCGCGATCCGGTACGACCCTTTCCCACCCCTTGTGGCGAAGACCGCACGGATCGCCGGGTCGCGAAACGCGGCATCGAGGTCGGCCAGCCGCTCCTCATCCGTCCCGGCCAGGTAGCCGAGCGTCTCGAAGACGAAGCGGCCGCAATCGACGTCGAGCCCCCATGCTCTCAGCCGGGCCGCGCAACGCGAGACCTCGTCCCTGTCGGGGGTGCTGGCAGGGGAGACGAACCGGATCCGGTCCCCCGGCCGCAGGAATGGAACGCCCACGGGATCCTCTCGCGTCGAGCGGCCGGCACCGACCGGGCTCCTCGCGGGCCCACCTCGTCCGACGCGACCCTACCCGTTGCCCCGCACCCGCGGCAGGGCGCTCGCCTTCGGGCGGCTGGTGCGGAACTGGCCGCGCTCGATGGCGATGAAGGCCAGCACCGCCACCGCCACGCTGGTGAGCCACCACACCACCGTGGCGCTCATGCCCAGGCACGAGGAGGCGAAGGCCGTCATGGCGGTCGCCATGGCGCCCGGCGTCAGGGAGGGATGGTCGCGGCCCGAGCGCACCACCGCCGACCACAGCAGGAAGGCGGCCGCGAAGGCCCCGACCACGCCGAGTTCGTACCAGATCTCGAACAGCAGCGAGGTCGGCGCGCTCGGCGGCAGCATCCCGACCATCCGCCCGCGCAGGGCCGTCTCGAAGCCGTGGCCGGTGAGGAGGCGCAGGGGCTCGCTCGTCACCACCTTCTGCCAGGTCTTCAGCGCTTGGGAGAGCGGGTGCAGGGTGCCGAGCAGCGGCGCCGCCAGCGGTCGCAGCACGAAGGGCACCAGGGGGCCGAGCGCCACGAGGCCCGCGGCGACGCCCGCGGTGATCCGCACGCCGACCTCCTGGCGCCACGCCGCGAGCGCGAAGGCCGCCGCGCCCGCCGCCAGCGCCAGCAGCGGCACCGGGCTCGGCGCCAGGACCAGGGCGAGCGCCACCGCCACGGCCACCGCCAGGCCCTCCAGGTCGCGGCGCCGCGAGCGCAGCCACGCGACCGCCGGCCAGACCAGGAGCGCCAGCAGCATGGCGCCGCGCTCCAGGGTCGAATCGTCGTCGAGCCCCAGGCGCAGGGCCGCCCCGCTGAACAGCCCGAGCGCCACCGCGGCGATCGCCGCGATGCCGACGCCCAGCGGCAGCAGGTAGGCGTTGGCGGCGCGCATCCGGTCCGGCAGGGCGAGGTAGCCCGCGAGCGTCAGCCCCACCGTGATCGCCACGTTGAGGAGCCGCTCCGACGCGGTGCCCGGGAAGGGCGACCACACGATCGACAGGGCCGTCCAGGCGACGAGCACCCCGCCCGCCGCCATGGCGCGGGTGCGCAGGACCCGCCGCAGCCCCTGGCGGGCCGGCCGCGCCGCCCCGTCGAGCACCGTCGCGAGGCACAGGATCACCACGCCGATCGGCACCAGGATGACGATCGCCCGTCGCGAGAGGAGCGCGGCCAGCGGCACCACCACCACCAGGGCGATGAAGCCGATGCGGCGCAGCAGGGCCGCCGCGTCGGCGGCCGGATCAGGCGAGGGGGAAGCCGCGCGCGGCATGGTCGAGGAGCCCTCGGGCGGGCACGCGAGCGGCCCGCATCCCGTCCGTCCTAGAGAGCCGGGCGGCGGAGCGCTGTAGATGCGATGCAACACTCCTGGCCGCGAGACCGCTGCGCCGCGGCAGCCGCCGGTCAGGCCAGCGCCGCGGCCACCTCCGCCTCCGTGACCGCCTCGACGGGTTTGGCGACCTTCACGGCCCGCGCGCGGGCGCCCGGCGCCAGGATCAGGATCACCGTCTCGGTGCCCGGGCAGGCGGGATCGGCGCAGACGATCTCGTTCACCACCAGCGTCACCGCGGGGTCGAACCCGCCGGCCGCCCGCGCCCAGGCAGCGACCCGCGCGCGGCCGGCGGCGTCCGGCCGCTTCCGGCGGAAGGCGGAGAGGAGGTCCACCGACCCTTAGCGCGGCAGGGACAGGATGCCGGCCGCCCCGTCCGCGGCCCCGAAGGCGAGGCGCTCGCCCCCCCGGTCCCAGGCGAGCGCCGTGACGGCGCTGCCCTTCACGGCGGGGCGCACCAGCAGCTCGGAGGCGTCGGTGAAGCGGATCAGCAGCAGGCAGCCGTCCTCGTAGCCGCAGGCCAGGACCGGCGCCTTGGGGTGGAAGGCGACGCGGGAGACCCGGGCCGGGCGCACCCCGCATTCCCGCGGGGCCTTGCCGGTCGGCCCCTCCTTGCTGTCGAAGGGCCAGACGATCGCCGCCTCGGCGCCGCTGGTCGCCAGCCAGTGCCCGTCCGCCGACCACGAGACCGAGCGCACCTTGGCCGGGTAGCCCGACATGCGCATGTGGCCGCGGTCGGGTTGCAGGCGCCAGCCGTGGAGCGCGTTCTCCTGCATGCTCGTGACCACGAAGCGACCGTCCGGCGACCAGGTCGCGTCGAGGTGGGAGCCCTTCCAGGTCAGCGCCTCCGGGGTGGCGTCGAGATTCGGGTACCAGAGGGTGGCGCCGTTGTAATGCGCCAGCGCCAGCCGGTAGCCCTTGGGCGCGAAGGCGAGCCCGCGCACCGTCGAGGGACCCTCGGTCTCCTTCTCGCGGCCCTTGGCGTCCCGGGCGACCACCCGCTTGCCCGCCGCGAAGGCGACCGCGCCTTCGGGATGCAGCGCCAGGGCGTCGATCCAGGCGTCGTTGCGCGCCCGCGCCAGGGTCTCGGTGCCGCCATCGGCCGCGATCGCCACGATGCGCCCGTCGTCACCCCCGGTGACGAGGCGCCGTCCATCCCCCGCGGCCACCAGGATGCCGGCCTCGGGATGCGCCTCGACCCGGTGCGTCTCCCCGTCGGGGCTCGCCAGCAGCACCGCCCCATCGCCGAGGGCGAGGGCCGCCCGCGCGCCGAGCCAGTGCACCCCGATCACGTGCGCGCCGGCCGCGATCGCGGTGACGGACTCGCTCAGGGACGGGGCGGCGGTGGCGCTCATGCGGCGGAACCCTGCGGGAATGGGCGGCGTGCGAACCGCCTGTCACATGGGTGCGCCGGGCGCAAGGGCGAGGCCCAGGAGCCGGGGATTCACCGCCGGGAGGCCAGGGTTAAGGCTTCGCTCACCAAACCTGCGCAATTCGACGGAAGTGCCGTGAACGGGGTCCGGGCGGGGCCGTTCCAGATTCGGCGACATCGAGGCGTTCGTCGCCGCCTGGATCCGGAGTTGCGTCATGTTCCAGCTTGCCTGCGCGGTCCTCCCGCCCTCGCGCCTGCTGCCGCCGGACACGGTCCTGGTGGTCGAGGACGAGGCCCTGATCTGCGAGATGACCGCGGCCGCCTTCGAGGACGAGGGCTACCGGGTGCTCACCGCCGCCGACGCCGAGGAGGCCGGCCGCATCCTGCAGCGGGAGCAGATCGACATGCTGTTCACGGATATCGACCTCGCCCGCAACACCGACGGCGTGACGCTCGCCCGCGCGGCGCGGCATCGCTGCCCGGACCTGCCGGTTGTCTACACCTCGGGGGGACGGCATAGGCTCGCGGAGGGCGAGGCCGTGGCCGATTCGGTCTTCGTGCCCAAGCCCTACTTTCCGAGCGACGTGGTGGCCCTCGCCAACCGGATGCTCGGACATTTCTGACGAGCCCGGAGCGAGACCCCCTCATGCTGACGCGCGCGATCCTCCTCTCGGCCGCCCTCGCGGCGGCGCCCGGCTTCGCGGTGTCCACCGTGGCGACGTCCGCCTCGGCGGCCGAGACGCCGCCCGCCGGCTGCCCGGCCCTGGCGCTGCCCCTCGACGACGAGATCGCCCGGGTGCCGGCCCTGCGCGAGCCCGCCAACGAGCAGACGGTGCGGGACCTGCGCACCCTCCGCGACGCCGCGATCGTGCTCGACGCCTACAAGTACGGTCCCGAATGCGACCGCCTGAGCGCGATCCTGAAGGACCTCCTGGCCAACCCCCGCAAGACCATCGGCCAGGGCGGGGACACCGACGAGGACAAGGCCGAGGCGGTCGAGGAGACGCGGACCGGCAAGCGGAAGTGACGCCGCCGGTCAGCCCCCGGGGACCGCGATCGCGTCGCGGGATCCTGCGTCGGGCCCCGGTCCGCGTTCCGCGGACGGGCCTGCGCGCGAACCCGCCCAGGGACGGCTGAGAGCCTCGGGCGTGCCGCGCGGTCGCCCCGCGGGCGGGCTTGCCCCCTGCGCTGCAGGTTCCTCGGGGCTCGACTGACGCGCCGCCCGCGGTCACCGATCGGGGCAAGTTCGGGGCAAGTTCGGGGCAAGTTCGGGGATCGTCGGGAACAGGAAGCGCCCCATCGGACCAACGGCCCAGGATGCTGACGCATCGGGCCGTCGACCATCCCGAAGGATCGTCCAGCCCCACCGTCAGAACCTTGGGCTTGGCGTCGACCAGTGGCTTTCCCAGGCAAGCTCCTGAAACGTCCGCCACGAGCGGTGGCGCGATCATCGGCGCGGCCGGGACGAACGGCGTCGTCGCGATCGTCGGTGCGGCCACGCTCGGCTGGGCACGGGACAACCAGCCGGCGACGAATGACGCGGGGCTCTCCGGCGTCAGCCGGCTGGTGGCGACGCGGGTCGCCGTCGTCCTGGCCCGCGTCGCCGCGGCGGTCGGCTGGCCGCTGTTCTGGCAGGGCGCCGCCTGCTGCGGGCTCATGGTGACGCGCCTGGTCGTGCGGCACGCCTTCGCGGAGGCGCAGTCCGCCCGTAGGCCGTGAGGGAGCGGCGCGCGATCCGTGTTCGACGCATGCATGTGCGTTGACTGACCGACAGTCATAATATAGCCGATCAGGACTGGCGGCGGGGCGCCGGCCCGGTTCCGGGACGCGGCGGGGTGCATCCGGATCGTGTTGCAGGAGGGTCGGACATGGCCGATGGAAGCGTCGAGATCTCACGGCGGGTACAGAGCAACGCGGCGGCGACCGTCGCCTTCGTCCTCGTGTGCCTCAATCTGCGCATCGTCTACGGCGGGGTCGGGCCCCTGCTTCCGTCCATGAAGCTGGACCCACTCGTCGTGAGCGCGCTGACGGCGTTCCCGCCGCTCTGCATGGGAGTGTTCGCCCCGCTCGGCGCGGTCTTCGCGCGACGGTTCGGCGAGGAGCGCGCGCTGTTCCTGTCCATCGCCATCCTGACGGCGGGCATCCTCATCCGCTCCTGCGGCGAGTCCGGGCTCCTGGCGGGGACGGTCGTCGCCAGCATCGGCGTCGCCGCGCTCAACGTGCTGACGCCCGTGTTCATCCGGCAGACCTTCGCCGCCAGCCGGATCGGCGTGATGATGGGCGTCTACGCCATGATGATGGGCGTGGGGGGCGGCGTGATGGCGGCGCTCGCCGTGCCCGTCTACCACGCGGCCGGCGAGTCCTGGCCCATCGCGCTGGGAAGCGCGGCCATCCCGGCCATCCTCGCCCTCGCGGCGCTGCTTCCGCTGCTCGGCGCGGGCAGCAAGCCGGTGGCCGTCGGCGGTCCTTCGCGGCCCTGGCACTGGCTGGTCACGCACCCGACCGCCTGGAGCATCGTCGCCTTCTTCGGCATCCACTGCCTGGTCTTCTACGTCGCCCTGTCCTGGCTGCCGGCGATCTACGTGGACAAGGGCGCGACCCCCGCGACGGCCGGCATCGATCTGGCGCTCAGCCTGGTGGGGATCTCGGTCGGCGGCTTCGTGGGGCCGATGCTCGCCGCGCGCCGGCGCGACCACCGCCTCCACATCCTCGCCAGCATCGCGCTCAGCATCGTCGGGATCCTCGGCGTCCTTCTCGCCCCCGCGGCGACCGGCCCGCTCTGGGCGATCATCCTCGGATCGGGCATGGGCGCGGGCCTGGCCATCCCCGGCATCCTCTACGCCAAGCGGACCGCCGACCGGCACCACATGGCGCAGCTGTCCGGCATGGTGCAGGCCTTCGGCTATCCGATCGCCGCCACCGGGCCGGTCATCGCCGCGGCGCTGCGCGGCTGGAGCGGCGGCTGGACGTGGCCCCTCGGCTTCGTCCTGGCCCTGCTGGTTCTCAACGGCGTCATCGGCCTGCGCGGCGGCCGCGACCACGTCATCGGCGTCGAGGGCGCGTGACGACAGGCTTTTCCATCGGTCATTCGAAGACCGGCGAGGATGAGCGCGCCGGGGTCCGGCCGCCCCGGATGACGGCGTGCGCGCGGATGCGGTAGAGGGCGGGACGAACCGTACCGCGGAGACCGCCGTGACCGTTCCCGATCCCGTTCCGGCCCGCTTCAACGGCGCGCGCTACTGCCTGGACGGGCAGGCGCGGCGCCACCCCGACAAGCCGGCCCTGATCCTGGCGGGCGCGGGCGGCGCCGCGCGGGTGCACAGCTACGGGGAGATCGACCGGGCGGTGCGGGCGGTGGCGGCGGGCCTCACCGGCCTCGGCCTCGCCCCGGGCAGCCGGGTGATGATCCGCATGGGCAACGACGCGGATTACGCGATCGTGTATTTCGCGGCCCTCGCGGCGGGGCTGGTGGCGCAGCCCTCGTCGCCCCAGCTCACGCCCGCCGAGGCGGCCTTCCTGATGGAGGATGCCGGGGCCGCCATCGTGGTGGCGTCGGAGGATTGCCCGCTCGATCCGGCGTCGCTCGGCGGCCGCCTGGTGCTGCGCCCGGCCGACGTGGCGCGGATGCGGGCCGGGCCGGCGCTCCCCGCCTATGCCGACACCGCGGCGGACGACCCGGCCACCCTGGTCTACACCTCGGGCACGACGCGCCGGCCGAAGGGCGTGCTGCACGCCCACCGCGCCCTGTGGGGCCGGCGGCCGATGCACGACCACTGGCTCGGACTCACCGAGACCGACGTGGTGCTGCACGCCGGCACCATGAACTGGACCTACACGCTCGGCGTCGGGATGCAGGATCCCTGGGCGCGGGGGGCGACGACGGTGCTCTACACCGGTCCCCGCGACCCGGCCGTGTGGCCGGCGCTGATGGCCCGCCACGGCGCGACCCTGTTCGCGGCGGTGCCGAGCCTCTACCGGCAGATCCTGAAATACGCCGACCTCTCCGCCCACGACCTGTCGCGCCTGCGCCACGGCATCACGGCCGGGGAGGCCCTGTCCCCGGGCCTCCTGGCCGCCTGGACGGCGGCCACGGGCAAGCCCCTCTACGAGGCGCTGGGGATGAGCGAGGTCTCGACCTACATCTCGACCGGCCCGACGCTGCCGGTGCGGCCGGGCTCGCCGGGCCGGCCGCAGCCGGGGCGGCGCGTGGCGATCCTGCCGGTCGAGGGACCGCCGACGCCGCTGCCCCCCGGCGAGACGGGGCTTCTGGCCGTGCACCGCTCCGATCCGGGGCTGATGCTCGGCTACTGGAACCGGCCCGAGGAGGAGGCGGCGGTGTTCCGCGGCGAGTGGTTCGTGGGCGGCGACCTCGCCCGGCTCGACGCGGACGGCTACGTCTGGTTCGAGGGCCGCCACGACGACCTGATGAACGCCTTCGGCTACCGGGTCTCGCCCAACGAGGTCGAGGCGGCGCTGGTCCTGCACCCGGACGTGCAGGAGGTGGCGGTGGCCGAGCGCGCCGTGCGGGACGACGTGCGGGTGATCGCCGCCTACGTGGTGCCGAAGGCGGGCGCGGCGCCGGATCCGGACGCGCTGATCGCGTGGTGCGGGGAGCGGCTCGCCGCCTACAAGTGCCCGCGCGCGGTGGTGTTCGTGGAGGCGCTGCCGCGCACGCCGAACGGGAAGGTGCAGAGGAAGCGGCTGGCGGAGGTGGGGTGAGGCGCACGCCCTCTCCGCGTTCCGCTTGCGGATTCCCACAAAGCGAAGATGAGCAAACAGGCAGAGTCTTGAGCGCAGATGCTTGCGTCGCCTGGTGAATCGCAGGGCATTCTCTCTCCCGCGCGGACTCACTCCTTCACATGTCTCCGCCCGACGCCAGGCGTTTGAGGATGAAGCGCTTGACGCCTGGAGAGGGAGGAGGTGAGAAAGCAGTTTATTCTCAATTGCTTGGCGCTCACAGCGAGGTGTGGGTCCGCGAGCCCGCACGGGCGGACGGAGAGGCGGCGGCCGCCGACCCGGGATCGGTGCCATCTGCCCGGTGGATTTCCTTTCCTGTAGGCCACCAACGTCGCGCTGCTTTTCCCGACTTTGGCGGCCTCCATCAGTACTATCGATATTTCTCTTTCGGAGACATCATGATAATCGGCAGACTTTACAGCATTACGGAAGCGAACGCACCCTCAAAATCAAAGAGAACGCCCTCCGTAAGCAAAGGCTTCAGTTTTCATGACCAGTCTACCCGCCCGAGAGTGAGACGAGGCGGAACATGTCCATTCGGATGCGGGTCTTCGGGGCTTTCGGCGCCATCCAGGTGATGACCCTCGCGGTGGCGGGCGTGGGGTGGCAGAGCCTCGCGAGCGTCTCGCACCGGGCGGATGTGGCCAACGCGGCCCAGCACCTCGCCGGAGAGGTCGGGGCGCTCGCGCTCGCCACGGACCGCGCCCTGCGGGGCGGGCGGGTTGACGAGGGGGCGGATCTGGCCGGGGCGATCGGTCGCGTCGGCGCCACCTCCCGCGCCGTCGCCGGACAGCTGCCCGACGATCCGGACGCCGTCGCCGCGTTCGGCCGCGCCCTCGACGCCTTCGACCGCTCCGTCGCCGCCTTCCGCCGGCAGACGGCCGAGACCCGCGCGCTCCAGGACCAGCACGCAATCCTGCTCGGGGACCTGCAGGGGACCGTCGCGGAGATCGGGGCCGCCCAGGAGACCCGGCTGACCCAGGCCGGCCGGGCCCTCGAGCGCGGGCTCGCGGACCAGAAGGCGGCGGGCAGCACCGGCGTCGTCCTCGCCTTCGCGATCCGCACCGCCCTGGAGCTGCGCGCCCTGCAGGCCGGCCTGTCCGCGCACCGGAGCGACGCCGCGCCCGGCCCCTTCGACGCCAAGGCCTCCTCGCTCGCCGCCCTGCTCCGGCGCCTCGGGACCGCGATCCCGCCGGACCTCGCGCAGGCCGCCGGCAGCGCCTTCGACGGGTACCGCCGGGCGGTCGAGGCCGCGCGGACCGAAGGTCCGGCCGAGGACGAGGCGGCGCGCGACGCCACCGCGCGCTTCGACGCGCTGATGCAGGCCTTCCGCCAGATCGAGATGGTGCACAACAACGGCCAGACGGCCACCCAGACGACCCTGCGCGAGCAGCAGGACCAGGTCGGCTACGGCGTGACCCTGCTCGCCGCGAGCACGCGCGCCGGATCGGCGGTCCGCGACGCCCAGGCGCTCGAGATCCGGCTGATCGACCGGCGCGACAACGCCGCCGTGCCGGACCTCGACGCGGCCGTGGGCCGGCTGATCCAGCAGCTGGAGACCATCCTGTACGGCGTCAGCGACGAGGCCACGCAGGGCACCCTGCGGACGCTGATGGCGAAGATCCAGACCTTCCGCACCAGCATCCCGGCCATCGCGAAGGCCAATGCCGAGCAGGACCGCATCCTCGGGGCGATCGACGGGCAGGTGGCCGCGCTCGTGGCGGCGGCGCGGGGCATCGGCGAGCAGGAGCTGGCGCATCTCGCGGCCGAGCGGCACCGGGCCCTGCTGCTCCTCGCCTGCGGGGTGGCCCTGGCGGCGGCGGCCGGCGCCGTCCTCGCCCTGGTGATCGGGCGCGGCATCACCCGCCCGGTGACCGAGCTCGCCGGGGCGATGCACCGCCTCGCGGACGGGCACCTCGACGCCGCCGTGCCGGCGCGGGAGCGGCGCGACGAGGTCGGCGCCATGGCGGCCTCCGTGGAGGTCTTCCGGGAGGCGCTCCTCGCGAAGGCGGCCGCGGACGAGGCCGCCGCCCGGGAGGCGGCCGCGCAGGCGGAGCGGGCCGGGCGCCTCGACGCCGCCACCCGCGCCTTCGAGGCCCGTGTCGTGGGTCTCACGGAGGACCTCGGCGCGGCGGCGCGCGGCCTGACCGGCACCGCCCGCGCCATGACGGAGGCCGCCGCCACCACGAACGCGCGCTCCGCCGAGGTGGCGGGAGCGGCCGAGCAGACCCTGTCGAACGTCCAGACCGTGGCGGCGGCGAGCGAGGAGCTGTCGGTCTCGATCGGCGCGCTGGCCGGCCAGGTGGCGCAATCCTCGGCGATCGCCCACAGCGCCGTCGCCCAGGCGCGGCACGGCGAGACGGCCGTGCGGCAGCTGACGCAGGCGGCCGGCCAGATCAGCGACATCGTGGCCTTCATCGGCACGATCGCCGGGCAGACCAACCTGCTCGCCCTCAACGCGACAATCGAGGCCGCCCGGGCCGGCGAGGCGGGAAGGGGCTTCGCGGTTGTGGCGGCGGAGGTGAAGGACCTGGCCGGGCAGACCGCCAAGGCCACCGACGGCATCGCGCAGCGGATCCGCGAGATCCAGGAGACCACCGGGCGGGTGGAGGGGGCGATCCGCGAGATCGCGGGCACGATCGAGACCATGTCGGGCATCGCCGACGGCATCGCCGCCGCCATCGACCAGCAGGGCGCGGCGACGCAGGAGATCGCCGGCAGCGTGCAGCACGCCGCGCAGGGCACGCACGTGGTCACGGCCGGCATCGGCGAGGTGCGGCGCGAGGCCGGCACTACGGGGGCGACCGCCGACGCGGTGCGCGAGGCGGCGGAGCGGCTGGGCCTCTGCGCCGGGGGCCTCGAGCGGGAGGTCGGGACGTTCCTCGCGAGCGTCCGGGCGGCGTGACGGGGGGCGGAGGCCCCTCCCCTTACGGCACCGCCTTGAACTCGCCCTCCAGCCGCAGCGTCACCTCGTCCCCCACCCCCGGCAGGAAGGCGGTGATCCCGAAATCCGAGCGGCGGATCACCGCCCGCCCGTCGAACCCGAGCGTGTAGAGCTTGTCCACCGGGTGGATCCCGGCCTGGTTGAAGGTCGCGTCGAGGGTGAGCGGCTTCGTCACGCCCTTCAGCGTGAAGTCGCCGCTCACCCGCGCCGTGGTCGGGCCGGTCGTCTCGACGCCGCGGCTCACGAAGCTCGCCTCCGGGAAATGCGCCGCGTCGAGGAAATCCGGCTCGCCGAGGCGGCGGTTCAGCGCGTCGTCGAGGGCGTTCACGTTCGCCACCGGCACGCGCACGCGCAACGTGGCCTGGGCCAGCGCCTTCGGGTCGAGGTCGAGATCGGCCGAGAGCCCGGTGATCTGCCCGTAATAGGTGGAGTAGCCGAGATGGCTCAGCGACCACGTCACCTTGCCGTGCGCGGGATCGAGCCGGTAGCGCCCAGCCCGGACTTGATTCGGGTCGGCGGAGGGGGCCGCCCCCTCCTGCGCCCGCGCCGGCAGGGCGAGCGCGACGAGGAGGCAGGCGAGCGCGGGCACGCGCTTCATGCGGTCACCTTGTGGGTTCGGGCGGGGTCGCCGATATGGCGACGGTCCCATCCCACGAACAGGCCCGCGGCTCAAGGACGGGCCTTCCCCACGGAACCCCATGATCGGAAAGCTGAAGGGTGTGGTCGATTCCTACGGCGAGGACTTCGTCATCCTCGACGTGCAGGGCGTCGGCTACGAGGTGCATTGCTCGGCCCGCACGCTGCAGCGGCTCGCGCCGGTCGGCGAGGCGGCCTCGCTCGCCATCGAGACGGTGGTGCGCGAGGACATGATCCGGCTCTACGGGTTCCGGTCCGGCGCGGAGCGGGAATGGTTCCGCCTGCTCCAGACCGTGCAGGGCGTGGGCACCCGGGTCGCGCTCGGCGTCCTCTCGGTTCTGGAACCGGCCGACCTCGCCACCGCCATCGCCACCGGCGACAAGGGGGCGGTCGCCCGCGCGCCCGGGGTCGGGCCGCGCCTCGCCGCCCGCCTCGTGGCGGAGCTCAAGGACAAGGCGCCGGCCTTCGCGCCGGTCGATCCGGCCCTGATGCGCCTCTCGGGCGCCATCGAGGAGCGCACCGCCCCGCAGCCGGTCGCCGACGCGGTCTCGGCCCTCGTCAATCTCGGCTACCCGCAGGTCCAGGCCTCCGCGGCGGTGGCCGCGGCGCTCCGCAGCGCCGGCGAGGGCGCCGAGGCCAAGACGCTCATCCGCCTCGGCCTGCGCGAACTCGCCCAGTAGGGGTCAGGCCTGGAAGTCGATCAGCAAAGCCGCCGAGACGGAGCTGCTCCCCGTCGTGCCGCTCTGCCCGTAAGTGCTCGACTGGGTCTGCGCCTGGGCGTCCTGCAGCTGCTTGATGAAGCTCGACAGGAGGTCGCTGGTGCTCGTGGCGCCGGTCCCGCTGGCGGAGGTGGAGGCGGTAGACGCGGTGCCGTCCGTCCCGGCCGCCGGGTCGATCCCGCCACCGTCCTGATCGGGATCGCCGCCCACGCCGTGAGGGTGGCCGCCCCCGTGCGGGCCCTTCGCGAACAGGCTCTTCAGCTCGTCCGCCTGGGCGCTCGTCAGCGTGCCCTTGTCGACCTCGCCGGCGATCAGGTCGTCGATGCGGCTCTTGGCCTGGCTCGGGTCGAGGCGGGCGGAGGAGCCGGTCGAGGAGCCCTGGCCCAGGCTCGTCCCGATGTCGTCGATGGCGGCGGACAGGGCCTGCCCGTCCGTGGCGCTGATCGCGCCGGATTGCTCCTGGCGGCTCAGCTGGTCGAGGAGGCGCTGCTGGGGCGAGTATTGTTGGGAGGCGGCGGAGATCGCAGTCATCGGGAGGCTCGGCAGGTGGGCGCCGGGACGGCGCGCCCTAGCATGCGGGCCCCCATGGTTAACCCGCCCTCAACGGGCCGCACGCCTCGGTTGCCGCCCGTTGCGCGGGCCGCCGCCGCAACGTCCGGTTACAAAAAGGAGCGGCGTCAGGCCGCCTGCGCGGGCACGTGCCGGGGCACGACGGCGGCGGCGCGCGGAAGCTCCAGGCGCACCGCGAGGCCGCGGGGCTTGCGGTTGGCCAGCGTCAGCCGCCCGCCATGCGATTCGGCGATCACGCTGGCGATCGACAGGCCGAGCCCGAAGCCGCCCGCCTCGTTGAGGGTGCGGGCGCGGTCGCCGCGCACGAAGGGCTCCAGCATCGCCGCCTGCTCGGGCTCCGGGATGCCGGGCCCTTCGTCCAGCACCTCGACGGCCACCGCCTGCGGCCCCGCCGCCGTGAGGCGCACCGTCGCGCCGCCGCCATACTTCACGGCATTGTCGACGAGGTTGGTGAGCGCCCGCTGCAACTCGTCGGCCGAGCCCTTGACCAGGGTCGGCCGCACGCCCTCCGCCCGCACGTCCTGGCCCACATCCGCGAAGCCGTCGCAGACCGTCTGCACCACCGAGGCGAGGTCGATCAGCGCCAGTTGCTCCCGGGTGCGCCCGTCGCGCACGAAGGAGAGGGCCGCCTCCACCATGGCATTCATCTGGTCGAGGTCGCGCAGGAACTGCGCCCGCAGGACCTCGTCCTCCAGGAATTCCGCCCTGAGCCGCAGGCGGGTGATCGGCGTGCGCAGGTCGTGGCTGATCGCCGCCAGCATGTGGGTGCGGTCGTCCACGAGGCGCTTGACCCGGGCGCGCATGCGGTCGAGGGCGCGCGACACCGCCAGCACCTCCTCGGGACCCTTCTCGGGCAGGGGCGTGAGGTCCATGCCGGTGCCGAAGGCCTCCGCGGCCCCGGCGAGGTGCTGGAGCGGCGCGGTCAGCGCCCGCGTCGCCCAGATCGACAGAAGGGTGAGGCTCAGGGCCAGGAAGCACATCGTGGTGATGATGGCCCCGGTGAGCGGGGTCGGCCGCTCCCAGCGGGGCGGCATCTCGGCCAGGAGGGTCAGGCCGTGGCCGCGGATCGCGAGCTGGCGCGGGCGGTCGCTCCCGGGAGTGTACCGGCCGGCGCCGTCGACCTGCCAGCCCGGCCCCAGCGCCTGGCGCAGTTCCGCCGCCTCGCCGCCGTCGCGCAGGCCCATCGGCAGCGCGCCCTCGTCCGGCAGGACGGTGAAGCGCAGGCCCGTCGGCCCGCGGCCCGCCGCCGCCGCGAGGGCGCCGCGCTCCCCCGGACTCGCCGCGGCCAGCATCCGCACCACCAGAGCGAAGCGGTTGGCAAGTGCCCCCGGATGCTCGTCGAGCCGCCGCAGGTCCGGCCGCATCAGCAGGAAGGCCACCGTCACCACCACGTGGGTGACCACGATGGCCGCCACCACCAGGATCGCGATCTGCCCGGCGATGCGCCGGGTGAGACGCACCGGCTCGCTCATGCGCGGGTGGCCTCCGGGCGGGTCACGTCCGGCGTGAAGACGTAGCCGCCCGACCGAATGGTCTTGATCATCTCCGGGTTGCGCGGATCGCGCTCGATCTTCTGGCGGATCCGGCTCACCAGAACGTCGATGCTGCGCTCGAACGGACCCGGCGCGCGCCCCTGCGTCAAATCGAGGAGCTGGTCGCGGGAGAGCACCCGGCCGGGGCGCAGGCACATGGCGTGCAGCAGGTCGAACTCCGCCGCCGTGAGCGCCACCTGGGCGCCGTCCGGGTTGAGGAGCTGGCGCAGGCCCGCGTCGAGCACGAACCCCGCGAAGCCGAGGCGGCGCGGCCCCTCCTCGTCCCGCGTCCCGCCCCCTCCGTTCCCCCGGCGCAGCACCGCCCGGATGCGCGCCAGGAGCTCGCGCGGGTTGAAGGGCTTGGCGAGGTAGTCGTCCGCCCCGAGTTCCAGCCCGACGATGCGGTCGATCTCCTCGCCCTTAGCGGTCAGCATCAGGATCGGCACCGTCGATTGCGCCCGCAGGCGCCGGCACACCGAGAGCCCGTCCTCACCCGGCAGCATCAGGTCGAGGACGATCAGGTCGACACGGGAATCGGCGAGGAGCCGGTCCATCTCCCGGGCGTCGCCCGCCACGGAGACCCGCAGGTCGCTGCCGCGCAGGTAGCGGGCCACGAGCTGGCTGATCTCGCGGTCGTCCTCCACGAGCAGGATGTGCGGCGTGCTGGTCACCCGGCCCTTATGCCCGAGGCGCGGCCCTGCTTGAAGCATCCGAATTGCGACGGATTGTTTCTGTCGCGGGGACGGCGAAAGCCCAGTAATCGTGGCGCCGCGCGCCGGACGATTCGGCGCCGCCGGATTGCCGGGCCGGCCCAACCGGCCCATCTGCGGGCGACGGCCTGCGACGACCAGGAGACGACCGTGCCGAGCCAGAACCGCTTCCTCGACGATTTCGCCCGCCTGATGACCGACGCCGCCGGGGCCGCCCAGGGCATGCGGCGCGAGGCCGAGACCATGATGCGCGCCCAGGTTGAGCGCCTCCTGCGCGACATGGACGTCGCCTCCCGGGAGGAGGTCGAGGTGCTGCGCGACCTCGTCGCGGCGCTCCGCAGCCAGAACGAGGCGCTGGCCGCCCGCGTCGCCGCCCTGGAGGGCGCGTCGGCCCCCAAGGCGGCCGCCCCCAAACCCGCGGACCCGAAGCCCGCCAAGGCCCGCGGCCCGGCGGCGGACGCCTGATCTCCGCTTATTCACAGGAAGCTTCGGTGGATGGCGTCCCGCCCGGCCGCCTCTCCCGGAGTTTTCGCTTTGAGTCCCGCGACTCGGCCGGGCTATAGTCGCTGCAGCACTGATTCGCTGTCGCCAAGGGGAGACAAGTCGGCCGTTAAGCTCATCGCCAGCGGTCCAATACGTGCCGGGGATGCGATCTGCTTTCATCTCGACGTCGCTGTTCGCGTCCCGTGACGCTGTCTTCCCGCTCGGACGAGCCAAGAACCGGATCGCCATGAACCCAACGCACATCGTCGACCTCCAGCGCGCCGAGCATCCGCTCGATGTCGTCGAACGCCTTGCTTCCCTGCACGACTGGATCTTCGATCGGGCCGAGACCGACGAGATGTCGGTGGCGGTCGCGGGCAAGTGGGCCGAGTATCACGTGGCGTATACGTGGATCGAGGATGTCGAGGCGCTGCACGTCGCCTGTGCGTTCGACCTGAAGGTGCCGCCGCGGCGCAGGGCGGAGGTGCTGCAGCTCGTCTCGCTGGTGAACGAGCAGCTCTGGGTCGGGCATTTCGACCTGTGGAGCGGCGAGAGCGTGGTGATGTTCCGTCACTCGCTCCTGCTCACCGGCGGCGCCGAGCCCACCCACCGCCAGTGCGAGATGATGCTGAAATCGGCCATCGACGCCTGCGAGCGCTACTACCAGGCCTTCCAGTTCGTGGTCTGGGCCGGCAAGACCGGCCGCGAAGCCCTCGACGCGGTGCTGTTCGAGACCGAGGGCGAGGCCTGAGGGGCACGTCCCTCTCCTCGCTGCGGAGGTCTGTTCCAACACGATGGGAAGGCGTGCCCCGGCTCGCGCGCGGGCGATCGTGTGCCCGCATCCCCATGCCGGCTCGCGACGGAACGCCTCTGGCGTGCACCACACTCCTCATGCTGAGGTGCGACCGCAGGGAGCCTCGAAGCACCTCTGACGGGTGCTCCAAGACAACGGCTGCTTGGACAGACTGTTCTGGGGTGCTTCGAGGCTCCCTGCGGTCGCACCTCAGCATGAGGAGAGAGTTTATTGCCATCAACGATGGTCTGATACTGAGGCTTGCATTTGCCCTGCTGAATGAGCCCTGTCGCTCTTTCGAGCCAATCGCCGCAGAGTTCGGCGTGCAAGGTCGATCAGAGGGTTGAGTCATCCCCGCGGCAGGTCCTCACCGGAACGCCAACGGCACCGAGAAGCTCTGCGACGGCACGGTCACGCCCGCGGGGGCGGCCGGCACGGCGGTGCCCGGAGCCGCCGCGGCCAGGGCCGCCGCGTCGATGCTCGGATTCCCGCTGCTGCCCGCGAGCGACGCGCTGACGATCCGGCCCGCGCGCGACACCGTGAAGCGAATCGTCACGGTGCCGGTTCCGCCGACGCTGCGGGCCCGCGCCTGGATCGCCCCCCGGATCTGCGAGCCCCAGGCCCGCAGCGCGCCCGGATCCGCCGCCGCCGGGGGCGGGGCGGCCCGCTGACGCCGCTCGGGCTCGGCCGTGCGCTGCCCGGGCTGGGGCCGGGCCACCTCGCGCACCGGCCGCGGCGGCTTGCGCACCTCCTCCACGGGTTTGGGCTTCGGCTTCTCGACGAGCTTGGGCTTCTCGACGGGCCTCGGCTTGGCCACCGGCTTGGCCACCGGCTTCGGGATCGGCCGCGGCTTCTCGACGGGGCGCATCACCGGCGGAGGCGGCGCGGGCGCCACCGGGGCCTGCTCGTTCGTCGAGGTGACGACTCGCTCCTCGGGGGGCGCCACGGCCTGGACCGCCTCCGGCGGTTTCGCCTCGACCGCCTCCGGCGGCTTGGTCTCGGTCATCGTCTCGGGCGGTGCGACGTCGGTGGCGGCCTCCGGCGGTTTCGCCTCGGTGACCGGCTCCGCCGGTTTCGGCTCCGTCATCGCGTCGGGCGGCGGCGGCTCGGCGGTCTCCGGGGGCTTGACCTCCGGCACCGCCTCCGGATCGCCGGGCGGGGGCGTCGTCACCATGTCCGGCTGCTGCTCGGGCACCTCCTCGGCCGCGGGGCTCGGCGCGAGGTCGATGGTGATCTCGCCTTCGCCGGAGGAGGGCGGCGTGCTGCGCCAGAGCGTGATCGCCCCGAGCACGCCCGCGTGCAGGGCGAAGGCCACCAGGAAGGCGAGAGCGAGGCCGGAGCCCGGCTCCCCGGGACCCCGTGCGCCGGTCCGCGTGCCGGTCGGTTGCGACATGAGGGCGATCGCGATCCTAGCGGGGGGCGGCCGGCGCCGTGGCGAGCGGGGCGCCGTTCGGGGCGTTGGCGATCAGCGACACCTTGGCGAAGCCCGCCTGGCCGACGAGGCCCATCACCTCCATCACCTTGCCGTAGGGCACGTCCTTGTCGCCGCGCACCAGCACGGTCTGGTTGGGGTCTTCCGCCGCGGCGGCCCGCAGGCGCGCCAGGGCGTCCTCGGGCGGCAGCGCCTCCTTGGCGAGGTAGGCGTTGCCGTCCTTGTCGACGGAGACCACCACGGGCTTCTTGGGCTCCGAACTCTTGGCCGCGGCGGTCTTGGGCAGTTGCACCGGCACGCCCACCGTCATCAGCGGCGCCGCCACCATGAAGATGATCAGCAGCACCAGCATCACGTCGACCATCGGCGTGACGTTGATCTCGGAGAGCGGGGCGGCCTCGAAGTCATCCTCGTCGGCGCCGCCCGATTGCGGCAGGGACATCGCCATGGGGCGGCCTTCCTATTCGGCGGCGCTGCGGACGGCGGCGTGGCCGCGGTCGCGGTCGCGGGCCAGGCGGTTGCCGAGGGTGCCGATCGCCCCGGAGAAGGTCGCCTGGATCTTGCCGAGGTCGCCCGCGAGCTTGTTGTAGGCGACCACGGCGGGAATCGCGACCACGAGGCCGATCGCCGTGGCGAACAAAGCCTCCGCGATGCCCGGGGCCACCACGGCGAGGCTGGTGTCCTGGCTCTTCGCGATCGACGAGAACGAGTTCATGATGCCCCAGACGGTGCCGAACAGGCCCACGAAGGGCGCGGCCGAGCCGCAGGTGGCCAGCAGCGGCAGCCCGACCTGCAGGCGCTTGAGGTCGAGGGAGAGCGCCGCCCGCATGGCCCGCTCGATGCGCTCGCGCCGCTCGGCCCGGGTCTCGGTCGGGTCCTGGTCGCGCCACGCCTCCTGGGCCGCGGCGACGACCCGGGCGGCGAGGCCGCGCCCCTCCTCCACGCGCCCGCCGCTCGCCACGATCCGGGCGAAGCCCAGCGCCTGGCGGCGCGCCGCCGCGAGGCGGATCGCCTTCTCGATGATCACCGTCCAGCAGGCCAGGGAGGCCAGGGCGAGCAGGATCATCACGCCCTTCACGATCGGGTCGGCCTGGAGGAACAGGCCGAGGAAGCTGAGGTCGTGGGCGGGCGGGGCGGCGGTCGGATCCATCGCGGATCTCCTCGATCGGTCGGGCGGGTCGCTGGGGATCAGCGGACGCGCGGGCTCAGCGGACGAAGGGCACGGCGCCCTTGGCGGAGACGGGCGCGAGGCGCTCCAGGCAGGTCTCGCGGGAGAGGTCCTGGCCCTCGCAGGCGACGACGTCGTTGAGCAGGACCCGGCCGACCTGGCCGCAGGACCCGGCCGCGACGTCGAACTGGCGCAGCACCGTCTTGTGGGCCGCCACCGGCCCGAACTCGACGAGCACCCGCTTCTGCGCCACCCCGTCCGTGTCGAAGGCGTAGAGGTCGAGCCGGAGGGACTTGATCGGCGCGCCCTTGGCGTTGTCGATGAGGAAGGTCGCTCGGCAGGCCTCGCCGGCCGCCTCGAGCTTGTTGAGCTCGACGCGCATCGGCGCCTCCTGCCCCTGCGCGAGGGCGGAGACCAGCATCACGAGCGACAGCGTGACACACAGGAGGAGGTCGAGGGCGAGATTCCCGACGCGGGTGCGAAACCACGGCATGCCTTGCGTGAACACCGAATTCATCCCCTCAAGCTTGCGCCGAAGCGGCCGCGCCGCGGGCATGGACGGAAACGCCCCGCGCCCGCGACGGAAGCAGGTCCGCCGCCGGGCACCCGGCCGGTGAAGAGGTCCGCTCTCCGGTCGTGGCCCGTCGCCTCGTGTGGCGGGCGACCGGTCGGTCTGCACTAGCCGATCGGGCGCGGCCGGATCAAGCCTCGTGCGGAAACTCAGAGGAATTCCAGACTGTTACTTGGACGAAAGACCGATCAGGTCTCGGCACGCACGTCCCGGTTGCTGAAGCGGGCGTTGCCGAGGCCGGTGCCGATGGTGAGCACGCCCCAGCGGGCGACGTCGCGCTGGAAGGGCACCTCGCTCAGGCCCTGCACCACCGCGTCGTTGTGCATCACCACCATGGTCGGGTGGCCGCCGATCGCCGGCAGGGCCTCGCGCAGCGCCCGCGGCAGGTTGAAGCGGCTGCTCTCCCAGTTGCCGGGCAGGTTCTGGCCGCCGCGGCTGATGCGGCCGTCCCCCTCGATCACCCCCGGGCAGCCGACCCCGATGAAGGGCGCGAGCCGCAGATTCGCCTTGGCGGCGCGGGCGAGCAGGCCCTCCAGCATGCCGACGAGCCGCGCCACGGCCGCGTCGCGGGAGGGCGGCGGCGCCTCGTCGCGGTGGCGCCAGAGCTCGGCCCGCCAGACCGCGGAGCGCGAGAGGTCGGGGGCCTTGCGCTGGTTGGTCTCCACGATTCCGGCCCGGATGTTGGTGCCACCGATATCGACGGCGAGCAGGCTGTCGTGCCCGGAGAAGATCCAGGACGGCGCCAGGTGGGCGGCACCGAGCAGCCCGCCCTCGTCGTGGTGGTGGCGGATCGGCACGAGGGCGAGGTCGAGGCCCGCGGCGCGCAGCAGCACGCTCGCCCGCCCGACCGCGAGGCGCCCGACGAAGGAATCGCTCAGGCCCCCGCCGACCACGATGCGCTCGGTCTCGCGCCAGCCCTTCTGGCGCAGGAAGCGGCGCACCACGGTGGCGAGTTCCTGGGAAAAATCCTCGACGGCGCCCTGCACCACGCCGGACGCCTCGGGCGGTCCCTCGCGCAGGAAGCGGTCGAGCGCCTTCTTGGACAGGTCGCGGCTCGGCGTGTCGCCGAGGGGGTCCTCGCCGAGCTTGCGCAGGCGCTCGCGCCAATCCTCGATCAGGTCGCGGAAGGCGCCCTTGGTGACCCGGTCGCCGAGGAACCCCTCCTCGTCGGGGCGCCGCAACTCGATGTTGTAGCTGTCGATGGTGACCGCCGGCAGGGTCGCGGCGGCGTGCGGGATCTCGGAGACGCTCGGAGCGAGGCTCGTCGCCATGCGGGGGACCTTCGGGGCGCGGAACGCGCGGGTCTGCGTCAACGGCGAGGAGGGGGGTACGGTTCAGCTCGGCGATGGGCCGGGACGGCGGGCCGGAAGGGCGGACGGGAGAGCCCCGCGGCCCGTTCCCTCACGACGCCGCCGCGACCACCCGCGCCACCGCCTCCTCTAGGGACAGGGCCGCGCTGTCGATCACGAGGCGGGGTCGGTCCCAGGGCTCGTAGTGCAGGCCGGAGACCGCCTCCCAGCTCGGCAGGACGAGGCCCGGGACCTCGCCGATCCGCGTCTCGACCCGGCGGCGGTGCTCCGCCGCATCCGGGCAGATCACCTCGACCTCGACGAGCCGGGCGTCCGCGCGGGCGGCCACGGCGCGCCAGCCCTCGCGGCTCGCGGCGACCGGATTGACGCAATCGGCCACGACGGCCCGGCCCTCCCCGAGATTTCCCGCCGCGACCGCCTGCGCCGCGGCGTAACCGGAGGGACCGAGCGCGACAGCGGGCACGCCCGCATCGCGGATCGCCTGCTCGATGGCGTCGATGCGCAGATACGTCGCCGCCAGAACCCGCGCGACGGCGCGGGCGATGGTCGACTTCCCCGTCCCGGGCAGGCCGCCGAACACGATCAGCATCGCGGATCTCCCAAAGGGTCGCGGATCTTTCGGCGGACGATCGCCCCTTGCGTCAGGCTGCGGGATCGCGGCGCCGGAAGCAAGGGCAGGACGGCAGCGGCAAGACGGGACCGGCCCGCTGCCCAATCGATCAAAATCGGATAGATTTCCCGCCGGGCCGGAGTGAAGAGGCGGGCAGACCTGCGGGGCCCGGGTCCCGCGCCTCCCCCTGCGGCGGCGCTTGAAGGGCGGCGGGTTCTCGCCAACACTCGGGGCCTCCGCGCGGACGCGCCGGCGGCGGGAGGAAGGGCCATGCAGGTTCGGTTCTTCGGGACGCGGGGCTCCCTGCCGGTTCCGGGCCCGCGCACCATCCGGTACGGCGGCAACACCTCCTGCGTGGCGGTCCGCACCGCCCGCGGCACCCTGGTCGTCCTCGACATGGGCACCGGTGCCTACGCGCTGGGGCGGGAACTCGCGGCCTCGGGCGCGCCCCTGCGCGGCCACGTCCTCATCACCCACACCCACTGGGATCACATCCAGGGCGTGCCGTTCTTCGCGCCCTTCTTCGCACCGGGGAACGAGTGGGATATCTACGCGCCCCGGGGCCTCGGCGCCTCCCTGCGCGAGACGCTGTCGGGACAGATGCAGTACAGCTACTTCCCGGTCTCGCTGGAGCAGCTCGGCGCCACCATCCGCTACCACGAACTCGTCGAGGGCGACCTCGTCCTGGGAGAGGACGACGACGTCGCGGTCGAGACCCACTACCTCAACCACCCGGCGCTCACCCTCGGCTATCGCCTCACCGCCGATGGGGCGACCCTGGTCTACGCCCTCGACCACGAGCCCTTCTGCACGGCGGCGGCCGACGGCACCGCGGTTCCCGAGGGGCTCGACCGGCGCCACGCCGAGTTCCTGCGCGGGGCCGACCTCGTGATCCACGACGCCCAGTACACCGCCGCCGAGTACCCGGCGAAGATCGGCTGGGGCCACAGCACCGTCGAGTATGCCCGGCGGGTCGCCCGGGAGGCCGGGGCGGCCCGGCTCGCCCTGATGCACCACGACCCGGAGCGCGACGACGACGCCCTTGACGCCCTGGTGGCGGCCTACCGCAGCGACGACCTCGACTTCTTCGCCGCCGCCGAGGGGCAGCGCATCGCCCTCGCGGCCCCGGGCCGGGCCGCCCGGGCGACCGCCCGCGCGCGCTCGGCGCGCGAGGCGCTCGGCTCGGCGCTCACCGCCCAGTCCGTGGTGATCGCCGCCGCCGCCCCGGGCGAGGGGGAGCGGCTCGCGGATCTCCTGCGCGACGACGGCATCGCCGTGCACCGGGCGGCGCTGACCCCCGAGGCCGTGACGGAGGCGGTGCGGCTCTACCACCCGGCGCTCGCGGTGGTGGAGAACGGCGCCGAACCGGCCGAGCGCCTCGCGGGCCTCTGCGCGGCCGTGCGGGCGCTCGGCCCCGCCGGGCAGGACCTGCCGATCGTGCTGGTGAGCCGCTCGGGCGACCGGCGCGGCGACGAGGCCGTCGGCCTCAGCGACCGGCTCGTCACCCCGTTCACCGCGAGCTACGCCCGCACCCGCCTGCGGGCGTGGCTGATGCGCACCGCCTGCCGCTGGGCCCGCGCCGCCAAGCCCGCGCGCGAGGCCGAGCGCCTCGCGGCCCTGCACGGCCTCGGCCTGCTCGACACGGCCCCGGAGGAGCGGTTCGACCGGCTGGTGGCGCTCGCCGCCCAGATCCTCGCGGCCCCCTTCGCGGCGCTGAGCCTGATCGACCGGGACCGGCAGTGGTTCAAGGCCCATCAGGGCTTTCCGTACAGGGAGCTGCCCCGCGACGCCTCGCTCTGCGCCCACGCGGTGACCGCCGCCGAGGAGAGCGGCGCCCGCCTTCCCCTCGTGGTGCCCGACACCCAGCTCGACGGCCGCTTCGCCGACAATCCGGCGGTGGTCGGGCCGCCCTTCCTGCGCTTCTATGCCGGCGAGCCCCTGATCCTGGCGGAGGGGCGCTGCATCGGCACGCTCTGCGTCGGCGACACCCGGCCGCGTGTCCTCGACGCGGAGGCCGGGAAGCTCCTGCGCTGGCTCGCCGACCTCGCCCTGCGCGAGATCGAGCGGACGCATCCGGCCTGACGCCGATGGGGACAGGGAGCCTCTCCGCGCGGCCCGGAGGGCAATCCGCGTCGCGCCTCGCGGCCCCCTGGGGCCGGCTCCGGCGTCTGTCGCGGCGCCTGGGCTTCGCCGCCGCCGCGCTGCTCCCGAGCCTCGTCATCCTGGCGGCGGCGGGCGGCCTCGTGCTGGAGATGCGCGAGCGCGCCCTCGACGACGCCGAGCGGGAACTCGGCACCCTCAACACGGTCCTGGCCGAGGATGCGGCGCGCACGCTCCAGAGCGTCAACCTCGTCCTGCAGAGCGTCATCGACCTCCTGGCCGCGGAGGGCGTCGCCACGCCCGAGGAGTTCGCGCGGACGAAGACCGGGCGCGACACCTACGAGATGCTGCGCGGCCGGCTCGCGGGCGTGCCGCAGCTCGACGCGGTCACGCTGGTGGCCGCCGACGGGCACCTGATCGCCTTCTCCCGCGGCTACCCGACGCCCAACATCGACCTCTCGGACCGCGCCTACTTCGCGTATCTGCGCGACACGCCCACGACCGACCCCTACGTGACCGAGCCGGTGGAGAATCGCGGCAGCGGCACCTGGACCTTCTACCTCGCGCGGCGCCTCACCGCGCCGGACGGCCGCTTCATGGGCCTCGTCCTCGCGGCGATCGACCTCGGCTACTTCGACCGCTTCTACCGGTCCCTGAACCTCGGCGGGCAGTCGGCGATCAGCCTGTGGCGGCGGGACGGCATGCTCCTCACCCGCGAGCCGCCGGTGCCGGGCGTGGGCCGCTTCTTCCGGATCAAGGCCTTCGACCCGGCCCGGCTGGAGGCCCGGGCGGGCTTCTACGAGATCGACGATTCGATGGACGGGCTCAGGCGCTTCGTCTCGACCCGCTCGGCCCGCGACTACCCCCTCGTCGTGAACGTCACCCGCACGCGCGAGGAGGTGCTGGCCGACTGGCGCCGGGAGGCCCTGTTCGTCGCCGGGGCGGCGCTCGCCAGCGTGGCCGCGGTGATCCTCATCGTCGTCGCCTTCGCGCGGCAGGCGCGGGCCGACGCGGCGGCGGCGCTGGCCGCCACCGAGCGGGCGCGGGCGGTGACGGCCCGCGAGGAGGCCGAGGCGCAGCTGCGCCAGGTGCAGAAGATGGAGGCGGTGGGCCAGCTCACCGGCGGCATCGCCCACGACTTCAACAACCTGCTGACCGGCATCATCGGGTCGCTCGACATGCTGCAGACCCGGCTCGCGCAAGGGCGGATCGACGCGCTGGAGCGCTACGCGCGCACCGCCATGACCTCGGCCAACCGCGCCGCGGCGCTGACCCACCGGCTCCTCGCCTTCGCGCGCCGCCAGCCCCTCGACCCGAAGCCCGTCGAGGCGAGCGCCCTCGTCGCCGGCATGGAGGACCTGCTGCGGCGCACGATCGGCGAGGGGGTGAGCCTCGAGATCGTCACCCCGGCCAATCTCTGGATGACGCTCTGCGACGCCCCCCAGCTCGAGAGCGCGCTCCTCAATCTCGCGATCAACGCCCGCGACGCGATGCCGGAGGGCGGCCGGCTCGTGATCGAGACCGCGAACGCGGTGCTCGGGGCGCAGGAGCCGGTCCCCTGCGAGGCCCCGCCGGGGGAATACGTCTGCATCCGCGTCGCCGATACCGGGACCGGCATGGCGCCCGAGGTGATGGCGCGGGCGGTGGAGCCCTTCTTCACCACCAAGCCGATCGGCCAGGGCACCGGGCTCGGCCTCTCGATGGTCTACGGCTTCGCACGCCAGTCGGAGGGCTGCGTGGCGATGCGCTCGGAGCCGGGGCGCGGAACGGAGATCCGCCTCTACCTGCCGCGCTACCTGGGCAGAGAGGCCGCGGAGGCGCCCGACCGCGTCGCCGCTCCCCTGAGGCCGGGGCGCGGCGAGACGGTCCTGGTGGTCGACGACGAGACGGCCGTGCGCGGGCTGATCGTCGAGGTGCTGCAGGATCTCGGCTACCGGGCCCTGGAGGCGGCCGACGGCCCGGCCGGGCTCGCCCTGCTGCGCTCGGAGGCGACGATCGACCTCCTCGTCACGGATATCGGCCTGCCCGGGATCGACGGGCGCCGCCTCGCCGACATGGCCCGCACCGCGCGGCCCGGGCTCAAGGTCCTGTTCATCACCGGCTACGCCGAGACCGCCGCCCGCGCCTCCGGCATGCTGCCGTCCGGAATGGAGATGCTGACCAAGCCCTTCCCGATCGAGACCATCGCCACGCGCATCCGATCGATGATCGAGGCGTAGGGCGGGGCGCGAACCCTCCTCCCTCTGCGGCTCCCGTGTGCACGCTTTTCGGTAGCCGGCTCATGGAATGACCGCGCCCGGAATGCAACACACTCCTCATGT
>NZ_JBSVZN010000017.1:0-23068 GCF_054052225.1 Methylobacterium sp. JK268 | reverse complement strand
CGCGCAGCGGCCTCGAAGCACCCCAGAAGGTTCATCCAAGAGAAAAGGCGCCTTGGACGAGATGCTGTGGGGTGCTTCGAGGCCGCTGTGCGGCACCTCAGCATGAGGCGGCGGGTTTGTTGCCGTTGATGGGATATTATGCTCTGCCTTGCGATCTTATTGCCGTATTAAATCTGATGCGCATCCAGGATATTCGGCCGAGATTTCGGCCCACAATGTCGATCAGGCCGTTGGGGCATGCTCGCGGATCGGCCCTGATGCGCTCCTCGGAAGCTTCGCGACGGCTTCATCTATCATACTGATAGAAATGGATTTTTCCGAGCGGTGTGCGCGCGGTAGCCCGCACGGGAGAGAGGATCCCCGCACCGGATTCACCACGTCATGCGCTTGAATGGACGATCGTCTTGTCAGTGTTCTTCGATCACCGGGTGCACGCGATAGCCCCTCTGCAGGGAGGGTCGTTGCGCCGCGCCGCCGCCGGCTATCAACCTCACCGCGAGTCGCCAATCCAGCCCGCAACCGGCATTATAGGCACCATCGTGCCGGTCTTCTGTTGGTATGTTGCATACCAAGAGATTTAGTGCATTCTCCCGGTGGGCGCAGCGCCCAGCCAACAAGGGGAATCAGGGATGGAACCTCAGGACGCCCCGTCCGCGAAGTGGTGGCAGCTCGCGTTCGGCATCATGTGCATGGCGATGATCGCCAACCTCCAGTACGGCTGGACACTCTTCGTCGACCCGATCGACGCAAAGTTCCACTGGGGGCGCACCGCGATCCAGTTCGCCTTCACGCTCTTCGTGGCCACGGAGACGTGGCTGGTTCCCGTCGAGGCCTGGTTCGTCGACCGTTACGGCCCGCGAATCGTGGTGCTGTTCGGCGGCGTGATGATCGCGCTCGCCTGGCTCCTCAACGCCTACGCGGACACCCTGGTGCTCCTCTATCTGGGGGCGGTACTGGGCGGGATCGGGGCCGGCGCGGTCTACGGCACCTGCGTGGGCAACGCGCTGAAGTGGTTCCCCCATCGCCGCGGCCTCGCGGCGGGCGCCACCGCGGCCGGGTTCGGGGCCGGCGCGGCGCTCACCGTGGTGCCGATCGCCAAGATGATCGCCGCGAGCGGCTACCAGCAGGCCTTCCTGACCTTCGGGCTGATCCAGGGCGGCGTGGTGGTCCTGCTGTCCTTCCTGCTGCGCAAGCCCCGCGTCGCCGTGCAGGTGCGGCGCAGGAGCCTGCGCCTGCCGCAGTCGCAGGTCGACCGGACGCCGGCCGAGGCGGTGCGCACCCCGGTCTTCTGGGTCATGTACGCCATGTTCGTGATGGTGGCTTCGGGCGGCCTGATGACCGCGGCGCAGATCGCCCCGATCGCCCACGACTACAAGGTCGCGGACGTGCCGGTGAGCCTGCTCGGCCTGCAGATGGCGGCGCTGACCCTCGCCATCTCCCTCGACCGCATCTTCGACGGCTTCGGGCGTCCCTTCTTCGGCTGGGTCTCGGACAACATCGGCCGCGAGAACACCATGTTCATCGCCTTCGGCACCGCCGCCGCGGCGGTGATCGTGCTGCTGCTGTTCGGGCACAACCCGGTGGTCTTCGTGCTCGCCACGGCGGTGTATTTCGGGGTGTTCGGGGAGATCTACTCGCTGTTTCCGGCCACCTGCGGCGACACCTTCGGCGCGAAATTCGCCACCAGCAACGCGGGCCTGCTCTACACGGCGAAGGGCTCGGCGGCCTTCGTGGTGCCCTTCGCCAGCATGGTCTCGGCGGCCTACGGCTGGTCGGCGGTCTTCGCGCTGATCGTCGGGCTCAACGTGACGGCGGCGGCGCTCGCCCTGTTCGTCCTCAAGCCCATGCGGCTGCGCTACCTCTCGGAGGCCGAGGCGGACGCGGCGGCGGGCGCGCGGGCCGTGCAGATGGCCTGACGGCGTGACGACCGGCGGGGCGCGAAGGGCGGCGGAAGGGATCCCGCCGCCCTTCGCGCATGCTTGCCCTGCGCCGGAGACGCCTTCGCGCTCGCCGGCGCCTCCGCTAGGAGGAGTCGGAACGGGGACGAACGGGGCCGATGGAGACGCGGGACGCCGCCTTCACGCGCGAGACGCTCGACATCGGCGACCCCGGCGGCGGGCGCGTCGCCCTGCTGGATGTCGGCCCGCGGAACCGCCCGGCCGACGCCCTCCTGCTGCACGCGAACGGCTTCACGGCGCGCACTTATCGCGGCCTGATCGCGCCCCTGGCGGAGGACCTGCGCATCCTCGCCACCGACCAGCGCGGCCACGGCGCCACGACGCTGCCGGCCGATCCGCGCGGCCGCCGGAGCTGGAACGACGTGGCGGCGGACCTCGTCGCGGTGCTCGACCGGCTGGATTGCCCGCCGCTCACCCTGATCGGCCACTCGATGGGCGGCACCTCCGCGCTGCTCGCGGCGGCACGCCGGCCCGACCGGGTGCGCAACCTCGTCCTCCTCGATCCGGTGATCCTGCGGCCCCGCGATGCCCTCGCGGCCCGCCTGCCGCTCCTGCGCCGGCTGATCCGGCGCCACTCGCCCCTCGCCGACGGGGCGCTGCGGCGCCGGGCGACCTTCCCGTCGCGGGAGGCGGCCTTCGCCGCCTATCGGGGGCGCGGCGCCTTCCGCACCTGGCCGGACTGGGCGCTCGCCGACTACGTGGCGGAGGGATTCCGCGATTCGCCGGACGGGACCGTGGCGCTCGCCTGCGCGCCGGCCTGGGAGGCGTCGAACTACCTCGCGCTCGGCCACGACGCCTGGGGCGCGCTCCGCCGCCTGCGCCGGCCGGCCGCGATCCTGCGGGCGGCGTCCGGCAGCACCTGCGCCCCCGACGGCGACCGGCCGCCCCTCGTGACCGTCGAGACGGTGCCGGGTACCACGCATTTCCTGCCCTTCGAGGCGCCGGACCGGGTGCGCGCGGCGATCCGGGCGGCGGCGGGGTGAGCGATCCCCTTTTCCTCAGCCGCACGGTTTCGCCAGAGAACGGATCGCAGGATCGCCCAGATGCGGGGTCGGTCGTTCCCGCCGGGCAGATGCTGTCGATGCGGCAGGCGGCAGACATTCTCAACGTATCGCGACCTTTTCTGATATCGTTGCTTGACAAGGGAGAGATCGCACACACGAAGGTCGGCCGACATCGTCGGATCAAGGCCGACCATCTGTTCGCATACAAACGAACAAGAGACGCCAAGCGCAGCGATGCCCTGTCGGCTCTGGCGGAGATGGATGCAGAGTATTTCTGAGCCTTGTTCGCCAATCGCTTCACCGCGCTCATCGACGCCTGCGCGTTGGAGCGAAACCTGCTCCTGATGAAACCAGGAGGCGCCCGCTTCATGGCGAGCTCCCCTTTTCCGGACGAGAACACCGTCAGCGGAAGCAGATCCGGAACCCGGCGCCAGACTCCGCGAAGCGACTGCTTTTCAACACCGCTGCTGGCATTCGGAGCCGCTTCGCGGCGGATTCCTGTGCTGGTTTCCGGGTCGCATTCCGCTGACGCTGCATGCGCCCGGAAAAGGGGAAGTCTGATGTGAACCCGCGAGCTGGTGTCTGTCTGGCTTGGCTCCGCATGTCTCCTGCGCCGGGGCTGTGAGCGTCGAGCCCGCGCGACCGCCCACGCTCCCGCGCGGCCGGGAAATGGGCTAGGCAGGCGCTCGGATTCTCCCTGACCCCGGTTCCCGCCCATGACCCGCGCCGACCTCCCCGCCTCCCTGATCCTCGTCGGCGCCGGCAAGATGGGCGGGGCCATGCTGGAGGGCTGGCTCGCGGGCGGTCTCGACGGGTCGCGCATCGCCGTCGTCGATCCCGGCGCCTCGCCCGACCTCGCCGCCCTCTGCGCGGCGCGCGGGATCGCCCTCAACCCGTCGGACCCGGCGCCCCCGGAGGCGCTGGTCCTGGCGATCAAGCCGCAGGGGCTGGAGGCGGCCGCCCCCGCCGTCGCGCCGCTCGCGGGGCCCGACACGCTCGTGGTCTCGGTGCTGGCGGGCAAGACCGTGGCGAACCTCAGGGCCCGCCTGCCGCAGGCCCGCGCCTTCGTGCGGGCGATGCCGAACCTGCCCGCCAGCATCGGCAAGGGTGCCACCGGCGCGGCGGCGAGCCCCGAGACGAGCCCGCGCCAGCGCCGGGTGGCGGACGCGCTCCTCTCCGGCATCGGCATCGTGGAGTGGCTCGACGACGAGGCGCTGATCGACGCGGTGACGGCCCTCTCGGGCTCGGGACCCGCCTACGTGTTCCTGCTCGCCGAGGCCCTCGCGGCGGCGGGCGACGCCGCCGGCCTGCCGCCGGGGGTCGCCGCCCGCCTCGCCCGGCAGACCGTGGCGGGGGCGGGCGCGCTGCTCGCCGAGAGCCCCCTCGATCCCGCGACGCTGCGCCGGAACGTGACCTCGCCGGGGGGCACCACCGCGGCGGCGCTCGAGGTCCTGATGGCGGAGGGTGGGCTCGCCGCCCTGCTCCGGGACGCCGTGGCGGCGGCCAAGACCCGCTCGGCCGAATTGTCGGGCTGATACGCCCGATACGACAGGCCGCCGCAGCGCCCTACCCTGCCGATCCGGCCCGCACTCCCCTACATCGGGAGGCGTAAGGCATCACCGGAGCACCGCATGGCCAGGAAGCCCAGATCCGCCGACGCGCCGGAGAGTCCGGCGGGCAACCCGCGGGAGGCGATCGTCGAGGCGCTGATGCGGCTCGCCGCCGAGCAGCCCTGGACCGACATCGAGATCACCGACATCGCCCGCGAGGCCGGCGTAAGCCTGGCGCAGTTCCGCGACCTCTTCCCCTCGAAGGGGGCGGTGCTCGGCGGCTTCTCCCGGATGATCGACCGGCAGGTGCTGGAGGGCACGACCGGCGACCTCGACGAGGAGCCGTCCCGCGAGCGCCTGTTCGACGTGCTGATGCGGCGCCTGGACGCGATGACGCCCTACAAGGCGGCCCTGCGGCGCATCACCTTCGCGCTGCGCGCCGATCCGCTCTCGCTTGCCGCCCTCAACGGCGTCGCGCTGAACTCGCAGCGCTTCATGCTGGCGGCGGCCGGGATCGACAGCGAGGGGCCGCTCGGGCGCCTCAAGCTGCAGGGCGTGGTGATCGCCTTCGCGCGCACCATGCAGGTCTGGCTGGAGGACGACGACCCCGCCCTGGCCCGGACCATGGCCCATCTCGACCGCGAGATCCGCAACGGCGAGCGGCTGATGGAGCGGGCCGAGGATCTCCGCCGCTTGACCGCGCCGTTCCGCGCGCTCGGCCGCTCGCTGGTGGAGCGCGGCAGCCGCCGGGCGCGCCGGCCCGCCCGGAGGGAGCCGGAGGATGACGGGATCGACGGCGATCCGGTCGCGATCTGAGGCGGGGGCGAACCTTCTCCCCGCTGCGCACGGCTGTCCGGTAGAAATGTGAGGCACGTCTCCCCTCTCCCGAGTGGGCTAGCGTGTTCACACGTCGCCTATCGGCATGAAAAAGCTCTTCTTGCGCAGTCGCTTGAGCGGAATCGAGGAGACCCGCGGGATCCCCTCTCCCGTGCGGGAGAGGGGTAGGGGTGAGGGTCCCGGACCGTGCCGTCATCACGCGAAGACGGTCGTGCTGACAGCGGGACACGTCAGAATTCTTGCTGAACCACCTGGACCCTCACCCCTGCCCCTCTCCCGCACGGGAGAGGGGTTCCCCGCGCCACACCCGGGAACCCTCGTGTATCAACGTAAGTATCTGTTTTGTTTGTATTTTTCTCGTTCTGTGAATCCGCTAGCCCGAGTGGGAGAGGGGCCGGGGGATCGAAGATCCCGCGTGAGGGTGGCTCGGCTTCAGCAAGAAGACGGGACCTAGCCGCTGGCAGCTCGACGGTTCAGATCGATCCTCACGCCGAGCCACCCTCACCTCTACCCCTTTCCCACTCGGGAGAGGGGATCCCGCGTGAGCTGGAATGGCATAGTTTGTTGTTAACAGAGCGCTTTTCTGAGACCAAAACGCCCTAAAAGGGGCTTCCGATCTCCCCGGACAGCTGTGCCCTCTGCAGAAGAAGGTTCGGGCGCGCGGCATCCCCTCGGGCCGCTTCCGATCTTGCCCCGTCCTCCGGTATACTGTCCGCCAACGACACCGAAGAACGGACCCGGAGGAGACGCCATGGTGAGGATCGACCGCCGCACGCTGATCGGGGCCGCGGGCCTCGCCCTCGCCGGGACTGCGGGGAACGCCGCGCAGGAGCCCGCCCCGCCCGCGCCGCAGGCGCCTCACGATGTCACCCGCACCCTCGCCCGCTACGTGGTGGAGGCCCGGTTCGAGGACCTGCCCGAGCCGGTGCGGCGGGAGGGCACCCGGACCTTCCTCAACTGGGTCGGCGTCGCCATCGGCGGCTCGCATCACGAGACCCTGGACGTCGCGGTCTCGGCGCTCAAGCCCTTCTCCGGGCCGCCCCAGGCCGGGCTGTTCGGGCGCGGCGAGCGCTTCGACATCATGAACGCCGCCTTCCTGAACGGCGTGTCGAGCCACATCTTCGACTACGACGACACGCACCTGAAGACCGTGATCCACCCGGCCGGCCCGGTCGCGTCGGCGATCCTGGCGCTGGCCGAGATGCGCCCGGTCTCGGGGAGCGACTTCCTCAACGCCCTGGTGATCGGCGTCGAGACCGAGTGCCGGATCGGCAACGCGGTCTATCCCAACCACTACGATGTCGGCTGGCACATCACCGGCACGGCCGGCGTGTTCGGGGCCGCGGCCGCCGCGGGGCGGCTGATGGGGCTCACCGAGCAGCAGATGGTCTGGGCGCTGGGGCTCGCCGCCTCGCAGCCGGTGGGCCTGCGCGAATCCTTCGGCTCGATGAACAAGAGCTTCAATCCGGGCCGCGCCGCCGCCAACGGGCTCTTCGCGGCGATCCTGGCCTCGAAGAACTACACGAGTTCGGACGGGATGATCGAGGCCAAGCGCGGCTGGGCCAACACCATCTCGACCAAGCAGGATTACCGGGAGATCACCGAGGGGCTGGGCAGCCGCTACGAGGCGCTGCTCAACACCTACAAGCCCTTCGCCTGCGGCATCGTCATGCATCCGGCGATCGACGCCGCCGTGCAGCTGCGCAACCAGCACCACCTCGCGCCGGAGCAGATCGCCCGGGTCGACCTCAAGGTCCACCCGCTGGTGCTCGAACTCACCGGCAAGACCGCGCCGCGCACGGGGCTGGAGGGCAAGTTCAGCATCACGCACGCGGTGGCGGTCGCGCTGGTCGAGGGGGCGGGCGGCGAGAAGCAGTTCAGCGACCGGGCTGTGCGCGATCCCGTGATCACGGCTTTGCGCGCCAAGGTCGTCCCGACGGTGACCCCGGGTGTGCGGCCCGAGCAGGTCGACATGACGGTCACGCTGACGGACGGGCGGACCCTGACGCGCCACATCGAGCACGCGATCGGCAGCGTCGAGAACCCGATGAGCGACGCCGATCTGGAGCGGAAGTTCACCGACCTCGCCGAGGGCATCCTGCCGGAGGCGCAGATCCGCCGGGTGATGGCCCTGTGCTGGGACGTCGCCTCCCTGAAGGATGCCGCTGACGTGGCGCGGGCGGGCGTCCAGGCCTGACCCTCAGGGGTGCGGCTCGGGGAAGCCGTGGCGCTCGCTCAGGGCGCCGAGGATCCCATCCTTATCCGCGACGAAGCGGCGCCCGGCATGGGTGCCGCTCACGAAGCGGGAGGAGCCCCCCGCCGCCAGGACGAGGAGCGGCAGGACCTGGTTGGCCTCGCCGACGAGCGCCGCGACCTCCCGGCGCGGGCGGGGCCAGGCGACCCGCACCACGTCGAGGCGACCCGCCAGGTCCGGGAAGGAGGCCAGCACGCCCTCCAGCAGCGCGCAGTGCCAGCAGTAGAAGCGCCGCCCCGGATAGGCCGGATCGACGAAATCCGGCGCGATCAGGAACAGTCGATCGCGGTCCATGCCCATCCCCTCCCGGGTGCAACGGCCAGCGAAAAGGCCGCTCGGAAACAGATCCGAATCAATCCCGCATGCGATCGACGCAGACCTGCCCTGTGAGCGTCGTCAAGTCTCGCGGCGAAGCTTGCGGTTGCGATCCACTGGTTTAGCTCACGCCCCTCAGGAGCGGCCCGCCCGGGCGCCCCGGCCGGCGCGCTCCCCGACTGGACCGATCATGTCAGCACTCCCGACGACCCGCCGTCCCTTCGTGATCGCGGCGGTGATGGCCTCCATGTTCATGGTCGCCATCGAGGCCACCATCGTGTCGACCGCGATGCCCCAGATCGTCGGGGATCTCGGCGGGCTCTCCCTCTACGCCTGGGTGTTCTCGTCCTTCCTGCTCACTCAGACCGCCGCGACGGTGGTGTTCGGCAAGCTCTCGGACGTCTACGGCCGCAAGCCCGTGATGCTCGCCGGCATCGCGGTGTTCCTGGCGGGCTCGCTGCTCTGCGGCTTCGCCCGCACGATGCCGGCGATGATCGCCTTCCGGCTGATCCAGGGCGTCGGCGCGGGGGCGATCCAGCCGATCTCCCTGACCATCGTGGGCGACCTCTACAGCGCCGAGGAGCGCGGGCGCATCCAGGGCTTCCTGGCGAGCGTCTGGGCGACCTCGGCGGTGCTGGGGCCGCTGGCGGGCGGCTTCATCATCGAGCACTTCTCCTGGGCCTGGATCTTCTGGCTCAACATCCCGATCGGGTTGCTCGCGGCCGCCGGCTTCGCGACCTTCCTGCACGAGGGCGTGGCCCGGGCCTCCCGCCGCATCGATGCGGCCGGCGCCGCCCTGTTCACGGTGGCGATCGGCGCCCTGATGGTGGCGCTCACGGAGGCCGGCGCCTCGGACAGCTGGGGCGCCATGACGGCCGCAATCATCGCCCTCGTCGGCGCGATCCTGTTCGTGATCCAGGAGCGGCTGACCCCGGAGCCGATCATCGCCTTCTCGGTCTGGAGCCGGCGGCCGATCGCGGCCTCGAACGGCTGCTCGCTGCTCGCCGGCATGGCGCTGATCGGGCTCACCACCTTCCTGCCGATGTACGTGCAGGGGGTGCTCGGGCAGACGCCGCTGGTGGCGGGGCTCGCGCTCACCGTGATGGTGCTCGGCTGGCCGATCGGCGCGACGCTCGCCGCCCGCACTCTCACGCGCTTCGGCCTGCGCCCGATCCTGCTCACCGGCAGCCTGCTCCTGCCCGTGGGGGCGAGCGTGCTCCTGACGCTCGGCCCCGGCTCAGCCCCGGTGACGGCGGGCGTCGCCTCGATGGTGATGGGCTTCGGCATGGGGCTCCTCAGCAACACCGCCCTGATGCTGATCCAGGAGATCGTGCCCTGGACGCAGCGCGGCAGCGCCACGGCCTCGAACGTGTTCTCGCGCAACCTCGGCAGCACGCTCGGCGCGACGCTGTTCGGGGCGGTGCTCAACCACGGCCTCGGCCGCGCCGGGGCGGGCGTCACCACCGACCAGCTCCAGCGGCTGCTGGCGTCGAGCGAGGGCGCGAGCGGGCTCGGCCGCATCCGCGACACGCTGCAGCTCGCCCTGCACCAGACCTTCGTGGCGATGTTCGTCATCGCGGTGGCCTGCGTGGTGCTGGCGCTCCTCGTGCCGCACGTGCCCCTCGGCCGGGCGCGCGAGACCCCGGCGGAGTAGCCGCGGCGCCTCAGGCTGCCCGGCGCCCCGCGAGGTCCGCGGCCCGGAAGGCCGCCGCGAAGGCCGCGAAGGCGTCCTGCGCGCCGCGGATCACCGCGGCCGCCTCCTCCGGATGGCGCGCCCCGAAGGCGTCGAGGGCGGCGCGCAGCTCCGCCCAGAGCCGCCCCGCCGCGCGGCCGTGCCCCCCGAAGAAGCGCGTGGCGGCGCCGAGATCGAGGTCGGACCGCGCCCGGAGATCGGCGAGGATGAGCTTTCCGCCGAGGGCCGAGCCTTCGAGCACGTAGAGCCGCCCGAGGGCCTCCGCGAAGGCCGTGCTCGGGGCGAGCGCGACGGCGGGAGCCGGGCCGGCCGCGAGATCGGCGAGATCCGCCGCGAGGAGCGGGCCGCGCGCCCGGGCCAGTGGATCGAGGCCGAGGGCGGTCCAGTCGGGCCAGCGCGCGAGATCGCCCTCGATCGGCCCCCAGACGCTCAGCAGCGCGGCGAGGCAGGCGGCGTAGTCGGCCCGGCTGCGGATGGTGCCCGGCAGCCCGCTCAGCGCCTCGACCCGCGCGTGGGCGCCCTGCGTCTCGGCGCGCAGGCGCAGCGACAGGAGAGCGTCGGGAGCGGGATCGGTCACGGGCGGGTCCTTCGGCGACGCCCGGGACCGGGCGCTGATCGGGATCGCGAGAAGGCACGATCGGGTCAGCGGCGCAAGTCCGCGATGCACGGCCGCGACGGCATGGACTCCGGCGCCGGAATTCGCCAGCACTGTCCTGGAACCAGGGATCGAGGGAGCGAAAGCGTGGGCGAGCGGGTGGCCATCATCACGGCGGGCGGCAGCGGCATGGGCGCGGCGGCGGCCCGGCAGCTCGCGGGCGACGGGTTCAAGGTCGCGATCCTGTCCTCCTCCGGCAAGGGCGAGGCCCTGGCGCAGGAGCTCGGCGGCTTCGGGATCACCGGCTCGAACCAGTCGACCGACGACCTCCGGCGGCTCGTCGACGGGACGATGACGCGCTGGGGCCGGATCGACGTGCTGGTGAACAGTGCGGGCCACGGGCCGCGCGCGCCGATCCTCGATCTCACCGACGACCAGTGGCACACCGGGCTCGACGTCTACCTGATGAACGTGATCCGGCCGACGCGGCTCGTCGCGCCGGTCATGCAGGCGCAGAAGGGCGGCGCGATCATCAACATCTCGACAGCCTGGGCCTTCGAGCCGAGTGCGCTCTTCCCAACCTCGGCGGTGTTCCGCGCCGGGCTCGCGGCCTTCACCAAGGTCTTCGTCGACACCTTCGCGGCCGACAACCTGCGCATGAACAACGTGCTGCCCGGCTGGATCGACAGCCTGCCGGCCACCGAGGAGCGCCGCCGCAGCGTGCCGCTCGGCCGCTACGGCCGCGCCGAGGAGATCGCCGCCACGATCGGGTTCCTGGCCTCCGAGGGAGCGGCCTACATCACCGGCCAGAACATCCGGGTCGATGGCGGGCTGACGCGGTCGGTGTGAGGTGATCACCGGCTTCGCCATCGCTCGTGAATGAAATCGAGGAAGGCCCGCTCCACGCCGAGCATCCCCCTTTTCCGGACGACTGCAGCGTCAGCGGAAGGAGATCCGGAAACCAGATGATGAATCGCCGCGAAGCGGCTCCGCATGCCAGCAGCGGTGTCGAGAAGCAGACGCTTCGCGGAGTCTTGCGCTGGTTTCCGGATCTCCTTCCGCTGGCGCTGCAGTCGTCCGGAAAAGGGTAGCATTCGATGTGAGAGACGAGCCATGGCGGCTGTGTGAAGCGCCGGTCCTCATTGAGGTCCATACCGACCTTCTGCGGCCGGAACGCGCTCCTCTCGGAGACCGAGCGCTCACGCCTGCATTGGCGCAGCACGAAGCCGCTGATCTCCTCCTGTGCCATTCACGTCTGGACCTCCGACGAGGTCTCCATCCAGGCCCTGGTCGCCCTGGACATCTTGCGGGACATCCAGGCCGGCGGCTGAGCGGGACGCCCCCCTTGCCTCGCCCCCTTGCCCCGCACGCCCGAAGGGAGCAAGTCCGTCCCATGAGCGAGCCCTCCGCCACCCCGACCCGCCGCCGCGACTGGCCCGGCCTGTTCCTGCGCGCGGTGGCGTCCCTGCTCCTCGGCCTGCCTGTCGGCGGCCTGCTCTACGCCCTCGGCCTCGTGGCGCGGGACTGGTACGTCCAGGATCCGATCCTCCAGCACCCTTGGCTCCTCGCCTTCCGCAGCCTCGGCACCGCCTTCGGCTACGTCTTCATGGGCGGCTTCGCGTGGTCGCCCGAGACCGGCTACCAGAGCCTGCACGCGTGGTACGCGGCCGGCGTGCTCCTGGTCTTCGGCCTCCTCAGCCTGCCGCATCGCCGCGCCGCCGCGCGGGCGGAGCCCTGGCCGCGCCTGTCCGAGGGTCCCTGACGTCCAGGATCGGCCGCCCTCCCCGTGAGGCCCGCTCACGCCGCCGCGACCGCCGGCGGCTCCCATTCCGGCCCCCAGACCTGCACCGCGTGGCCGGGCGAGACCTCGCGGTAGCTCCGCTCGGGCGGCACGTAGTCGACCGGGCGGATCGGGCTGCGGATCTCGTCGGCGGCGAGGCCGTGGCGGGCGCGGCGGCGGGCGGGGTCGGGCACCGGCACGGCGGCAAGCAGCCGCCGGGTGTAGGGGTGCTGGGGCGACCCGAAGATCGCCGCGCGGGGACCGATCTCCACGATCTCGCCGAGATACATCACGGCGACCCGGTGGCTCACCCGCTCCACCACCGCCATGTCGTGCGAGATGAACAGATAGGCGAGGCGCAAGGATTCCTGCAGGTCGAGGAGGAGGTTGACCACCTGCGCCTTCACCGAGACGTCGAGCGCCGAGACGGATTCGTCCGCCACCACCAGCCGCGGCTCCAGGGCGAGCGCCCGCGCGATGCAGATGCGCTGGCGCTGGCCGCCGGAGAATTCGTGCGGGTAGCGGCCCGCCATCTCGGGCTTGAGGCCGACGCGGGCGAGCAGGTCCGCCGCCCGGGCCTGCGCCTCCCGCCGCGAGGCGAGGCGGTTGACGAGCAGCGGCTCGGCGATGGCCGCGCCGACGCTCATCCGCGGGTCGAGGCTCGCGAAGGGGTCCTGGAAGATCATCTGCATCCGCCGCCGCCGCGCGCGCAGCTCCGCGGCGGAGAGCCCCATGACGTCCTCCCCGTCGAGGAGGACGGAGCCCGCCTGCGGCTCGATCAGCCGCAGCACCGAGCGGCCGGTGGTGGACTTGCCGCAGCCCGACTCGCCGACCAACGCCAGGGTCTCGCCCGGCTGCAGGTCGAAGGAGACGTTCTCCACCGCGTGGACCCGGCCCCGCACCCGCCCGAGCAGCCCGCCGCGGATGGCGAAGCGGGTGGTGAGGCCCTTCACCTCCAGCACCGGCCGGCCCGCCGCCACCGTGTCCGCCTCCTCGCGGGCCGGCACCGCCTCGCCGGTGGCGCGGTCGACGATCGGGAAGCGCACCGGCCGAGGCCGGCCCCGCATGGCGCCCAGCGCCGGCACCGCGGCGAGCAGCGCCCGGCTGTAGGGATGGGTCGGGCGGGCGAAGATCTCGGCCGTCGGCCCGCTCTCCACCGCCCGCCCGTCGAGCATGACGACGGTGCGGTCGGCGATCTCCGCCACCACGCCCATGTCGTGGGTGATGAACAGGACCGACATGCCCTCCTCGTCCTGGAGGGCCTTGATGAGGTCGAGGATCTGGGCCTGGATGGTGACGTCGAGGGCGGTGGTCGGCTCGTCGGCGATCAGGAGCTTCGGCCGGCAGGCCAGCGCCATGGCGATCATCACCCGCTGGCGCATGCCGCCCGAGAAGCGGTGCGGGTGGTCGTGGACGCGGGAGGCCGCGGCCGGGATCCGGACCTTGTCGAAGAGCCGCACCGTCTCGGCCTCGGCCTGGCTCCGTGAGAGGCCGCGATGGGCCATCAGCGCCTCGGCGATCTGGAAGCCGACGGTGAGCACCGGGTTGAGGCTCGTCATCGGCTCCTGGAAGATCATCGCGATGTCGCCGCCGCGGACCTTGCGCATCTCGGCCTCCGGCAGGGCGAGGAGGTCGCGGCCCTGGAGCAGCACCTCGCCGGTGACGCGGCTGGCGTCCCGGGGGGTGAGGCGCATGGTCGAGAGGGCGGTGACGCTCTTGCCGGAGCCGGATTCGCCCACCAGCGCCACGGTCTCGCGCGGGCCGATCTCGAACGAGACCCCGTGCACCACCGGGCGCCAGCGCCCGTCGACCCGGAAGGCGGTGGCGAGGTTCCGGACGGAGAGGATGGGGGTCATTCAGGTCTCCGGAAACGCGAGGGCGGGCGCCGCGGCATCACCCTCCCCCCTCTGCGGGGGAGGGTGGCCTGCGGAGCAGGCCGGGAGAGGGGCAGCGCGACGATTCTCCCGGGAGCGCCCGTCAGAACGGTTCAGGTCAATCCTGAAACGGGGTTCCCCTCTCCCGCCCGGCTCCGCCGGGCACCCTCCCCCGCAGAGGGGGGAGGGTTGGGGCGGGCCCATCACAGCACCCGCCGCGGATCGAGCGCGTCCCGGAGGCCGTCGCCGATGAAGTTGATCGACAGCACCGTCAGGAAGATCGCCGCGCCCGGGAACAGCGCCCAGTGCGGCGCCACGTCGAGGTGGTCCTTGGCGTCGTAGAGGAGCCGTCCCCAGGTCGGGATGTCGGGCGGGAAGCCGAGCCCCAGGAAGGACAGGGTCGATTCGGCGATGATCGCCGCCGAGACCTCGATCGTCGCCGCCACGATCACCGGCCCGAGCGCGTTCGGGAGGATGTGGCGCATCACCTGGTGCAGGGGCCCAGCGCCCTGCGCGCGGGCCGCCTCCACGAACTCCTTCTCGCGCAGGGACAGGAACTGCGCCCGCACGAGGCGCGCCACCGGCATCCAGCGCAGGCCCCCGATCACCGCGACGATCATCACGAAGATGCCGCCCTCGACCCCGAAGGCCTGCTTGAGCTGGTCGCGGAAGAGGTAGATCACGAGGAGCAGCAGCGGCAGCTGCGGCAGGGACAGGAACAGGTCCGTCACCCACATCAGCACCGGGTCGAGGAGGCGGCGCGACATCCCCGCCACCGCGCCCAAAGCCACGCCCACGACGGTCGCGACCAGCATCGCGGCGAAGCCCACCGCGAGCGAGATGCGCCCGCCATAGATCATGCGGGCGAGGAGGTCCTGGCCGAGATCGTCGGTGCCGAACGGGTGCTGGGCCGAGGGTCCCTGCAGCATCGCCGCGAAGTCGATGTCGTCGATGGCGACCGGCCAGACGAGGCCGCCGAACACCACCCCCAGCACCAGCACCGCCAGGATCACGCTCGACACCACCGCCAGCCGGTGGCGGCGGAAGCGCCGCCAGGTGTCGCGGCCGGAGGCGGCGGGCGCCGGCGCCGCCGCCTCAGCCGAAGGAGATGCGAGGGTCGAGCCAGCCATACAGGAGGTCCGCGATGAGGTTGAACAGGACGACGAGGCAGGCGAACACGAAGGTCACCGCCATCACCACCGGCGTGTCGTTGGCGAGCATCGCGTTGATCAGGAGCGAGCCGATGCCCGGCACCCGGAAGATCTGCTCGGTGACGATGGCGCCGCCGAACACCGCGGGGATCTGCAGCGCGACGAGCGTCACCACCGGGATCAGCGCGTTGCGGGCGATGTGGCGCAGCGTCACCACCCGCTCGCTCAATCCCTTGGCGCGGGCCGTGGTGACGTAGTCGAGGCGGGCCACGTCCAGCACCGAGGCACGCACGTAGCGGGTGTAGGAGGCGGCCTGGAACAGCCCCAGCACCAGGACCGGCATGATCGCCTGCCGGACATGCTCCCAGTACCAGTGCCAGCCCGTCGCCGTGATGTCGGCGTTGTAGACGAAGGGCAGCCAGTCGAGCTTCAGGCTGAACAGCAGGATGAACAGGATCCCGGTGAAGAAGGTCGGCAGCGAGAAGCCCACGAAGGCCAGCGTGTTCGCCACCTGGTCGAGGAGCGAGTAGGGCCTGAGCGCCGCCAGGATGCCCACCGGCAGCGCCACGAGCAGCGCCAGCACCTGCGAGGAGCCGACCACGAAGAGCGTGGTCGGCAGGCGCTGGAGGATCAGGTCGTCGACGTCGACCCGGCTCGCGAAGGAGAAGCCCCAATCCCCGTGCAGCATGGCGACGAGCCAGTGCAGGTAGCGGACCAGGATCGGGTCATCGAGGCCGAACTTCACGCGCAGGGCCTCCCGCACCTCGGGCGGGACGTTCGGGTTGGTGGCGAGTTCCCCGAACGGGTCGCCCGGTGCGAGCGCCAGCACGGTGAAGAGGATCAGGCTGATCCCGAGCAGGCTCGGGATCGCGATCAGGAGACGGCGGAGAAGGTAGGCGCCCATCCGGTCCCTTACGGTCTGACTGCATTCATGACGCTTTGTACCACTCGGCGAGGAAGGAGAGGGTGTCGTCCCAGCCGCTGACCGGCGCCCGGAGCTTGGCCGCGAGCCCCGAGACGTTCGGCCGGTGCAGCAGCGGCAGGACGTATTCGGACACGACGATGTCGTTCATCTTGATGAAGAGGGCGGCGCGCTTGACCGGATCGAGTTCCACCTCGGCGGCGCGATAGCAGGCATCGGCCTCGGCGTTGCGCATCCGGCCGATGTTGCGGCCCTGCCACTTGTTCTCCTTGGTCGCCGCCTCCCAGGAGACGAACAGCACCATCATGTCCTTCGGATCCGGCGCTCCCAGGAACCAGCTGTACATCTCCATGTCGGCGTAGAAATGCGAGTTGGTGTCCGGGTTGGCGACGTCCGAGGAGAAGAACACCGAACCGGGAACCGACTTCAGCTCCATCTCGATGCCGGCCTTCTGCGCGGCCTGCTTGATGATCGCCTGGGTCTTCTGGCGCGGCGGGTTGATCGAGGTCTGGAACAGGAATTTCAGGCGCCTGCCGTCCTTGGTCCGGATGCCGTCCGGGCCCTTCTTCCAGCCCGCCCCCTCAAGGAGCCCCGCCGCCTTCTCGATGTCGAAGGCGAAGGAGGTGTTGGGGGAGCGGAAGCGCTCGGGGCCGTTGAGGATGTTGGCGGTCGCCCGCGCCGTGCGCCCGTAGATGTATTGCTGCACCGCCGCCCGGTTCACGATCAGGTTCATGGCCTGGCGCACGGCCGGGTCCGAGAAGGCCGGATGCTGGGTCTTGAGGGACGACCGCTCGCCGTCGACCTCCGTCCACGGGTCGGTGGCGTTGAGCAGGATGAACTCGACGTTGCCGCCATAGGCGATGTCGAGCCGGCCCTTGCCCTCGGCCTCCAGCCGCTTGAGGATCTCGTCCTCGACCTGCAGGTTCCAGGCGAAGTCGTACTCGCCCGTCTGCAGCACCGCGCGGGCCGCCGAGACCGCGTCGCCCCCGCCCTTCATCTCGACCGAGTCGAAGAAGGGGCGGTTGGGCACGTGGTAGTCGGGGTTGCGGGTGCCGCGCACCACGTCGCCGGGCCGGAACTCGACGAACCGGTAGGGGCCGGTGCCGACCGGGGCGAGGTTCGTCGGCGCGTCGCGGGACTTGTCGCCGATATAGGGCTCGAACAGGTGCCTGGGGAGGATCATCCCGTCCGAGCCGACGAGGGGATGGGCCCAGAACGGCGTCGGCTTGTCGAACAGCACCCGGACCGTGAGGGCGTCGACCGCCTCGACGGTGAGGTCCTTGTAGGTGCCGGAAGTGGTGGTGGCCGTCGCCGGGTCGGCCGCGTAGCGCCACGTGAACACGACATCGTCGGCGGTGAAGGGCTTGCCGTCGTGCCATGTCACGCCGGGCTTGAGCTTCCAGACCACCGAGCGGCCGTCCGCCGCCACGGCGCCGTTCTCGCGACTCGGGATCTCGGCCGCGAGGACCGGGACGAGGTTCGCCTCGCCGTCCCAGGCCGCGAGGGGCTCGTAGAAGACCCGCGCCCCCTCCTTGTCCTTGGTGCCGACCGCGAAATGGGGGTTGAGCAGCGTCGGCGCCTGCCAGAACAGGAGCTTCAGCGGCCCGCCGCCGCCCGCCTTGCCGGGCGTGTAGCCGTCGCGCAGGCTGGCGCCCTGCGCGACACCCGCATGGGCGAGGATCGACCCGGCCATCGGGGCGGTGAGGCCGACCGCCAGCATCCGCCGCACGACCTCCCGGCGGGAGAGCCGCCCGGTCTTCGCCGCCTCGATCAGGGTCCTCAGGTGCCGCTCGGTCATCGTGCTCGAAGCTCCGCTCGTGAGGCCGGCAGCATGCCCGCATCACGTGCAATGACGCAAGGGAAGACGACAGCTCCCGGTCCGGTGACGCCTCGCATCGGATCCCGGCTCACGCCTCCTTGTACCAGTCGGCAAAGAAAGACAGAGAATTGTCCCAGCCGCTCAGCGGTCCCTGCAGCTTGATGTTCAGCCCCGAGATCTGCGCCCGATGCAACAGCGGCAGGACGTATTCCTTCACCGTGGCGTCGTTCATCCTGATGAACTGGGCGGCACGCTTGACCGGATCGAGCTCTTCCTGGGTGGCGCGATAGGCCGCGTCGGCCTCGGGGCTGTTCATCCGGCAGATGTTACGGCCCTGCCACTTGTTCTCCTTGGTCGCCGCCTCCCAGGACACGTATTGCAGCATGAACACGCCGGGATCGGCCTGGGTCATGTTCCAGGTATACATCTCCATGTCGGCGTAGAAATGCGGATAGGTATCCGGGTTGGCGACGTCGGAGGAGAAGAACACCGAGGCCGGGATCGATTTCAGCTCCAGCTCGATGCCGGCCTTCTGCGCGACCTGCTTGATGATCGCCTGGGTCTTCTGGCGGGGCGCGTTGATCGAGGTCTGGAACACGAACTTCAGCTTCTTCCCGTCCTTGGCCCGGATGCCGTCCGAGCCCTTCTTCCAGCCCGCCGCCTCCAGGATCTGCGCCGCCTTGTCGGGATCGAAGGCGAAGCTGGTGTTCTTCGACCGGAACTGCTCGGGGCCGTTGAGGACGTTGGCGGTGGCCCGGCCGGTCCGGCCGTAGATGTATTGCTGCACCGCCGCCCGGTTGACGATCAGGTTCACGGCCTCGCGCACGGCCGGGTCCGAGAAGGCCGGATGCTGGGTCTTGAGGGACGACCGCTCACCGTCGACCTCCGTCCAGGGGTCGGTGGCGTTGAGCAGGATGAATTCGAGGTTGCCGCCGTAGGCGATGTCGAGCCGGCCCTTGCCCTCGGCCTCCAGCCGCTTGAGGATCTCGTCCTCGACCTGCAGGTTCCAGGCGAAGTCGTACTCGCCCGTCTGCAGCACCGCGCGGGCCGCCGAGACCGCGTCGCCCCCGCCCTTCATCTCGACGGAATCGAAATAAGGCCGGTTCGGCAGGTGGTAGTCGGGGTTGCGGGTACCGCGCACCACATCGCCGGGCCGGAACTCGACGAACTTGTACGGGCCGGTGCCGACCGGCGCCAGATTCGCCGGCGCGTCACGGGACTTGTCGCCGGCATAGGCCTCGAACAGGTGCTTGGGGATCAGCATCCCGACATTGGCCACGAAGGCGTCGGCCCAGAACGGCGTCGGCTTGTCGAACAGCACCCGGACCGTGAGGTCGTCGACCTTCTCGACCTTGATGTCCTTGTAGGAGCCGATGGTGGTCGCCGCGGTGGCGGGGTTCGCGGCGTATCGCCAGTTGAAGACGACGTCGTCGGCGGTGAAGGGCTTGCCGTCGTGCCACTTCACGCCGGGTTTCAGCTTCCACACCACCGAGCGGCCGTCCGCCGCCACGCCGCCGTTCTGGCGGCTCGGGATCTCGGCCGCGAGGATGGGCGCGAGATTGCCCTCCGCGTCCCAGGCCGCGAGGGGCTCGTAGAAGACCCGGGAGCCCTCCTGATCCTTGGTGCCGACCGCGAAGTGGGGGTTGAGGAGCGTCGGGGCCTGCCAGAACAGCAGCTTGAGCGGCCCGCCGCCACCCGCCTTCGTCGGCTTGTAGCCGGCGCGCAGGTCGGCGGCCTGGGCGACCCCTTCGTGGGCGAGCATCATGCCGGCCATCGGCGCGGTGAGGCCGACCACCAGCATCCGCTGGACGAAATTCCGGCGCGAGAGCCGTCCGTCCTTGACCGCACCGATCAGGCTCCGCAGGTCCCGCTCGTTCATCGGCTTCGCCCTTCAGGTGTTGTGGCCGGCAGCATGCACCAGACGCCCGCTTCCGCAAGCCGGTGGCCGGCGCTTTACAAATCCCGGGCCATTCTCGTCCCCGGGATACTGACGATGCGCTTGGCTCCCGTGCATTCGGGAGCGTTCGCCCGGCGGCCCGCCTCCTGCATAAGGGGCGGTCACGACCCGACCGGGAGGAAATTCGATGGACAACCGCAACGGCGTCTGGCGGCAGGTCGACGCGCATAAGGCGCGGCTCCTCGCCCTGAGCGACCGGGTCTGGGGAACGCCGGAGGTCTGCTACACCGAGGAGCGCTCGGCCGCCGCCCACGCGGAGGAACTGCGCCACCAGGGATTCCGGGTGACCGAGGGCGTGGCCGGCATCCCGACCGCGCTGGTCGGCGAGGCCGGCGAGGACGGGCCGGTGATCGCGTTCCTGGGCGAGTACGACGCCCTGCCGGGCCTGAGCCAGGAGGCCGGGGTCGCCGAACACCGGCCGATCGAGACGGGCGGGCACGGCCATGGTTGCGGGCACAACCTGCTCGGTTCGGCGGCCCTGCTGGCCGCCACGGCGCTGAAGGACTGGCTCGCCGAGACCGGCCAGCACGCCCGGGTGCGCTACTACGGCTGCCCGGCCGAGGAGGGCGGGGCCGCCAAGGCCTTCATGGTGCGGGAGGGCGCCTTCGCGGATGCGGACGCGGCGATCACCTGGCACCCGGCGAGCTTCTGGGAGGTGGCGCCGCCGCTGGCGCTGGCCAACACCCGGGCCGATTTCGTGTTCACCGGCCGGGCGAGCCACGCGGCGGCGGCCCCGCATCTCGGGCGCAGCGCCCTCGACGCGGTCGAATTGATGAATGTCGGCGTCAACTACATGCGCGAGCACATGCCGAGCGACGCCCGGGTGCACTACGCGCTGCTCGACACCGGCGGCATCGCCCCGAACGTGGTCCAGGCCCATGCCCGGGTGCGCTACTCGATCCGCGCCCGCGACCTGCCCGGCATGCGCGAACTCGTCGACCGGGTGCGGCGGATCGCCGAGGGTGCCGCCCTGATGACCGAGACCCGGATGGAGATGCGGGTGGTCAGCGCGGTCTCGGACCTCGTCGGCAACACGCCGCTGGAGGAGACCCTGCACGCGGTCATGGAGGATCTCGGACCCCCGCCCTTCGACGAGGAGGACCGCGCCTTCGCGCGCGCCATCCGGGCCACGCTCACGCCCGGGGACATCGCGGCGGTGTGGCGGGCGATCGGCCTGAAGCCGACGGACGCGCCGCTCGCCGACTTCCTGGTGCCCCTCGACGCGCGGCGCAACCCGGCGATCGGCTCTACCGATGTGGGCGACGTGAGCTGGGTGGTGCCGACCGTCCAGGCCCACGCCCCGACGGTGGCGATCGGCACGCCCTTCCACACCTGGCAGGTGGTGGCGCAGGGCAAGAGCCCCGCCGCCCACAAGGCGATGGTGCAGGTGGCCAAGGCCATGGCGGCGACGGGCGCCGCGCTCGTGATGAATCCGGGCCTGATCGACGCCGCGAAGGCGGACCTGGCGGACCGGACGGGGGAGGGCTACGTCTCGCCCCTGCCGCCGGAGGTCGCCCCGCCGCTCGACATGTCGCGCGGCTGAGGCGGGCCGCTTCTCTCCCGGTCAGGGATTGGGATTGCCGCGCAGGCCGCTGGCGAGTTCGCGGTTGATGCGGATCAGGGCCGCGAGCTTCTCGGCGTGGGGCTCGATCATCACGTCGAAGGTGCGGCTGAACACGAAGGCGCCGAGGCGGGCCATCGAGTCCTTGAGATCCTGCGGCAGCGGCGCGTTGGGCTCGGTGGCGGCCGTCGAGAGCAGCGTCCAGACCTTCTGGTTGAAGCTGAGCGCCTCGTGAAGCGCCGGCTGCTGCTCGTCCCAATTGTCCTGGATCGCCTGGAGACGCGCCGCCGCCTTGATCAGGACGGCCGCCTCGGCCTCGCGGGGCGTCAGCGCCGCCTGGGAAGCCTTGGCATAGGCGTTGGCTCCATAGCTCATCGGGTGCGGTTCCTCCGGACCGGCCATTCAGGGCCGGGGAACACTCGCAGCCGAGCGTTAAACTTGGGTTGTGATCGGGGTGCCATAAGGGCGCCGCGGAACGACCGGGGCTCTGCCCTGAATCCGCTACGATGTCGGATCATGCAGCCGCCGCTATGCTGAATTTCGTGCTCGGCGCCATCGCGGGCGCCCTGATGGCTCTGGTGGCGACGATCGCGGCGGTCCGGAACCCGGACGTTCAGGTCCGCATGGGGCTGGTGCGGCCAGAGGCACCGGTCGTCCCGGTGCGCCGGCCCGAGCCCCTCTGCCCGGCGCCGCCGATCTCACCGAGCCTCGCGGCCATTGCGCCGGTCGGCCAGCCCGAGATGCTGTTCGCCCGCCGCCGCTTCTGGTCGGTGGCGCCGCGCTGAGCGGGGCGTCGCGCGGCGCCCTCAGAAGGTGCTGAGCAGGACCATCACCACGGTGGTGGCGGCCGTCGAGCCGAGGAAGCCGCACAGGGCGGCCGCGAAGGAGTGAGCGCCCGGAACGGCGGCATCGACGCGGGGAGCGGTTTCGGTGAGGGTGGACTCGGTGGCCATCGGGGTCTCCCAGGGGCACGGGTTCGTTGAGGACAGGAATGCCTGCGCGGCGGCGGCGGCGTCCGTGCGGATTCGCACCCGCGGCCACGCGGCGGGGTCAGTCACAGCGGAAGGCGCGCTTCTCCACGCGCACCGAACGCAGGGCGCCGCGCAGGTCGATGGCCGCGAGGCCGGCGCCGCATTCCTCGAAGCGGTCGCGGGCATCCTCGTAGCGGTCCTCGACATCGCCGAGCGTGTCGCAGACCCGGTCGCGGTCGCCGAGGCGGGCGTCCTGGCGGGCCTGGAACCGCAGGGCGGCGGCCTCCTCCATCTTGCGGTGGGCCGGCGCGCAGGTGGCGGGCTGGGCGAGGGCGGGGGCCGCCGCGGCCGCAAGCGCGGCCGTCAGCGGCAACAGGACGAGACGGAGGTGTGGCGTCATCGCTGAAAGCTCGATTGGGATCTGGGGCCGACCGGGGCGGCGCCCGCCCTCGGGGAGGGCGTGCCGCGCAACCCGGAGGCCTCCGAGAAACGGCGACGTCCGGCCAGGGTTCCGGCTTTTTCGCAGCTGCGAGCGCCAGCGGTCCGCGCGCCACGCCCCCTTCCTGGCATGGTGAAGCGTTCGCCTTTCGCCGAATGGAGCGGGGGAGACCGCTCTCTCCGCGTCCGGCGAGCGTGTTCACACTTCGCCTATCGGCATGAAAAAGCTTTTCTTTCGCAATTGCTTGAGCGAACTGAAGAGACCCGCGGGATCCCCTCTCCCGTGCGGGAGAGGGGTAGGGGTGAGGGTCCAGGACCGTGCAGTTATCAAGCGAAGACGGTCGTGCTGGCAGCGGGACACGTCAGAATACTTGCTGAACCACCTGGAC
>NZ_JBSVZN010000016.1:0-198044 GCF_054052225.1 Methylobacterium sp. JK268 | reverse complement strand
ACGCTCGCCCGCTTCTGCCGGGACAACCACGTCACCCTCGTCGCCCTGGAGGCCACCGGCGGCTACGAACAGCAGCCCTTCCGCCTGCTCTGGGCGGACGGCCTGCCCTGCGCCCTCCTCAACCCCCGCCAGGTGCGGCGCTTCGCCGAGGCCATGGGCATCCTCGAGAAGACCGACCAGATCGATGCCGGCGTCATCGCGCGCTTCGCCGAGGTGCGCCGGATCAAACCCCGGCCGCCGGCCAGCCCGGCTCAGGAGCGGCTCAGCGCCCTGGTCACGCGCCTGCATCAACTGGTCGAGGCGCGCACCGTCCAGACCAACCAGGGCCGCCTCGTCACCGAGCCGCAGGTGCGCACCTCGGTCGCCGAGATGGTCGAGCTGATCAACCGCCAGATCGCCGCGTTGGAGGAGGCGATCACCGCCCAGCTCAAGGCCGATCCGCTCTGGGTTGCCCTCGATGCGACCTTCCGCACGATCAAGGGCGTGGCCGACCGCACGATCGCCCGCCTGATGGCCGACCTGCCGGAGATCGGCACCCTCTCGGGCAAAGCCATCGCCAAGCTGGCCGGCTTGGCACCCATCGCCCGCGACAGCGGCCAGAGCAGCGGCCGACGCCCCGTGCGCGGCGGACGGGCCGACGTGCGCGCCATCCTGTTCGTGGTCACCAGCTGCGTGCGGCGCTTCGATCCCGACTTCATCGCCTTCGACCAACGGTTGCGCCAAGCCGGAAAGCCCCCAAAGGTCATCCGCATCGCTCTCGCCCACAAGCTGCTCGTGCGCCTCAACGCCAAGGCCCGTGATGTCCGCGCCCAACTCGCCGCCCAGACTTGACACGCCAGACAGTCGCTCACCTTCAGGCCGATCGCTGCGCGATCGGTGCGCCGCCTCGTCTCGCCCCCTCCAAGGGGGCTCGACCCTCTCCCCGCACGCGGGGAGAGGGCATGCGCACCACCCGAAGTGTGGATCCGCAAGCCTCTGCGGGGGAGGGTGCCCCGCGGCGAGTGCGAAGCACTCGTGCCGGGGCGGGAGAGGGGAACCACGCTTCCGGAAAGGTCCGAAGCGTGGTGACAGGAGCCACCGGGATCAGAGTCGCCCTGCCCCTCTCGGCGGGACTTGGTCCCGCTGCGCTCACTCCGTTCGCCACCCTCCCCCGCAGCGGGAGGAGGGTTGTCCGGCGCCTGGATCTCCAGAGCGGCGCGTCGCCCCGGCCGACCCTCCCGCTTCGCTGTCAAGCCCCGCTCGGCTGCCAACATCCTGTCCACCGCCGTGTCCCCTCCACCCTCCCCGCTCTTGACATCGACCCATGCCGTCCTGGGCCGCCTGGGATAATGATTCGCGGCAATTCGGGAAGACGCCGCGCCACCAGAACCTTGCGCCGGGAAAACCTGTGCGCGGCCCGTGAGTCGCAGACCGGATCAACCCTGCGTTAACCACGCTGGCAACGCTTCTTGTTGCGAAGCTTCACCAGGCGGGCGTACCTTCTCGTTGTCGCGCTTCGGCACGGGGCGCGATCCCCGCTCACAGCAAGTCACGATTCGCGCACCGGGCCCTCGCGGCGCCGCGCGGTGAGTCGTGCCGCGCGGCCGGGCCCGCCCGACCGGCGTCTCCGAGGATGTCCAAAGCCCTGTCGCTTAAGGAAAACGAGAGTTCTTGTTGATAGAAACGTGGGATAGGCGGGGAAGTGGCCGAGGGTAGTTGACTCTTGGTTGCCCGCCAGTGCCGACATGGTTCGAACTGGGACATGTCGGGGGTTGCGTATCGGCGTACGGGCCCCGGCGGGCATCCGCCGGCGGTCCGAGAGAGGACCCATCAATGCGTGTGGATGGCGGCTTGGCGGAAGGGGTGGAACCCGGCAGGAGCGGTGGTGGTGGCGACGTTGCGGCCGCGTGGCAGCGGGTGAAGCGGCGTCTGCGGGCCGAGCTCGGCGAGGACGTCTTCGCGAGCTGGTTCGCCCGGCTCGAATTGCAGGAAGTCTCGGGCGGCACCGCCCGGCTCACCGTCCCGACCCGCTTCCTCAAGAGCTGGATCGAATCCCATTACCTCGACCGCGTGCTGGCCACCTTCCGCAGCGAGGCGGACGGCATCGGCGGCATCGAGGTCGGCGTGCGCGGGCCGATGGCCCCGACCCGTCCGGTCGTCGCCGGGATCGCCCCGGCGGCTCCCAAGGTCCCGGCCCCGCCCCGCCCGACCGCCACCGCGCCGGCGAGCATCGAGATGCCCGAGCCCGATCGCACGCTCCGCGCCGAAGGCGGCGACCTCAGCGGCGCGCCGCTCGACGCGCGCCTGACGTTCCAGACTTTCGTGGTCGGGCGGTCGAACGCGCTCGCCCACGCCGCCGCCGAGCGGATCGCTTCCCATGACGGGAGCGGGCCGGTCTACAATCCGCTCTACTTCCACGCGGGCGTCGGGCTGGGCAAGACGCACCTCCTGCACGCGATCGGGCACGCCGCCAAGGAGGCCGGCCGGCGGGTGATCTACCTCACCGCCGACCGCTTCATGTACGGCTTCGTCAACGCCCTGAAGACCCAGAACGCGCTCGCCTTCAAGGAGCGCCTGCGCGCCATCGACGTGCTGATCCTGGACGACGTGCAGTTCATCCAGGGCCGCTCGATCCAAGCCGAGTTCGGCCACACCCTCAACGCACTCATCGATGCCGGCCGCCAGGTCGTCGCGGCCGCCGACCGGCCGCCGACGGAACTGGAGAGCCTCGACGAGCGGGTGCGCTCGCGGCTCGCGGGCGGGCTGGTGGTCGAGATCGGCAACCTCGACGAGACCCTGCGCGCCACGATCCTGCAGGCGCGCCTGGAGGCAGTCCGGGCCACCCATCCGGGTTTCGAGGTGAGCCCGGCCGTGGCCGAGTACGTCGCCAAGGCGATCACCGCCAACGGCCGCGACCTCGAAGGGGCGGTGAACCGGCTGCTGGCCCACGCGACGCTGACCGGCGCGCCGGTGACGCTCGAGACCGCCGAGACGGCGATCCGCGACCTCGTGAAGAACCGCGAGCCGAAGCGGGTCAAGATCGAGGACATTCAGAAGCTGGTGGCGAGCCGCTACAATGTTTCGCGCTCGGACATCCTCTCGGAGCGGCGCACCGCCGCCGTGGTCAAGCCGCGCCAGATCGCCATGTACCTGTCCAAGGTGCTGACCCTGCGCTCGCTGCCCGAGATCGGCCGCCGCTTCGGCGGGCGCGACCACACCACGGTGCTGCACGCGGTGCGCAAGATCGAGAAGGCGATCGGCGAGGATTCGGCGCTCTGCGACGAGGTCGAGCTCCTCAAGCGCATGCTGCAGGACTGACGCCCGCACCCCACCCCCGCATTCCGCGCCGCCGGGCCCCGGCTTGCCATCGGGACCCGGCTTCGCCAATGTTTCGACCCCGTGCGGGGCACGGGTAGCTGCGGTGCCGGCCCCGCGGGGCCGCGAGTTTGTGAGACGGCGGACCACCCCCATGAGAGTGACAGTCGAGCGCGCGGCCCTCCTTCGGTCGCTCGGCCACGTGCACCGCGTCGTCGAGCGGCGCAACACGATCCCGATCCTGGCGAACGTGCTGCTGCGCTCCAGCGCCGACGGCCTGCAACTGCGGGCGACCGACCTCGACATCGAGGTGACCGAGACGATCCCGGCGGACATCGTCGACGGTGGCGCCACAACGGTGCCGGCCCACGTCCTCTACGACATCGTGCGCAAGCTGCCGGACGGCGCCCAGGTCTCCCTGGAGACCACCGGCGAGACCGGCCAGATGCAGATCCGCTCGGGCCGCTCGCGCTTCATGCTGGGCGCCCTGCCGGAGGGCGATTTCCCCGACCTCGCGGCGGGCGAACTGCCGCACCGCTTCCAGCTCCAGGCCGCGGAGCTGAAGCGGCTGATCGACAAGACGCAGTTCGCGATCTCCACCGAGGAGACGCGCTACTACCTGAACGGCATCTTCTTCCACGCCATCGACACGGAGGGCGGGCCGAAGCTGCGCGCCGTCGCCACGGACGGGCACCGCCTCGCCCGCGTCGAGATGCCGGCGCCGGAGGGCAGCGAGGGCATGCCGGGCATCATCGTGCCCCGCAAGGCCGTGGCGGAGATCCAGAAGCTCGTCGAGGATGGCGGCGAGAGCGTCGGGGTCGAACTCTCCCCCGCCAAGGTCCGCTTCACCTTCTCGACCGGCGTCACGCTGATCTCGAAGCTCATCGACGGCACCTTCCCGGATTACCAGCGGGTGATCCCGACCGGAAACGACAAGTTCCTGACCGTCGAGCGCGACACCTTCGCCAAGGCGGTCGACCGCGTCTCGACGATCTCGTCGGAGCGCGGCCGCGCCGTGAAGCTCGCGGTGGCGGGGGGGCGGGTGTCGCTCTCGGTCAACAACCCGGATTCGGGCAGCGCCATCGAGGAGCTCGACGCGGATTACGACGCGACGCCCCTCGATATCGGCTTCAACGCCCGCTACCTCCTCGACATCACGGCCCAGCTCGACGGCGACACCGCCCTGTTCAAGCTCGCCGATCCGGGCTCCCCGACCCTGATCCAGGACAAGGAGGGCGCGCCGGCGCTCTACGTGCTGATGCCGATGCGGGTGTGAGCGGAGCGAGCCGGTCATGCCGCACGCGGTGATCCTCGATCCGTCGTCCGAGCAGATCCTGGGTGATCTCGTCCGCAGCGGCCGGTACGGCTCCGAGACGGAGGCGGTGAGCGAGGCGCTGCGCCTCCTCGGCCGACGCGAGGCCCGTCTCGCGGGTCTGCGGCAGGCTTGGAAGCATGGCGTCGACAGCGGGGATTATCGCCCTGCCAACGAACTGCTCGATGCCTTGGAGGACAGGTACGCCGCTCCGGTCCTGCCCGAGACGTGAGACGCGTCGTCGTCTCGGCCCGGGCGAGGGCCGACTTGCGGGAGATCGGCGACATTATCGCCCGCGACGACCCGGCGGCAGCCCGGCGTTTCGTCGCCCGCCTGCGGCAGCGCTGCCTGTCGCTCGCCGCGCATCGCTTTCGCGGTCGTGCGGTCCCGGGCATCGCGCCGGATGTCAGGGTCACCGTTCCGGGCCGCCACCTCATCCTCTACCGCGTCCTCGACGACGCCGTGGCGATCGATCGCGTCGTTCACGAGGCCCGGGACCTTGCCACCGGGCCGCAAGAGGATTGATTGGGTGGCGCAACATCATGGCCGCCCCAGACCCCTTCCGCGTCACGCGCCTCATCGCCCGCGACTTCCGCAACCACGTCAGCCTCGACCTCGGGGTGGGCCGGCCCTTCGTCGCGCTCGTGGGCGAGAACGGCGCGGGCAAGACCAACATCCTGGAGGCCCTCTCGCTCTTCGCGCCAGGCCGGGGCCTGCGCCGGGCGGAGTTCCCCACCATGGCCCGGGAGGACGGGCCGGGGGGGTTCGCGGTCTCGCTCAGCCTGGAGGGGCCGCACGGCGAGCACCGGGTCGGCACCGCCTGGGAGCCGCCGCAGGGGCGCGAGGAGCGCGGCAGCCGACTGTGCCGCATCGACGGCGCCGGCGCCCCCTCGCCCACCGCCTTCGCCGAGCACCTGCGGGTGGTGTGGCTCACCCCCGACCTCGACGCGCTGTTCCGCGGCCCGGCCGGCGAGCGGCGGCGCTTCCTCGACCGGCTGGTGCTCGCCGTCGATGCCGGCCACGGCGCCCGGGTGAGCGCCCTGGAACGGGCCCTGCGCTCCCGCAACCGCCTGCTGGAGGAGCGGCCCGACGACGGGCCCTGGCTCGACGCGATCGAGCGCGAGGTGGCGGAGCTGTCGATCGCCGTGGCGCTCGCCCGCCGCGAGACGGTGGAGCGTCTCGACCAACTCATCCTCGCCACCCGCGACGAGGCCTCTCCCTTCCCCTGGGCGGGCGTGCGCCTCGAAGGCGACATCGACGACCTGGTGGCGGTCTGGGCCGCGGTCGACGCGGAGGACCGCTTCCGCGCCCTCCTGCGCCAGAACCGCTTCCGCGATCGCGCGGCGGGCCGCACCCTCGCCGGCCCGCAGGCCTCGGACCTCGTGGTGCGCCACGGCCCCAAGGACGTGCCGGCCGCCACCGCCTCGACGGGGGAGCAGAAGGCCCTGCTGATCGGGCTCGTGCTCGCCCATGCGCGGCTGGTGGCGGGGATGAGCGGCCTGCCGCCCCTGGTGCTCCTCGACGAGGTCGCGGCCCATCTCGACCCCCGCCGCCGGGCCGGGCTGTTCGACGCGTTGGAGGCGCTGCCGGGGCAGGTCTGGATGACGGGGGCGGACCCGACGCTGTTCGCGGAACTGGGCACCCGCGGCGACGTGGTCGCGGTGGCGGACGGGCGGGTGGCGGCGGGCTGAGCGGGACCCGTCACGTCACGGGCGCACCGGCCTCCGCCCGGTTCTCCACCAGGGCCGTCACCCGTCCCTCCCGTAGGTGCAGCACGCGGTCGGCGGCGTCGAAGTAGCGGTCGTCGTGGCTGACCACCACCAGGGTCCGGCCCTGGCGGCGCAGCTCCGGCAGCAGCGATGTGTAGAAGTCTCGGCGGAAGCTCGGGTCCTGCTCTGCGGCCCACTCGTCGAGGACCAGCACCGGCCGCCCCTCCAGGGCCGCCTGGACCAGGGCCAGGCGCTTGCGTTGCCCGGTCGAGAGCGCAGTGGTCGAGAAGCGCCCCTCCGTGATCGCGACCTTCTGGGCGAGGCCGAGCCGGTCGAGGAGGGCGGGCGCCCCGTCGAGGCTGCGCCCGTCGGGCAGGATCACGTCCTCGAACAGATAGTAGTCGAAGAAGATCGCCGAGAAGTGCTGGCGGTAGGCGTCGCGGGTCGCCGCCGTGACCGGCACGCCGTCGACCCGGATCTCGCCCGAAGAGGGCGGGTAGAGGCCGAGCAGCAGCTTGATCAGCGTCGTCTTGCCCGAGCCGTTCTCGCCGACCACGAACAGGATCTCGCCGGCCCGCAGCGTGAGGTCGATCGGCCCGACCGCGAAGCCCGGCGCCCCGTCCGCTCCCGGGAAAGCGTAGGTGACGCCGCTGAGGGCGATCTCGGCCGGGGCTGCTCCCGCCGGTCCCGGCGGCGCGGCCAGCAGGTCCGGCTCGGCCGCCTCGGCCTCCGCCGCGAACTCGGCGATCCGGCGGTAGGCGACCTGGGCCTCCGTGAAGGTCGGGACGTACTGGATCAGCTGGGAGACCGGCCCGGTCACGTAGATCACCACCAGGATGAAGCCCGACATCTGCGCGGTCTCGTCCGTCGCCCAGGCATAGGCCATCAGCGTGCCGAACAGGACGCATTGCGAGGCCTGGTGCAGAGCCCCGCCGGTGCGGACGACGCCGGCGATGCGCAGGCGCAGGCGGCGCGCGGTCTCGATCGCGCCGCCGAGCGCGACGTCGCGCAGGTGGAACCGGCGCTCCCGGCCGAGGCGCAGTTCCCGCGCGCCCTCGGTGAGCGCGAGGTAGTGCTGCTGCGCCACCTCCCGGTTCGCGCGCGATTCGGCGAAGAGCCGCCGCATGTCGCGGCGGACCCGGTTGTGGAGCAGGGCTTCGAGCCCGAGCAGGCAGGCCGTGACGGCGAAGAGCGGGGCGGAGACGCCGATCATGTAGGCGACGCAGCCGATCAGCGTGCCGAGCGCCGCCACCGCTGCCGACAGCCCGGTGATCGCGCCCGACACGCTGGAGACGTCGCTGCGCAGCGAGGCGAGGACCTTCGACTTCCCCATCGCCTCGATCCGGGCGATCGGGGCGGCCAGGATGCGGTCGACGAGATCGCGGGTCAGGGCGGCCTCGATCCGCCCGCTCGCCAGCGCGTTGCCCACGCCCGCCGCCAGGGTGCCCAGCACGCTCAGCACCGAGAGGCCGAGGAAGCCGAGCACGAAGTCCTGCGAGAGGGCGCGGTGGCCCGCGAAGACCTCGTTGACCCGGGCCAGCACCGCCACGGTCGCGAGCCCACTCGCCGCGCTGAGCGCCATGGCGCCCGCCACGAGCATCCACACCGGCCGCAGGACGCGCAGAGCGTCGTGGCCGAAATGGCTGAGGGGATCGGAGGTCACGCGCACGATCACGCTCCCGGTTCGGCGCCGGGGACTGCCCCGCGGCGGCGGATGAGGTATAGGTGATTCCCGGTTTGTTCGCGGGGGTTCCGCCGCGGCCCTTCGCGCCGTTGCGGCGGGGCGGCCCGCGCTCTAGGGAGCGTCTCCCCTGCGCCGAGACCAGTTCCCAGGGGGCGCGATGCCGCGCCGCCGTGTATGGTCGCGGCCCGACCTCCCGCTCCGCCCCTCGACGTTCCAGACGAAGCCGCCCGATGACCTCACGCCTCGACGAGGCCCGCGCCGCCCTCCGACAGACCTTCGGCTACGAGGATTTCCGGCCGGGCCAGGCGGAAGTGATCGGCGCCGTTCTCGACGGGCGCGACGTGCTCGCCGTGATGCCGACGGGCTCCGGCAAGTCGATGACCTACCAGCTCCCGGCGCTGGTCGAGCGCTCGCTCACGGTGGTGGTCTCGCCGCTGATCGCGCTGATGCACGACCAGGTGCAGCAGATGCGCGGCTTCGGGGTCGCCGCCGCCACGCTCAACTCGTCGGTCGACGAGGCGAGCGCCAAGGCGGCCTGGCGCCAGATCCGGGCCGGCGACCTCAGGCTCCTGTTCGTGTCGCCCGAGCGCCTGCTGATGGAGGGCCTGATCGAGGCGCTCCAGAGCGCGGGCGTGCGGCGGCTGGCCGTCGACGAGGCGCATTGCGTCTCGCAGTGGGGCCACGATTTCCGTCCCGAGTACCGCGACCTCGCCCGCGCCCGCGAGGCGCTCGGCGGCGTGCAGATGGTGGCGCTCACCGCCACCGCCGATACGGCGACCCGCGCCGACATCACCGAGCGGCTCTTTCCCGCGGGCCGCAAGCCCGAGGTCTTCGTCCACTCCTTCGACCGGCCGAACATCCGCCTGACCTTCGCGCCCAAGGAGCACGCCACCCGCCAGATCAGCCGCTTCCTGCGCCCGCGGCGGCAGGAGAGCGGCATCGTCTACTGCTCCTCGCGCAAGCGCACCGAGCAGCTCGCCCAGATGCTGCAGGAGGAGGGTGCGCGCGCCCTGCCCTACCATGCCGGCCTCGACCAGGGCACGCGGATGCGCAACCAGGACGCCTTCCTGCAGGAGGACGGGATCGTCATGGTGGCGACCGTCGCCTTCGGCATGGGCATCAACAAGCCCGACGTGCGCTTCGTCTGCCACGCCGACATGCCCTCGAACGTCGAGGGCTACTACCAGGAGATCGGCCGCGCCGGGCGCGACGGGCTGCCGGCCGACACCCTCACCCTCTACGGCCTCGACGACATGGCGCTGCGCCGCCGCCAGATCGAGGAGAAGGACATCCCGGACGAGCGCCGCCGGGTCGAGCGGCGCAAGCTGGAGGCGATGATCGCGCTCTGCGAGGGCGCCACCTGCCGCCGCCAGTCGCTGCTCGCCTATTTCGGCGAGGCGAGCGGCCCCTGCGGGCGCTGCGACCTCTGCCGGGGCGGCGTGACCCTGGTCGACGGCACGGTGGCGGCCCAGAAGGTGCTCTCGGCGATCGTGCGCACCGGCCAGCGCTTCGGCGCGGCCTACGTCTGCGACCTCGTCCACGGCAAGGAGACCGATCAGAACCGCCGCAACGGCCACACCCGGATCAAGACCTTCGGGGTCGGGTCCGACAAGCCGGTGGCGGCCTGGCGCTCGATCCTGCGTCAGCTCTTCGCGGCCGGCGCCGTCGCCGAGAACCAGGACGGCTATGGCGGCCTGTCGATGACCGAGAAGGGCGAGGCGATCCTGTTCGGGCGCGAGACCGTGCAGCTGCGGCCCGACCCCGAGCCGAAGGCGCCCAAGGAGCGCCGCGCCCGCGGGGCCGAGCGCGACGACACGCTCGGCCTCTCGGAGGAGGACGAGGCGCTGTTCCAGCACCTGCGCGGCCTGCGCGCGACGCTCGCCCGCCAGGAGGGCGTGGCCGCCTACATGATCTTCCCCGACCGCACCCTGGTCGAGATGGCGCGCGCCAAGCCCGTGGACCTCTGGGCGCTGCGCTCGGTGCACGGCGTCGGTGAGCGCAAACGCGAGGCCTACGGCGAGGCCTTCGTCGGCGCGATCGCCGATTTCCTGGCCGACGCGGCCAAGCGCGCGGGCTGAGCGGGCGTCATCCGGCCGTGCCGCCGGGGAGAATCGACCATCACTCCCCAACGATAGCGGTCCTTCATTGTAATCATTACAATTACTAATCTAGCGGCGGCCACGATTTCCGCGTTGACACTGCGCCGATCATTCGCTTGATGGGCCGCAATCAACGGTCGTGCCCGCACGCTTCCTTGCGTCAGGGGCGCGCGAGGCGGGGTGTCGGCAGCATGGCGAAGGAGCGGCGCGCGAGGCAGGCCCGCGTGGAGCGGGCGGGCTGCGGGATGGCCGCGCGGGCGGATTCCTGAGATGCCGCGCCTGCGCCCGATCCTGTTCCAGCTCCACTGGTTCCTCGGCCTGACCGCCGGCCTCGTCCTGATGCTCTGCGGCGTCACCGGGGCGCTCCTCACCTTCGAGGACGAGATCGTCGCCGCCGTCAGTCCCGGCATCGTCACGGTGACGCCGCGCGAGGCGCCGCGGCTCACGCCGGACGCCATCCTCGCCCGCGTGGAGGAGCAGGCACCCGGCCGGCGCGTGGCGCTGCTGGCGCTGGCGGGCGATCCCGGCCGGGCCGTCCGTCTCCGCCTCGCCCCGCAGCCGGGACACGGCCGCGAGCCGGAGGTCTACGCCGACCCGTACGACGGGCGCCTGCTCGGGCCGGGACGCGGCGCCGCGGCCTTCCAGACCATCCTGCACCTGCACCGCTGGCTGCTGATCCCCGGCGAGGGCGACGGCTGGGGCCGCACGCTCACCGGGGCGAGCCTGCTGGCGCTCGTGTACCTCACCCTCTCCGGCCTCTACCTGCGCTGGCCCAAGCGCGCCGGCGACTGGCGGATCTGGCTGAAGCCGGCCCTCACTCGGCGCGGCCGGCCGCTCTACTGGTCGCTGCACGCGGTGGCGGGCACCTGGGTCCTGGTGATCTACCTGATGGTCGCCCTCACGGGCCTGTGGTGGTCCTACGGCTGGTACCGCGACGGGGTCACGCGGCTCCTCACCGGCCGGGCGCCGCAGGCCGAGACCGCGCCCAAGCGCCGGCCCGACGACTCGCAGCCCGCCATTCCCCTCGACCCGGCCTTCGCGGCCTTCGCGGCGGCGACCGACGGTCGATACGCCGAGGCGGTCCTGACGCCCGGCCGCGGCGGCGGGCCGATCCGCATCCGGGCCGTGATGGCGGATGCGCCGCATTTCCAGGCCCGCGACGAGTGGCGCTTCCGGCCGGACGGGACGCTGATCGCCGTCGACCGCTACGGCGAGCGGAGGCTCGGCGCGCGGCTCGCCGGCAGCATTCTCGCCCTGCACGAGGGCCGCTTCTTCGGATGGCCCGGGACGCTGGTGGCCTTCCTCGCGGCCCTGGCCATGCCGCTCTTCGGCGTCACCGGCCTGCTGCTCTATCTCGGCCGGCGCCGGAGCCGGCGGCGGGCGGAGATGGCGCACACGGGTGCGCTGCCGCAGCGGGGGTGAGGGAGTGACGGACGGGCGCCGCATCCCATGAGCCGGACTCTCTCGCCTGCGGTTGGTGATCGCCTTGATCTGCCAGGAGTCGGCGTCTCAACTGTTCGCCAAGTGCGCGTCGGACGGCTAGGAACGATGATCGCACGGATCCGAACAGTCGACGGTCGTTCCCTCTACCTGAAGCAGGGCACCGGAGAGGCCCGAGAGGATCTGAAGGCTGAGACAAACCGGCTGGAGTGGTTGCGAGGACGCCTACCGGTGCCGGTCGTCCATCGCCTGCCACCGGGCGAGGATGGAGCTTTGCGCATCGTCCTCGACGCTTTGCCGGGTCGACCGTGCCATCATGCCCGCCTGCGCGAGTGTCGGCGGGTCGAGATCTTGGCCGAGGCGCTGCGAGCCGTCCACGCCCTTCCGACGGCGGAGTGCCCGTTCAGGGCCACGCTGGATCGTGAACTGGCCGAAGCGGAGTGACGCGTCAGGCACGGCCAGCTCGACGTTCCCGGCTTCGTGCGTGCAACGGAGGGCATCGCGCCGGCCGAAGCGCTGGAGTGGCTACAGGCCGGCGCGGATGCGATACGGGAGACGGTCTTCACTCACGGCGATTACTGCCTTCCCAACGTCATGATCCAGGGTGGCCGGCTTTCGGGGCTGCTGGACTGGGGCAACGCCGGTCTCGCTGACCCGCACCGGGACTTCATGGCGGTGATCGAAAGCATCGCGTTCAATCTCGGTCCAAATTGGGTCGGTCGCTTTTTCGGCGCATATGGCAGTCCGGGACCAGACCCGGAGCGCATCCGGTACTACAGAATACTCGATAAATTCTTTGAATTTTACAAACCGTCGGAGTCTCCACAGGGAGAAATCGCGACGGCAGTCACCGATTGCAGGTCGACGTCATGCGGACGTGGTTCGAGATCGTCAGGGCGGGTGCGGCCGCTGCCTGGTTCTTGAGCTCCGCCTTTCCCCGTGCGTGCGCGGTGACGCTGGCAGCCATGCTCGCTCTCCGCCAGCGGCCGGCATCATCGTTCGGATGAGCGACCGGCGCGATGCCGCGCTCCCCCCGGTGGAAGGCACGAACGCCCGTGTTGCCATCCGGTCCCGCGAGGCATCGAGCGCTTCGCACGCGCAGCAGGTCCGCCTCCGGGGGTGCCGCATGATCCGCAACGACATCGCCATCACGCCCGACCTGGTGCCCCAGCGCGGGTGACGCGGAAAACCGGAACGATCGCGGGTCAGCCCGCCGCCGGCTCGCCCGCGGGCGGGTCGGCCGGCGAGCGGCCGCGATCCCGGGGCCGGCGGGCGGGGCGCCGGGGCGGCCCGGCGGGCGGCGGCGCCGTCGATTGCCGCGCCACGAGTTCAGTCGGCAGCACGATCCGGTGCGTCGGTGGCTCGATGCCCGCGATCATCGCCAAGAGCAGGTTCACCGCCGCCCGCGCCATCTCGCGCATCGGCTGCCGGATCGTGGTCAGCGTCGGGTGGAGCTGGCCGGCGAGCGGCGTGTCGTCGAAGCCCATCACCGACAGGTCGTCGGGCACCCGCAGGCCCGCCTCCCGGGCGGCGGCCACCGCGCCGGCCGCGCTGACGTCGTTGGCCGCGAAGATCGCGGTGGGCGGCTGGGGCCGCGCCAGAAGCTGCCGTGCCGCCTCGAAGCCGCCCTTCTGCAGGAAGTTGCCCTCGGCGATCGGCGCCTCCTCCTCGGAGAGGCCGAGTTGCTCGCGCATGTCCTGGAAGGCGCGCAGCCGCTCGCGGGCGGAGGCGAGCCGCCCGTTGCCGGTGATGAAGGCGATCCGCCGGTGGCCGAGATCGGCGAGGTGGCGCATGGCGGCCCGCGCGCCCTCGTAATTGTCGGCGATCACGGTCGGGAAGGGCGAGGACGCGCCCTGGTCGATGGTCACGATCGGCACCGAGGCGCTGGTGAGCGTCGCGAGGTAGTCGGACTCGAAGGGCAGGACGACGATGACGCCGTCGGCGAACTGCTTGAGCAGTTCCAGCACGTCGCCCGGCGGCCGGCGGTCCGCGTCGACCAGCGAGTAGACGAGCATCTCGTACCCGGCGGCCCGGCCGGCGCTGCCGATCCCCAGAACGATCTCGCTCGTGTAGAGGGAGTGGAGCTGCGCGACGACGCCGAGCGTCCGCGTGCGCCCCCCCGACAGGCGCTGGGCCGCGCGGTTGACCGCGTAGCCGAGATCGTCCGCGATGCGCTGGATCTCCTCGCGCTTCTGCGCCGAGACGCCCGGCCGGTTGTTCAGGGCCCGCGAGACCGTCATCTGGGACACGCCGGCGATCCGCGCCACCTCCGCCAGCGTCGGTGTGTCGTTCTTCTGCGCCATCCTGCCCGATGCCCGATCCCGCCCCGCGGCGAGGCCGCCAGGATACGGGGATGGCCGGCCGGCGGTAAAGTCCGCGTTGACGTCATGAGGACGTTAGCGCTAACGTTACACATCCCGGCACAGAACGAGATGATCGGGGGAGGATCGCATGGTGGGCAAGGGGGTGGGCCGTCTCGGCGTGCGCGTCGCATGCGCGGCGATCCTGGCATCCGCGGCGAGCCAGGTCCGGGCGGAGGGTGTGCGGACGATCACCTCCTGGGACCTCCAGACGCGGCCGCTGGCGGTCAAGGCGATCCGCAACGCGGCGGACCGCTTCGAGAAGGCCCATCCGGGCTACCGGGTCGAGGACACCCACGTCCTCAACGAGGCCTACAAGACCAAGCTCAAGATCGCGCTCGGGGCGAAGGACCCGCCCTGCCTGTTCACGACCTGGGGCGGCGGGCCGCTGCGGGAATACGTGAAGGCCGGTCAGGTCGTCGACCTGACGCCCGCTCTCGAGCGCGACCCGGCCTTCCGCGACAGGTTCCTGCCGAACAGCTTCGCGGCGACGACCCACGAGGGCCGCGTCTACGGCATCCCCGCCGAGAACACCGCCCTCGCGGTGATCTTCTACAACAAGGCCCTGTTCGCCGAGCACGGGATCACGCCTCCCCGTACCTTCGACGACATGATGGCGGTGATCGAGACCCTGAAGGCCAAGGGCATCGCGCCCTTCGCGCTGGCCAACAAGAGCAAGTGGCCGGGCCTGATGTTCTACGGCTACCTCGTCGACCGGATCGGCGGGCCGGAGGTCTTCGCCCGGGCGGTGCAGCGCCGGGAGGGCGGCTCGTTCACGGACCCGGCCTTCGTGCGCGCGGGGGCGGTCCTGCAGGACCTCGTGCGGGCCGGCGCGTTCCAGAAGGGCTTCAACGGCCTCGACTGGGACATCGGCGGGGCCCGGCGCCTGCTCTATTCCGGCAAGGCCGCGATGGAGCTGATGGGCAACTGGGAGGCCTCGAACATCGCGGGCGAGAACCCGGCCTTCGCGAAATCGCTCGGGTCCTTCCCGTTCCCGGCTGTGCCCGGCGGCAAGGGGGATCCGGGCAACCTGCTCGGCACGCTCGGCGACAATTTCGTCTCCGTGACGACCGCCTGCCCCGAGCGCGAGGCGGCGATCGCGCTGGCCAAGACCCTGACGGACGATGCGTCCGCGGCCGACCGGCTCGCCGACCGCCGGGCCATGCCGCTGAAGGGGCTCAAGATCGACGACCCCCTCCTCGCCGAGATGATGGATCTCGCCGCGAAGGCGCCGAGCCTGCAGCTCTGGTGGGATCAGGAGATGCCGCCGAGCCTCGGCGAGAAGGTCAAGGACATCGTCCAGGCGCTGCTCGGCCTGTCGATCACGCCCGAGGACGCCGCCCGGCAGCTCGAAGCCGCCGCCAAGGCGACCCCCTGAGCGCGATGCCGTCGCGCCGGCGGGGTGGCCCGCGCCGGCCCCGCTCCCCTTTCGCCCGCAGGCTCCGGAAAGGAGGCCGACCGTGACCCTCGCCGCCGTCGCTCCGCCCGCGCGCTCCGCCTGCAGGGTCCGCGCGGCACCGGCCGCCCTGGCGCCCGTCGTCTTCCTGGCGCCGGCGCTGCTCGTGCTCGGCCTCTACCTGCTCTACCCGCTGGTCGAGAGCTTTCGCCTCTCCTTCCTGGACTGGAACGGCATCGGCGAGCAGGGCCGCTCGGCCGGGCTCGCCAACTGGCGCGCCCTCCTGCACGATCCGCTCTTCTGGCGCACCGCGCTGAACAACCTCGTCCTCGCCGGGCTCTCGGTGCTGATCCAGCTGCCGGTGGCGCTCGTGCTGGCGGTGCTGCTCGACCGCGCCGGGCGCCGCGGCCGCCTCCTCAAGATCCTGTACTTCCTGCCTCTGCTGATGTCCTCGGCGTCCCTCGGCGTGCTGTTCAAGAACTTCTACGATCCGAATTTCGGACCCCTGAACGCGCTGCTCGACGCGGCCGGGCTCGGATTCCTCGCGCAGGACTGGCTGGGCGACACCCGCCTCGCCCTCGGCGCGGTGATCGCGGTGGTCTGCTGGCAGAACATCCCCTTCTACATGGTGCTGTTCCTGGCCTCCCTGGCCTCGTTCCCCGAGGAGATCGCGGAGGCCGCGCGGCTCGACGGGGCGAGCGAGGCCGCCATCGTCTGGCACATCAAGCTGCCGCACCTGCGCGGGGCGCTGCGCACCGGCGCACTGCTCGCGATCATCGGATCCCTGCGCTACTTCGACCTCGTCTACGTGATGACCGGCGGCGGTCCGGAGAACGCCTCGGAGCTCATGGCGACCTACATGTACCGGACCGTCTTCTCGTCGTTCCAGCTCGGCTACGGCTCGACGATCGCCTCGGCGATGTTCCTGATCATCGGCGCGGTGGCGGCGCTCTCGCTCCTCGTCTCGCGCCGCTTCGCGACGGAGGCCTGAGCCGTGAGCCCCCGTCCCTCCCCGCTCGGGCGCCTCGTCCTGCCCCTCCTCGCCCTCGCCTGGCTCGGCGTCACAACCCTGCCCTTCGGCTTCGCGGTGCTCACCAGCCTGAAGACCGCCGAGGAGACCAACACCGCGCCGGCCTGGGCGCTGCCGGCCGGCCTCAACCTCGCGAACTACGCTGCGGCCCTGTCGGGCGGCTTCCTCACCTACCTGCGCAACAGCCTCCTGGTGGTGTCGCTCTCGGTGGCGCTGATCCTTGTCATCGCCTCGATGGCCGCCTTCGCGCTGGCGCGGCTGCGGCTGCGCCTCGAAGGAGCGCTCCTCGGCCTGATCGTCGCCGGGATGATCGTCCCGGTCCACGTGACGCTGGTCCCCGTCTACCTGCTGACGCGCGATCTCGGCCTCTACGACACGCCCCTCGCGCTGATCGGCCCCTACGTGGCGACCTCGCTGCCGGTCTCGGTCGTCATCCTGACCGAGTTCATGCGCCAGATCCCCAGGGAACTGGAGGAGGCCGCCCGCATGGACGGCTGCGGCCCCTTCGGGATCTACCTGCGCGTCGTGCTGCCCCTCTCGGGCCCCGGTCTCGCGACGGTGGCGATCTACGACGCGATCGCCCTCTGGAACGAGTTCATCTTCGCCTACGTGCTGACCTCCTCGCCGCGCAACCGCACGCTGCCGCTCGCGGTCTGGGACTTCCAGAGCCAGTACAGCGCGGACATCCCGTCGGTGCTGGCGGTCGTCACGCTGACCTCGCTGCCCCTGATCGCCGTCTACGCCGTCGGTCAGGAGCGCATCATCAAGGGAATGATGGCCGGCTCCCTCAAGGGCTGACCGGACCGATTCCTTCTTCCCCTCCCACGCGAGCCGACCCGATGCCCCATCCCTACCGCAACGCCGCCCTCGGCGTGGAAGCCCGCGTGGCCGACCTCCTCGGCCGGACGACCCTCGACGAGAAGATCGCCCAGCTCCACGCCTTCTGGCTGTTCCTCTCCGAGGACGGCGCGCACGAGGTCCGCCGCAGCGACTTCATCCAGGGCAGCGATCCCGCCGAGGTGCGCAGCCTCCTCGCCCACGGCCTGGGCCAGATCACGCGTCCCCTCGGCAGCCGCCCGGTCGAACCGGTGCTGGGCGTGCGCGCCCTCAACCGCCTGCAGAAGCACCTCGTGGAGGAGACGCGGCTCGGCATCCCGGTCCTCTCGCACGAGGAATGCCTGTCGGGGCTGATGGCCCGCGGAGCGACGCTGTTCCCCTCCGCCCTCGCTTTCGGGGCGACCTGGAACCCCGACCTCGTCGAGGCGGTCGGCCGGGCGATCGGTGCGGAGGCGCGCTCGGTCGGCTGCCGGCAGGGCCTGGCGCCCGTGCTTGACGTGGCGCGCGACGCCCGCTGGGGTCGCACCGAGGAGTGTTTCGGGGAGGATCCCTACCATGTCGGGATCATGGGCACGCGCTACGTCCGCGGCCTCCAGGGCGAGGCCCGCGACCTCCTGGCGACGCTCAAGCACTTCGCCGGCCACTCCTTCTCGGAGGGCGCGCGCAACCACGCGCCGGTCCATCTCGGCTGGCGCGAGCTCAACGACGTCTTCCTGCTGCCCTTCGAGATGGCGGTGAAACTCGGCAATGCCGGCTCGGTGATGCCGGCCTACCACGACATCGACAACGAGGCCTGCCACGCCTCGCGCCACCTCCTCACCGCGGTGCTGCGCGATGATTGGGGCTTCGACGGGATCGTGGTGGCGGATTACGTCGGCGTCAGCCTCCTCTACCGGCACCACGGCCTGGCGGCCGATCCGGCGGAGGCGGCGGCGCTGGCCTTCGGGGCCGGGCTCGACGTCGAACTGCCGGGCGAGGATTGCGCCGCGCAGCTGCACAGGGCGCTGGAGCGCGGCCTCATCGACCTGGAGACGCTGGACGCGGCGGTCGCGCGCGTGCTGACCGAGAAGGTGCGGATCGGCCTGTTCGAGCAACCCTACGCGGACGAGGGGGCGATCCGGCTGCGCGCGCCCGAGACCGTGGCGCTCGCCCGCGAGGTGGCGCAGCAGGCGGTGACGATCCTCGACAACAACGGGGTGCTGCCCCTACGGCGGGATGCCCGGGTGGCGCTGATCGGCCCGACCGCCGACGATCCGCTGGCGCTCCTGGGGGATTACTCCTTCCCGGTCCACCTCATCGTCAGCGACATGGCGGACGACACCGATGCCGTGGTGACGCCCCGCGCCGCCTTCGCGGCGGCCTTCGGCGCGGAGAACCTCGCCTACGCCCAGGGCTGCCCCATCCTGGAGGAGCGCCGCTTCGGCGCGCCGGTCTTCCCCGGCGACGTCGACGATGCCACGAGCCTCGATCAGGCCTCCGAACTCTCCACCCGCCTCGACCTCATCCCGGAGGCGGTCGCGGCGGCGCGGGCGGCGGACGTGGCCGTGATCTGCCTCGGCGACCTCTCGGGCATCTTCCAGACCGGTACCGTGGGCGAGGGCTCCGACGTGGACACCCTCGCCCTGCCGGGGGTGCAGCAGCAGCTCCTGCAGGCGGTGGTCGAGACGGGCACGCCGGTCGTTGCCGTGCTGATCTCGGGCCGCCCCTACAATCTGGGCGGCCTGGAGGACCGCCTCGCCGCGCAGGTGATGGCCTTCTTCGGCGGCCAGGAGGGCGGCACCGCGCTGGTGGACGTGCTCACCGGCGCGGCCGAGCCGTCGGGACGGCTGACGCTGTCGGTGCCGCGCTCGGCCGGCGCCAGCCCGTACTTCTACAACCACAAATTCAAGAGCTCGGGAACGCCGATCGCCCGCCACTTCGGCAGCCGCTACCCGTTCGGCCACGGCCTGTCCTACACCCGGTTCGCCTTCGAGGACCTCTCGCTCGGCGCCGGGCCGGTGCCGGTGGCGGACGGGGAGATCGCGGTCTCCTTCACGGTGCGCAACCTCGGCGACCGCGCCGGCGTGGCGGTGCCGCAGCTCTACGTCCGCGACGTGCTGGCCTCGGTGGTGCGGCCGGTGAAGGAGCTGAAGGCCTTCGGACGGGTCGAGGTGGCACCCGGCGAGGCGCGCCGCGTGACCTTCCTCGTGCCCACCGACATGCTGTCCTTCACCGGCCCCGACAACACCCGCATCGTCCAGCCCGGCGCCTTCGAGGTGATGGTCGGGAAGTCGAGCGCCGACATCCGCCTCAAGGGCGTGGTCGACCTGACGGGCGAGACGCAGCGCCTGGGCCGGGCGTGGCGCATGGAGAGCCGCTGCGTCATCGCGGCGGCGTGAGGATCGCGGGGAGCGACGGGGGAGCCATGGCATCGATCGACCTGAGGCGCGTGCGCAAGACCTCCGGGGCGAACGTCACCATCCCGGGGCTCGACCTCGCGATCCATATCGGCTTCGCGCTGCGGATGAACGTCGTCACCGGCGCGGCTGCCGAGGCGCGCGGTGCCCGAACCATCGGCATCCGCGCGGAGCACCTCGCCCTGTCGCCCCGCGCCGGGGAACCGCGCGGCGTGGCCGGGATTAGCGAGCATCTCGGTTCGGACGCCGTCGTGCATGTCCGGCTGCCGAACGGCGCGCCGGTGACGGCCCGCGCGCCGGGCGACCTGCGAATCGGCAACGGTGAGCCCGTCTGCCTCACCCCCGACGCGGCGCGCATCCACCGTTTCGACGGGGCGGGGGCGGCGTTGCGCTGACGGCGCGGGAGAGGACCCGCCGCGAGTTGCCATCCGGTCCCGCGAGGCATTAAGCGCTTCGCACGCGCAGCAGGTCCGCCTCCGAGGGTGCCGCATGATCCGCAACGACATCGCCATCACGCCCGACCTCGTGCGCCAGCACGGCCTCACGGACGAGGAATACGCCCGCTTCAAGGGGCTGATCGGGCGCGAGCCGACGCTGACCGAGCTCGGCATCGTCTCGGCGATGTGGAACGAGCACTGCTCCTACAAGTCCTCGCGCCTCCACCTGCGCACGCTGCCGACCAAGGCCCCCTGGGTGATCCAGGGGCCGGGCGAGAACGCGGGCGTCATCGACATCGGCGACGGGCTCGCCTGCGTGTTCAAGATGGAGAGCCACAACCACCCGAGCTTCATCGAGCCCTACCAGGGCGCGGCGACCGGGGTCGGCGGCATCCTGCGCGACGTCTTCACCATGGGCGCGCGGCCGATCGCGGCGTTGAATGCGCTGCGCTTCGGGTCCCCCGACCATCTCCGCACCCGCCACCTCGTCTCGGGCGTGGTCGCGGGCATCGGCGGCTACGGCAATTCCTTCGGCGTGCCGACGGTTGGCGGCGCGGTCGGCTTCCACAGCCGCTACGACGGCAACATCCTGGTCAACGCCATGGCGGTCGGCCTCGCGCGGGCCGACGCGATCTTCTACGCGGCGGCGACCGGCGTCGGGAACCCGATCGTCTATCTCGGCTCTAAGACCGGCCGCGACGGCATCCACGGCGCCACCATGGCCTCGGCCGCCTTCGACGAATCCTCCGAGGAGAAGCGCCCGACCGTGCAGGTCGGCGACCCCTTCGCCGAGAAGCTGCTGCTCGAAGCCTGCCTGGAACTGATGGCCTCGGGGGCCGTCATCGCCATCCAGGACATGGGCGCGGCGGGGCTGACCTGCTCGGCGGTCGAGATGGGCGCCAAGGGCGATCTCGGGGTGGAGCTGAACCTCGACGCGGTGCCGACCCGCGAGGCCGGCATGACCGCCTACGAGATGATGCTGTCCGAGAGCCAGGAGCGCATGCTCATGGTGCTCAAGCCCGGCATGGAGGCGGAGGCCAAGGCCATCTTCGTGAAGTGGGGCCTCGACTTCGCGATCATCGGGCACACCACCGACACGCTGCGCTTCGTCGTCAAGCATCACGGCGAGACCGTCGCCGACCTGCCGATCAAGGAACTCGGCGACGAGGCCCCGCTCTACGACCGGCCGCACCGCGCGAACCTGCACCACCCTGCCCTGAAGGCAGAGGACGTGCCGGCGCCGGTGACGAACGTCGACGCGCTCAAGAAGCTCGTCGGCTCGCCCGACCTCGCCTCGAAGCGCTGGGTCTGGGAGCAGTACGACCACTACATCCTCGGCAACACCGTGCAGAAGCCGGGTGGCGACGCCGCCGTGGTGCGGGTCGAGGACGGGCCGAAGGGCCTCGCGCTCACCACCGACGTGACGCCGCGCTACTGCGAGGCGGACCCCATCGAGGGCGGGCGCCAGGCGGTGGCCGAGGCCTACCGCAACATCTCGGCGGTGGGCGGCCGGCCCCTCGCCGTCACCGACAACCTCAACTTCGGCAACCCGGAGAAGCCGGAGGTGATGGGCCAGTTCGTCGGCTGCATCCAGGGCATCGGCGAGGCCTGCCGCGCGCTCGACTTCCCGGTCGTGTCCGGCAACGTCTCGCTCTACAACGAGACGAACGGGATCGGCATCCTGCCGACCCCGACCATCGGCGGCGTCGGCGTCGTCGACGACGTTCAGAAGATCGCCACCATCGCGTTGAAGCGCGAGGGCGACGCCCTCGTCCTGATCGGGCGCACGGAGGGGTGGCTCGGCCAGTCCGTCTATCTCGCGGAGGTCTGTGGCCGCGAGGAGGGCGCCCCGCCGCCCGTCGACCTCGCCGCCGAGCGCCGCAACGGCGAGTTCGTGCGCGGGCTGATCGCCTCCGGCCTCGTCGACACGGTGCACGACCTCTCCGATGGCGGCCTCGCGGTGGCCCTCGCCGAGATGGCGATGGCCGGCAATCTCGGCGCCGCCCTCCCCGATTGCCCGCTCCCGATCCCCTGCCACGCCTACCTGTTCGGCGAGGACCAGGGCCGCTACCTGCTGGCGGTCGATCCCGAGACCGTCGCGGACCTCCTCTACAGCGCGTCCGCGCAGGGAATCGACGCGGCGGTGATCGGCGTCACGGGGGCGGATTCATTGACCCTGCCGGGGGACGAGATCATATCCGTGGCGGAGCTGCGCGCCGTGAATGAGGCGTGGCTGCCGACCTACATGGCCGGGCCCGGCGCCTGAGCCCCGCGAGCGACGGAGTTCCCCACCCATGCCCATGGACGCCCGCGAGATCGAGACGATGATCCGGGAGGCCCTGCCCGACGCGCAGGTCGAGATCCGCGACCTCGCCGGCGACGGCGACCACTACGCGGCCACCGTCCTGTCCGCGTCCTTCAAGGGCAAGTCGCGGGTGCAGCAGCACCAAATGGTCTACGGCGCATTGCAGGGGCGCATGGGGGGCGTGCTCCACGCCCTTGCCCTGACCACGGGTGTGCCGCAGGATTGAGCCTGACCAAGGGACGCCGCATGGACGAGATCCGTACGGATCAGCCGAGCCTCTACGACGAAGACGTCGTCGCATGGGCGGAGAAGCAGGCAGCGGCCCTCCGCGCCCTCGGGGCGCGGCCTGACCTCTCGAACGTCCTCGACTGGGACAACGTGGCGGAGGAGGTCGAGTCGGTGGGGCGGTCGGAGATCAATGCCGTCGAAGGCGCTCTCCGGGTCATGCTGATCCACGTAATCAAGCTCATGTCGGCTCCCACCGCCCAGTCGACACGGTCTTGGCGGGCCGAGATCATCGCGTTCCACGCCACCGCCAGGCGGCGCTATACGCCGTCGATGCGCCAACGGATCGACTGGGATGACCTTTGGCAAGTCTCGATGGCAGATGCGGCAGCGGCCCTGGAGATGCACGGCGACGTCCTTGTCTCAGGCCTGCCCGACCGGAGCCCGTTCACGCCCGAAGAATTGGTGGCGAAAAGCTTCAGCCTCGATTGGGCCCTCCTGCGCCTCGCCACGACCTTGCAAAACCCACGCGACCATCACTAGCTACAGGCCACACGGAAGGTAGAGCCGATGACCGACGTCAACAGCCGCATCGAGACCGAGATCAAGTCGCAGGACGTGGTCGTGTTCATGAAGGGCACGCCGCAATTCCCGATGTGCGGCTTCTCGGGGCAGGTCGCCCAGATCCTCAACTACCTCGGCGTGCCGTTCAAGGGCGTGAACGTGCTGGAGGACATGGAGATCCGCGAGGGCATCAAGGCCTTCTCGAACTGGCCGACGATCCCGCAGGTCTACGTGAAGGGCGAGTTCGTCGGCGGCTGCGACATCACGCGCGAGATGTTCCAGTCGGGCGAGCTGCAGCAGCTCCTCGCCGAGAAGGGCGTCGCGGTGAAGACCGCCGCCGCCTGACGGGCAGACCGACCGATTGACGGCGAGAGGGCGCGCGAGCGCCCTTTTTCCTGCGCGACCTTTTTCTTGCGCGTCCGAGTGAACCCGGCGCGCAGGCCCGCGTCTTGTCCCCGAGAGGGACGGCAGCCGCGGGCCTTTTGCACCATGTACGACGTGATCATCGTGGGCGGCGGGCCCGCGGGCCTCAGCGCGGCCCTGGTGCTCGGCCGCTGCCGCCGCGCCGTGCTGCTGGTGGATGCGGGGCATCCGCGCAACGCCGTCACCGCCCGGATGAACGGCTATCTCGGCCATGACGGCGTCCCGCCCGGCGCGTTGCGCGAGAAGGGCCGGGAGGAACTCGCCCGCTACCCGACCGTCGAGGTGCGCGAGGGGGACGTGGTGGAGGCGGGCCGCGGCACGGACGGGTTCACGGTGGTGCTCGCCGATGGCGGGCGGGAGAGCGGCCGGCGCCTCGTCCTGGCGACCGGACTCGGCACGGAGCTGCCGCCCGTGGAGGGCTTCCCGGACTTCTGGGGGCACGGCGTCCATCACTGCCCCTATTGCGACGGCTACGAGAACCGCGACGGGCCGATCGCCGTCTACGGACGCGGCGGCTCGGCCAAGGGGCTCGCCCTCGAACTCACCGCCTGGAGCCGCGACCTCACCCTCTGCACGGACGGCGAGGCCGACCAGCTCTCGCCGGAGGATCGCGAGCGGCTGGACCGTCACCGCATCCGCGTCGAGGAGCGTCCCGTGGCGCGCCTGGAGGGCGAGGACGGGCGTCTCGCCCGCCTGCGCTTCGGGGACGGCGGCGCGCTTCCCTGCCGGGCCGTGTTCTTCACGCCCGTCGCCTGCGCGCCCTCGCCCCTGGTGACCCAGCTCGGCTGCGACCTCACCCCGAAGGGCACGGTGCCGACCCGCGAGTACGAGCAGTCGAACATCCCGGGCCTCTACGTGGTCGGCGACGCCTCGCGGCGGGTGCAGTTCGCCATCGTCGCCGCCGCCGAGGGCGCCATGGCCGCCTTCGCCCTCAACACCGAATTGCTGCGCGAGGAAACGCGCTGAGCCCGGGCGGCGGTAGGGCGGCGCCGGGCACCTTCAAGAATGTCGTTCACGGCGAAGCTTCGTTAACCATCAGCCTCCGATTCGCAGCGAGGGGAAGAGCATGCTGGCTTTGGCGAAGGCGTGGCGGTTTCGCGGGTCCCGGATGTCGAAGGACGGGGCGGAATCGAAGGCGCCCACCCGGCCAGCCGTGCTCGCCCGCCCGGTCGAACGCGAGCAGGAGCAGCGGGGCCTGACCGCCCGCGAGTTGATCCGCATGGCGCAGTCGGCCCGGATCACCCGGAACTGAGGGCGCCGAAGCGGACGCCCTTGTGCTCCGTCATCGTCGTCAGCGCATCGGCTGAACGGATCGGACGGGACGTCACCTCTGATGACGGGGTCTTTCGAGGCCATCGGCGGGGTCTCGCACAGGGTCCTCGACGCCCGTCCCGGCGGGTGGGGTCCGGGCCTCACCGAGCCGACCAGACGGGGAGGCCGTCTAGGACCCGGAGCGGGATGACCGGGCGGCCTCGACGAACCCCTGGAACAGCCGATTGCCGGGATGGTCGCGATCGGTCAGCAATTCCTGGTGCCACTGGATGCCGATGGCGAAATGCCGACCGGGAACTTCGACGGCTTCGACGATGCCGTCCGGGGCGTAGGCGCTGGCGACGATCGCGGCTGGGAGCTCCGCGACCGCCTCGCGGTGGAAGGTGTTCACCTTGAGCGTGGCTTGGCCGACGATGGCGGCAAGGCGCGAGCCGGGGACGAGCGTGACGGTATGGGTCGCGCCGCGCCGGTCGTGGTCGAGGGCATCCGGCTTCATGGCGCGAAGATCCGGCGTGAGCCGTCCGCCGTGCAGGCAGGCGAGCATCTGCATGCCCGCGCAGATGCCGAGCACGGGCTTGTTCTGGTGCAGGCAGCCCGCCACGATCGCGCGCTCGACGGCGAACCGGTCCGAGGGCGGTGCCTTGGAGACTTCGCCTGGGAGATACCATTCGTCCGGGTAGGCGAAGCGCCCACCGACTGAAACCAGACCGTCGAATTCGGCGAGGACGACGCTGACGATATCCGGGAGGTAGGGGATGCCGAAGGGCAGGCCGCCTGCCAGGGCGACTCCGCGGAAGTAGCCCTTGGCAGCTTCGTAGCGGTTGCCGTCGCCGCTGGTGTTCTCGTCCAGGATGACGGCGATGCGCGGCTGGCGACGGGTTCCCATGGCGACCAGGGCTCTCCGAATAACACCAACGGCCCAGGATGCTGACGTATCGGGCCGTTGACCATCTCGAATTTTCGATGCCAAGCCCAAGGTCCAGGGTTCTATGCTTGGCAAAAATTCGATAGCAGAACCAGCGATCATTGGAAATGACCGTTGGTATGAGTTCGTCACCGGATTCGCCATCCCTTGCGGACGAACGAGCGTTCTGATTGATGGCGAAGACATACAATTCTTGATGCTGGCACACCCAGACTGGCGCGGGATCCCCTCTCCCGAGTGGGAGAGGGGTAGGGGTGAGGGTGGCTCGGCTTCCGCAAGAAAACTGTACCGTTGAGCAGCCAGCGGCACGGTCCCGCCTTCTTGCTGAAGCGTCCGTCCCTCACCCCTGCCCCTCTCCCACTCGGGAGAGGGGTTCCCCGCGCCATGATCTCCAAAACCAGGTGCTTCAAATCTCCCAGCAACGACAATGCCTTGCGAGAGCGTTCGATTTAGAACAAGCAGCAAGCGACGCGCCCGATGAGCCACGGGTCGATCGCCCGCAGAGGCAACGCCCGCAAACCGCCCCCGGCGGCCCATCGCAGGGTCAAGCTGAGCGGATTCCGATCGCAGCCGCCGCACAGCAACTGTCCTATTTCCGGACGAGACCCGTAGTCCCGTTCGCGCAGCCCGGTCCCGCCGGACTCCGCGTGCGATCGCGCACAGCGGCGCAGGTGCGGGAGTGCTAGATCCTCGTTCAACCGGTAACGGCACACCGCGGCTGTTCGCGGCGTTGCACAAAGACGATTTCGCTCGCGGCGTTCATTTTGGGCGGAACTGTTCAGCTTTTACCGAGTTATCGAGTATTCAGTTCGCGTTCGCGTACCCCATCAGCCACGGGCTTCGCGCCCGAGGGGCCGCTATGTCCGATTTCGACGCCCGCCATCTCGACGACGCCGAGGCTCTCGCCCGCCTCGCCGAGATCCTGCATCCGACCAAGGCCCTGCAGCGCCAGGCCAAGGCCCGCGGCCGCCGCCGCGCGCGGGAAGGCTTGGTCGCGCAGGCGAAGCCGGCCGACAAGTCGGACGAGGCCGCCTGAGCCTCACCAGATCTGCGGTCCGATCAGGCCGCGGCTCGTCACCACGACGAAGGTCTTGCCGCGACGCTCGATCGCCTCGACGCGGCCGACGCCCGGGACCGTGTCGCCCGGGCCCACCTCGATCAGGCGCCGGTTGCGATTCTCGATCATCGCCACGCCGTCGTAGACGTCCCGCAGCACCCAGCTCTCGACCATCCCGGGCGCGGCCGGAGCGGCCGGCGCCGGGGCGGCCTTCGCCGCCGGCTTGTCCGGAAGGGCGCCGGTCTGGACCGGCTCCGCCGCCGCGGCCTTCTGAACCGGCGCAGGCGTCGGCGTCGGCGCGGGGGCCGGCGCGGCCGTGGCGACGTGCTGGCGCTCCAGCTTCTCGCCGAGCGCGGCCACCCGGGCCTGCTGCTCGCGGTCGAGGTGGTCGAGCTTCTCCGTCACGGCGGCGAGCTTCTGGGTGGTCTCGGTCCCGACCTTGGCCAGGCGATCGATGCGCTCGGCGATCTGGCCGAGGCGGGTGCCCGTCTCGGTCCGGCCGGCCGCGGCCGCGTCGCGCGCCGCGTCGCCCTTCTCGCGCAGCTGCTTGAGGTCGCCGGCGATGCGGGCCGATTCCGCCGCCTGCGCGTCGAGGCGCGTGGCGAGCTTCTTCCACTCCGCGAGGGCGATCGCCGGGCGTTCCGCCCGCAGGCCCTTGCCGAGGAGCACGACCGTGGCCGCGCCCCCGAGCGAGCCGACGCAGAGGCCCCCGGCCAGCGCCGCCGCCACCGGCAGGCCGAGCCTGAGCCGCAGCCGCGGCATCTTCGGCAGCGCCGCCCTGGCGCTCGTCACCGCATCCTTGAGGCGGGTCTCCGCCGACGCCGCGGGCCCCGCCTCGACCTGATCCTTGCCGTCGCTCATGACAAGCTTCCCGAACCATCCTGGAAGCTTTTGGTTAAGGATACTTGTTTACCGAAAAGTTAGCGCGGCTCAGGCCGCCAGGCCCCGCTTGCGCAGGAGCGGGTCGATGCTCGGCAGGCGGCCGCGGAAGGCCGTGTAGGCGCTGCGGGCGTCGCGCAGGTTCCCGGCCCCGTACACGTAGGTGCGCAGCCGCTCCGCGGTGGCGGGATCGAAGATGTCGCCCGCCTCCCGGAACGCGTCGAAGGCGTCGGCGTCCAGCACCTCCGACCACAGGTAGGAATAGTAGCCTGCCGCGTAGCTCTCCCCCGCGAAGATGTGCGCGAAGTGCGGCGAGCGGTGCCGCATGCTGATCTCGGCCGGCATGGCGATCCGGCGCAGGGACTCGGCCTCGAACGTCTCGATGTCGATCCCGGCCTCCGCGGCCGGCGACAGGTGCAGGTCGAGATCGACGATCGCCGAGGCCGTGTACTCCACGGTGGCGAATCCCTGATTGAACGTGCGGGCGGCGAGCAGGCGCTGCAGCAGCGCCTCGGGCATCGGCTCGCCGGTCCGGTAGTGGCGCGCATGCGCGCGCAGCACCTGCGGCTGCTCCAGCCAGTGCTCGTAGAGCTGCGAGGGCAGCTCCACGAAGTCGCCCGCCACGGCGGTGCCGGCGAGCAGCGGGTAGGTGACGTTCGACAGCAGGCCGTGCAGGGCGTGGCCGAACTCGTGGAACAGCGTGCGCGCGTCGTCGAAGGAGAGGAGCGACGGCTCGCCCTCCCCGCCCTTGGCGAAGTTCATCACGTTGACGATGATCGGCGTGACGGTGCCCGTGAGCCGTTCCTGCGAGCGGAAGGCGCTCATCCAGGCGCCGGAGCGCTTGCTCGGCCGCGCGAAGTAATCGCCGAGGAACAGCCCGACCACCGATCCGTCGCGGTCGCGCACCTCCCAGGCCCGCACGTCCGGATGGTAGCGGGGGAATTCCGTCAATTCGCGGAAGTCGAGGCCGAACAGCCGGGACGCCGTGTCGAAGCTCGCCGCGATCACCCCGTCGAGGGGCAGGTACGGCTTGATCTCGCCCTCGTCGAGGTCGTGCTCGGCGCGCCGGAGCTTTTCCGCGTAGTGGCGCCAGTCCCAGGCCGCGAGCGCGAAGTTGCCGCCCTCCGCGCCGATCAGGCCCTGGAGCCGGTCGCGCTCGGCCGCCGCCCGAGCGCTGGCCGGCGCCCAGACCTCGCGCAAGAGCCCGACCGCCGCCTCGGGCGTGCCGGCCATGGTGTCGGCGAGCTTGAAGGCCGCGAAACTCGGATAGCCGAGGAGCCGCGCCCGCTCGGCCCGCAGCCGCAGGGTCTCGGCGATGATGGCGCGGTTGTCGGTCTCGCCGCCGTTCTCGCCGCGGCGGATCCAGGCCGTGTAGGCGCGCTCGCGCAGGTCCCGCCGCGTCGAGAAGACCAGGAAGGGCTCGATCAGTGAACGGGCGAGCGTGATCACGTGGCCGGAGAGCCCCCGCTCCTCGGCCGCCCGCGCGGCGGCGGCCCGCAGGAAGGGCGGCAGGCCGGCGAGGTCGTCCTCGCCCTCCAGGGGCAGCACGAAACCGCTCTCGTCGGCGAGGAGGTTCTGCGCGAAGCGCGTGCCGAGCTCCGCGAGGCGGGCGGCGATCGCCGCCATGCGCTCCTTGGCGGCGGGATCGAGGTCGGCGCCCGCGCGGCGAAAGTGCGTGCGGTAGCGGTCGAGGACGCGCGCCTCCTCCGCGGACAGGCCGGCCGGGTCGATCGCCTTCACGCGCTCCCACAGGGTCCCGTTGAGAAAGAGCGCGCTGCGGTGCCGCGCGAGCCGCGGCGCCATCGCGCGCTCGACCGCCTGCAGGTCCGGATTGGTGTGGCTGCCCGCGACGTTGAAGAAGACGCCGCCGACGCGCTTGAGGATCTGGCCCGACCGTTCCAGGGCCGCCACCGTGTTGGCGAAGGTGGCGGGCTCCGGCTGTCCCGCGATGGCGGCGATCTCCGCCTCGTGCGCGGCGAGCGCCTCCGTGAAGGCCGGTTCGAAATGGGCCGGCGCGATGGCCTCGAAGGGCGGCAGGCCGTGCGGCGTCGCCCAGACCGGTTCCAGGAGCGGGTTGCCGGAAGGGTGAGCCATCGTGCCAGCCATGCCTGTGGACCTTCGCCGGGGGATCGGGGTCCCGACGATAAAGGCGGAAACGCCGCGCGCAACCCGTCGGGAACGGCCACGCTCCCGTCGCCGTTGACCGGCGTCGGCGAGGCCGTGGGTCGAGGGGGATGGTGTGAGACGTTGCGCTGCCCTCCTCCTCGCGGTGCTGGCTGCGACGCCCGGCGCCGCGCAGGCTCCGCCCCTGCCGCCGCCCCGTCCCGAGATCGCGGCCCCGGCCGCACCGCCCCCCGCGGCCCCGGCACCTCTGCCCGAGGCAGCCCCCGCGCCGCTGCCCCCGGAGCGGCCGGCGGACGTGCCCGCGGGCCCGGCCGCGCCCGTGGTGCCGGACGATGCCGCCTGCCTCACTCGGCTCGACCGCCTCGGCGCCCGGGCCGAGCCGCTTCCGCCCCTCTCCGACGGGCTCTGCGGAGCGCCGAAGCCCCTGCGCGTCACCGTCCTACCGGACGGGGTCGCGGTCTCGCCGCCCGCCACGCTCACCTGCCACGCCGCCGAGGCCCTCGCCCGCTGGAGCACCGAGGTGAAGGTCCTGGCGGAGCGCGAGCTCGGCCGGCCGCCGCAGGCCGTCCGGATCGCCACCTCCTACGAGTGCCGCGGCCAGAACCACGACGCGGAGGCCAAGCTCAGCGAGCACGCCTTCGCCAACGCGGTTGACGTGATGGGCTTCGCCTTCGCGGGACGCGATCCGGTCTCGGTCGGCGCCGTCGCGGAGGGAACGCCGGAGGCGCGGTTCCTGGCCGCCGCGCGCCTGCGGGCCTGCACTTTCTTCCGCACGGTGCTCGGGCCGGGATCGAATGCCGAGCACGGCAATCACCTGCATCTCGACGAGCGCGAGCGCAACGCCGGCCACCGCCTCTGCCAGTAGCCGGGAACCTCGGGCCGTTCTCCGCTTTACTGCCCGCGCGAGGGCGGAGGGTTCGATCATGCGGCGGGCGGTTGCGGGACTGGGACTCATGCTGGCGGCGGTCGGGCTCGCGCGGGCCGCCGAGCCCGCCCTCGACCGCGACACGGTCAACGGCGCGGATCTGCGGGCCGACGAGGGCCGCAAGCCCGCCGGCAAGCGCCCGGATCCGGTGCTGATCAAGGCGCAGGTGCTCCTCGACCGGGCGCATGTCTCGCCCGGCGCGATCGACGGGCGCGACGGCGACAACCTGCGCGGCGCGCTGCGCGCCTTCGCGGAGATCAAGGGCGTCAAGGCGAGCGGCCGCCTCGACGGGGATCTCTGGACGGCCCTGACGCAGACGAGCCAGGATCCGGTGCTCGTCGACTACACCCTCACCCGCGAGGACGCGGAGGGACCCTACGCCCAGGAGATCCCGGAGAAGATGGAGGAGCAGGCCGACCTCAAGGCCCTGGCCTATACCGGCCCGGCCGAGATGCTGGCGGAGCGGTTCCACATGAGCCGGGCGCTGTTCGACGCGCTCAACCCCGACAAGGACCTCGCCAAGGCCGGCACCGTGGTGACCGTGGCCGCCGTCCCGCCCATGGGGACGGACCGTCCCCCGGCGAAGGGCCTGCCCGAGGAGCCGAAGGTCGCCCGCATCGTCGTCGACAAGGAGGCCGCGCAGCTGCGCGCCCTCGACCGCGACGGCACCCTCGTCGCCGTCTACCCGGCCACCGTCGGCAGCGAGGAGAAGCCCGCCCCGCAGGGCACCTTTAAGGTCGAGAGCGTCGTCTTCAATCCCGACTACACTTACGACCCGAAATACGCCTTCAAGGGCGTCTCCGCGAAGCACAAGTTCACGATCAAGCCGGGACCGAACAACCCGGTCGGCCTGGTCTGGATCGACCTCTCGGTCGAGTCCTACGGCATCCACGGCACGCCGGAGCCCGAGAAGATCGGCAAGTCGGAATCGCATGGCTGCATCCGGCTGACCAACTGGGACGTGCGGGACCTCGCCCGGCACGTCGGCAAGGGCGCGACGGTCGAGATCGGGGGCTGAACCGCCCGCGCCGGCGTCAGTGCAGTCCCGGCACCGGCACCCGCCGGAGGGTCGCGGCGCACTCGGTCCGGATCCGGTCGAGGGCGCGGGCGAGGCCGGACGGTCGCGCCGCCGGGCTGCATTCCGCCCGCACCAGCCGCAGAAGTTCGGTGACCGCGCCCTCGGCGCCGGGGCCGGTCTCGCGGCCGGCGCGTTCGGTCACGGGGCCACCCGCGGCTTCCTCGACCCGGTCCGCCCAGTCGGTCCCCCAGACGTGGCGGGCGAGGAGATCGTTCGTGGTCCGGTGGAAGCCGGCCGCTTGCGCGCGCAGGTCGGCGTCGAGCCCCTGGAAGACCGGCCCGGCGAGGCCGCGCTCCGCCGCCAGCGCCTCGACGCGCATCGTCACCGCCCGCGCCCGATCCTGGGACAGGACGCTGCCGGCCCGGTGCAGGCGCCGGGCCACCTCCGCCGACACGGCGTCGAGGCTGCGATTGCTGCACAGGGCGAGGTCCTCCGGGCTCAGGAGCGGCACCAGCCTGTCCGCCAGCCCGAGTTCCGCCGCGATCCGCGCGGTGAGGAGCGCGTCCGACCGACGGTCCCGGTAGGGCACGAGGTGGACCCGTCCGCCGGCGGCCCGCGCCCATCCCGAGACCCCGTACAGGTAGTCGAGGCGCCGCTGCCGGAGATCCGCCGCGAAGCAGGCCGCCAGGGGCCGAGACTCCCGCAGGAACTGCAGGCGCCAGAGGTATTGCGACTGCAGGGCCTCGGCCTGGGGCCGCAGGACCACCAGGATCTCGGGCCGGAAGCCGCGGCTCTCGAGCAGGTCGCAGAGGATCCGGGGCGCCCGGTGCCAGGAGGGCAGCAGGCAGAGGCTCTCGTAGGAGATCAGCGCCACGTCCGCCGTGCTCGCCGCGAGGGTGCCGTCCAGGGTGGCGAGTAGGTCGCGGCACTCGCGGCGCGGCCGCCGACCCGCCAGCGCGGCGCCGAGATATTGGTGGCTGAGATGCGGGCGCGCGCCCGAAGGCGTCAGGTCCGGATACACGATGCCCGCTTCGCGCAGCGCCCCGCGATGCCGGAACAGCAGCGTCTGAAGGGACGAGCTGCCGGTTCTCGGCGTGCCGATGTGGATGATGGCGCGGCGCATCGCTGATCTCCGGGGACCGGGCGGAAGCGCGCCGAGAACGCTTCCGCGGCGCTCACGGGTAGACGTCAGGGGCATAGCCTCTGGCTGGAAAGCGGCTTAAATTTGGCAATTTGTTGTATTGCAAAACTACAAATGATTCAATTCTGTATGTTTCCATCAGATAAATTGAGAAAAGATCGAGACATACGATCGATCGACGATGCGGTGTCGCCGCTTTCCGGTCGATCCATCGGTCGAATGCCCTCGCGCAGCGTCCCGGCGGGCCGGCGTCACCGCGACCCGTCGTCCGACGCGGTCCCGCGTGGACGCAGCCGCGCCTCCGCGGCGAGGAAGACCGCGTCCGCCAGGAAGGCGAGCGCGGCGACGGCGGCGGCGCCCTGGAGCAGCGCGAGGCCGTTCTGGTTCTGGAGGCCGACCACGATCGGAGTGCCCAGGGTCGAGGCGCCCGCGAGCGCCCCGACCGCCGCGGTGGCGATGGCGACGACCATCACCACCCGCAGGCCCGCGAGGATCGGGCCGGCGGCGAGGGGCAGGTCGACGGTCCAGAACACCTGGACGGGGGTCAGCCCCATGGCGGTGGCGGCTGCCCGCACGTCCGGCGGCACGGTCGCGAGGCCGTCGCTGGTGGCGCGCAGAACCGGCATCAGGCCGTAGAGCGCGAGGGCGAGAAGCGTCGGCGGCGCTCCGAAACCGAGAATCGGCAGCGCCAGCCCGATCACCACCACGGGCGGCGCCGCTTGCGCGGCCGCGGCGAGGGAATCGATCGCGCCGCGCAGGCGCGGGCTGGCGGTCCGGCCGGCCAGGATCCCGAGCGCGAGTCCGAGTCCGGCGGCGACCGCGAAGCCGCCGAGCGCGAGGAGGAGGTGGCGCTGCGCGAGCCAGAGCAGGCGGTCGAGCGGCACGGGCGCACCGGTCTGGAGTCCGAGCAGCCGGGCGAGCCCGGCGGCGGCGAGGGGATGCGCGGCGGCGGCGAGGAGGAGGCCGACCCCCCCGCTCGCAAGCGCGGCGGAGACGTGCGGCGCGGAGGAGGACCGGGTCATGACGCGGCGGCCGGGCGAGGGCCGAGCGCGGCCAGGCCGCGATCGGCGGCGAGCGACAGCCCGATCACCGGCAGCGCCCCGAGCACGATCAGGTCGGGGGCGAACTGCGCCATGCCGTCGAACACCACGGCGCCGAGCCCGCCCGCCCCCACGAGGCCCCCGAGGGTGGACAATCCGATGCTCTGCACCGCCGCGACCCGCAATCCGCCGAGCAGGATCGGTGCGCCGAGGGGCAACCGCACCCTCAGCAGGATCTGGCTCCGGCGCAGGCCGAGCGCGCCCGCGGTCTCGATCACCACGGGATCCGGCGAGGCGAGGCCCTCGGCGAGGCTGCGCACCAGCGGCAGCGCGAGGTAGGCGCCGGTGCCGATCACCGCGGGCGTGGGGCCGATCGCACCGAGGCCGAGGGCGCGCAATCCCGGCACCCACGCGAGCAGGCCGGAGAGGAGGGAGACGAGCGCCGCGAAGAGCGCCAGGGCCGGCACCACCTGGACCCCGCTGATCACGGCGTCGATCGCCCGGGCGGCCGCGCCGCCGCGCAGGCGCAGCAGCGCGAGCGGCACGCTGGCGGCGAGGGCGAGGGCGAGGGCGCCGCCCGCCAGCGCGAGGTGCTGGAGCACGGCCCCGCGGATCGCCGCCGCGCGGGCGTGGTACTCGACGACGAGCGAGAGGCCGTCGAGATGCCCGCTCGCCGCGGCGAGGACCACGCCGGCGAGCGCGGCACCGATCGCTAGGGGCGCCGCCCCCCGCGCCCCGCTCGCGCGGGCGCCCTCGCCCGCCAGCACGGTCAGAGCGAGGGCGGCGATCCAGGCCCCGGCGCCGAGGGAGATCCGGGTGGCGGGCGGGCGCCCGGCCAGCAGCCCGGCGGCGACACCGCCGAGGCCGAGGGCGAGGACGGCGAGGCCGGCGAGCGCGGCCGCCGCCGCGAGAAGCCCCGGCGCCCGGCCGCGCGGCCCGGAGAGCCCCGCCGCGACCAGGGCGAGGAGCCCGGCCCAGAGGGCGGTCCCGCCCGCGGCGACGGGCGCGCCGGGCACGAGGCGGTTCGGCGCCAAGGTCAGCAGCGGCAGCAGGGCCAGCGCCGCCAGGGCGGCGCCCGCCGCGGCCGCGGCGCCGCCGCGCGGGACGGGGAAGCGGGCCGGCATCACGTCTGCGCCAGGTAGCGCCGCGCCACGGCCTCGGGGGTCTCGCCCTCGACCGTGATGGCGGCATTGAGGCGCCGCAGCGTCGCCTGGTCGAGCCGAGTGAAGATCCCGTCGAGCGCCGGGGCGATCGCCGGATAGCGCGCGAGGACGGCCTCGCGGAAGACCGGCGCGGGGGCGTAGACCATCTGGGCCGCCTTCGGATCGTCCATCACCACCACGTCGAGCACGCTGATCGCCCCGTCGGTTCCGTAGACCATGCCGGCATTGATGCCGCCGATGCCCTGCGCGGCGGCCCGCAGGGTCACGGACGTATCCCCGCCCGGGAGCACCACGATCCGCTCGCGCGGCAGGGTGAAGCCGTAGACCCGCTCGTAGGCCGGCAGGGCCGCCGGGCTCTCCACGAACTCCGCCGAGGCCGCGAGATCGATGAGCCCGGCCCGCACGGCCCGCGCGAAATCCGCCATCCCGCTGAGCCCCTCGCGCCGGGCCAGTGCTCCCTGGACGGCGAGCTGCCAGGAATTGCTGGCGCGCGCCGGCGCGAGCCAGACGAGGCCGTGCGGGGCGTCGAAGCGCCGCGCTGCCGCGATCGCGGCCTCCGCCGAGGTCCAGGCCGGATCGGTGTCGGTGCCGGAGAAGAAGGCGGCGTTGCCGGTATATTCCGGATAGGCGTCGATCTCGCCGGCGATCATCGCGGTGCGCACGATCCGGGTCGGGCCGAGCTGCAGCCGGTCGACCACGGGAATCGCCAGGCGGCGCAGGGTCTGGAGGATGATCTGACCGAGCAGCGTCCCCTCCGCGTCGGCCTTCGAGGCGACCGTCACGGGTTTCTCCTGCAAAGGCGTCTCTTGCGCGGCGGCGCGGCCGGGGGCCAGCGCGGCCGCGAGGCCGAGAAGAAGGGTGCGGCGGTTTCCCGTCGGCCGGACCGGGAGGCTGGAAAAGTCCCTTTTCATCCTGTCATCCGTAAGACTTAACCGTAGCGGCCTTTGCCCGAGGCCCCGCTTGACATGCTGCCCGTTCCGGGCGACGCCTCAACCGCCTCCCCGCCCGCGGGGAAGCAGTACCGCGGCGAGCGCGGCCGAGCCGAGCCGTCGCCCTGGCGGCCAGCGGCGATCCGGACCAAGCCAGGGTGACACGTGACCTCGGTGCGAGGTGTTGAGGAAAGAGCCTCCGGCGTGAGCACGGACACAAGCGATCAGATCCTGAACGGGGCCCGCGTCCTGGTGGTCGAGGACGAAGCGGCGATTTCCATGCTCCTGGAGGACATGCTCCTGGATTTCGGCTGCGACATCGTCGGCCCGGCCGCGCGGCTGAGCACGGCGCTGGAGATGGCCGAGAAGGAGAGCTTCGCGGTCGCGATCCTCGACGTCAACGTCGCGGGCGAGCCGATCTATCCGGTGGCCGAGGCGGTGGTACGGCGCGGCCTGCCGCTTGTCTTCTCGACCGGCTACGGCGGGGCGGGGATCCGCGAGCCGTTCCGCGACCGCCCCGTGGTGCAGAAGCCGTTCAGCCAGCAGGATCTCAAGCGCACCCTGATCGCGGCGATCCAGGGCAATCCGGGCTGAGCGCCTCCGGATCCGGGCGCGCCGCCGATGCGGCGGCGGGCCGGTTCGCCTCGGCCTCGACGCGCCGCTTGAAGGCGCCCCAGGCCATCAGGATGCAGCCGCAGCGATCGCACTGCACCGGAGCGTCCTCGTGCAGGACGTCGGGAAAGCGCACCGCGGGGCTCCCGCAGGACTCGCAGCCGAACCCACTCCGCATCTCGCCCCTCCCGGCTGCCCAGCTCCGGCACCCTAGCGATGGTGCGCTGCACGCAAGATGAACGGCGGGCCTCGGCTTGCCAAGCGGCCTCAGCACTGCGCCGCGTCAGGAAAGATCGAGGTCGAAGGCGTGGACGAGGTGGCGCGGCCAGCGCCGCGGCGCCACGAAGACTGCGTCCGCGCGCAGCGTCAGGCGGGTGCTCCAGGGATGACGCACCATCCAGGCGCGGGCCGCCCGTGAGAAGGCGCGGCGCTTGCGCGCGTCGATGGCGGCCGCCGCCGCGTCCAGGGTCGGCCGGGCCTTCACCTCGACGAACACCACCACGCCGCCGCGCCGCACCACGAGGTCGATCTCCCCGCCCGCCGCCGCGAAGCGCCGCGCGACGGGCCTGTAGCCCTTGAGAAGCAGGGCCAGCAGCGCGAGGCGTTCCGCCCCGTGCCCGCGCAGGTAGGTGGCGCGCCGCCGCCGCGCCGCGCGCTCACTCGCCGTCATCGCCGCGCCGGGCGAGCGCGAGGGCGCGGGCGTAGACGTCGCGCCGCTTCTGGCCGGTCTCGTCGGCGACGAGCGCGGCCGCGTCCTTGATCGAGTGGCGCGCGAGCGCCGCCTCGAGCCGCGCGTCGAGGTCCGCGTCCTGCTCGGGACCGGGAGGGGCCTCCACGGCGGCGCCGATCACCACCACCACCTCGCCCTTCGGCGGCCCCGACGCCGCGTAGTCGGCGGCGAGCGAGGCGAGGTCGCCCCGCCGCACGGTCTCGAACAGCTTGGTGAGTTCGCGGGCCACGGCGGCGGCCCGCCCGCCACCCAGCACGTCGGCGGCGTCGGCCAGCATCTCGGGCAGGCGGTGGGGCGCCTCGAACAGCACCAGGGTGCCGGGCACGCCCGCCAGTGCCGCGAGCCGGCTGCGCCGCGCCCCCGCCTTCTGCGGCAGGAACCCCTCGAAGAAGAAGCGGTCGGTGGGCAGGCCGGCGGCCATGAGCGCCGTGATGGCCGCCGAGGCTCCGGGCACCGGCGTGACGGTCAGACCCTCGGCGATGGCCGCCTGGACCAGCTTGAAGCCCGGATCCGAGACGAGCGGGGTGCCCGCGTCCGAGACCAGGGCCAGGGCCTCGCCCGCCTTCATCCGGGCGACCATGCGCTCGCGGACGAGGTCGCCCGAATGCTCGTGGTAGGACAGGAGCGGGGTGGTGATGCCGTAATGCGCCAGCAGCGTGCGGGTGACGCGGGTGTCCTCGGCGAGCACCGCGTCGGCCGCCGCGAGGGTCCCGAGCGCCCGGAAGGTCACGTCCTTCAGGTTGCCGATCGGGGTCGCCACCACGTGCAGGCCCGGCGCCAGGGGCTCGGCCTCCGCGGCGAGCCCGAAGGCGGTGAACACGCCCGGTCCCCGGCCGGGCGCGGGGGGGCGGCGGGAGGAATCGTCGGCACGGTCGCTCATGGCGCGGTTCTCGCACGTCGGCGGCACGGCTGGCCATGGGGATCGCCGCGCGTGTTCGACTTGGTCTACGACCTGTCGTTTACTTTTTCTGAGGAGACTTTATGCAGCGGGCGTGATCCTCGGGGGCGTCGGGGCGGTCGCGGCGGGGGAGCGGGGGCGATGGCGGCGTTGCGCTTCGGGTGGCGGGGGCGGCTGGGCCTGAGCGGGCTCATCGCCCTCGCGGTGTCGGCCTGCGGCGGAAGCGTGAGCCAGGTCTCCGCGACCCGCCCGATGGCCGAGGCACCTGCGCCGCCCGCCGCCGGCACCGCGACGATCGGCCAGGGCAGCGTGAAGCTGGCGCTGATCGTGCCGCTCACCGGGCCGGGGGCGGCGGCGGGCACGGCGCTTCGCAACGCCGCGGAGCTCGCCGTCGAGGAGTTCCAGAACCCGGACCTGCGCATCCTCGTCAAGGACGACCGCGGCACGCCCGAGGGCGCCCGCGAGGCCTCCGCCGCCGCCCTGGCCGAGGGGGCCGAGTTGGTGATCGGGCCGCTCTTCGCCGGCAGCGTCCAGGCGGCCGCCTCCACTTTGCGGCCGGCCGGCAAGCCGCTCGTCGCGTTCTCCACCGATGTCAGCGTTGCCGGACGCGGCGTCTACCTCCTGAGCTTCCTGCCGCAGCCGGAGGTCGACCGGGTGGTCGAGGAGGTCTCGGCCGCCGGCCGCCACTCCTTCGCGGCGCTGATCCCGGAGACCACCTACGGCAACGTGGTCGAGGCGCAGTTCCGCGAGGCGGTGGCCCGCAAGGCCGGGCGCGTGGTGGCGATCGAGCGCTACCCGGCCGGCAACCCGGCGGCAGCGGTGGCCCGCATCGCGCCGCTGGTCACGGGGCCTGGGGCGCAGGCGGACGTGCTGTTCCTGCCCGACACGCCCGAGGGCATCGCCGGCCCGGCCGGGGCGCTGACCCGCGCCGGCTTCAACCCGACCCGGGTCAAGCCGATCGGCACAGCGATCTGGAACGACCCGCGGGCCCTCGCCCTGCCGGCCCTGCAGGGGGGGTGGTTCGCGGCGGTCGATCCGGGCGGCTACGCGAGCTTCGCCCAGCGCTACCGGACCCGCTTCGGCACCGACCCGGTCCGCGTCGCCTCGCTCGCCTACGACGCGGTGTCGCTCGCCGCGGCGCTCAACCGGCAGTACGGGACGCAGCGCTTCGCCGAGACAAGCCTCACCAACCCCTCGGGCTTCGCGGGGATCGACGGCACTTTCCGCTTCAAGCCCGACGGTCCGAGCGAGCGGGCGCTCGCGGTCTACGAGGTCCGCGGCGGCACGACGACGATCGTCAGCCCCGCGCCGCGGGCGCTGGGTCCGTCGGGCACCTGAGAGCCTTCCTCAGGCCGCCACCTCGGCGACGACGGCGTTGAGCACCGGCGCACCCTTCGTCGTCGCCGCGATGCGGCCCGCCTCGGTCACCCGCAGCAGCCCCGCCGCCACCAGCCCGTCGAGGCGCGCCCGGTCGAGCGGCCGGCCCGCCAGGGCGGCGAACCGGGCCGGGTCGATCCCTTCGGCGAGGCGCAGCCCCATCAGCAGGAACTCGTCGCCCTCCTCCTCCGGCGCGAGCGGCTCGGTGCGGACGATGCCGTGGCCTTCCCGGGCGACGCGGTCGAGCCACGCCTCCGGCGCGCGCTCCGTCACCGTGCCGGTGCGGCCCTGGGGCAGGACGAGCCGGCCATGGGCGCCGGGACCGATCCCCGCATACTCGCCGTAGCGCCAGTACAGGAGGTTGTGACGCGATTCGGCGCCCGGCCGGGCGTGGTTCGAGATCTCGTAGGCCGGCAACCCCGCGGCGGCGCAGACCTCCTGCGTCACGTCGTAGAGGGCACGGGCCGTGTCCTCGTCCGGCGGCACGAGCTTGCCGGCGGCCGCGAGGCCGTGGAACGGGGTCCCCTCCTCGATCGTGAGCTGGTAGAGCGACAGGTGCTCGGCCGCCCGCGCGATCGCCTGCCGCAGCTCGGCCGCCCAGGCGGCGGGCGTCTGGTCGGGCCGGGCGTAGATGAGGTCGAACGAGAAGCGCTCGAAGTGCCGCGCCGCGGTGTCGACGGCGGCGAGCGCCTCCGCGACGCTGTGCAGGCGCCCGAGCCGCTTCAGCGCTCCGTCCTCCAGGGCCTGGACGCCCAGGGACACCCGGTTGACCCCGGCGGCCCGGTAGCCGCGGAAGCGCTCGGCCTCGACGCTGGTCGGGTTCGCCTCCAGGGTGATCTCGGCCCCGGGGGCGAGGCCCCAGGCTCCCGCCACCGCGTCGAGGAGCGCGCCGACCGTGGCAGGCCGCATCAGCGAGGGCGTGCCGCCGCCGAGGAAGACGCTGGTCACGGTGCGGCCGGGCGTGAGCGCGGCGACATGCGCGATCTCGCGCGCGAAGGCCGCCCGCCAGGCCGCCTCGTCGGGCGGTGCGTGGCGGACGTGGCTGTTGAAGTCGCAATACGGGCACTTCGCCGCGCAGAACGGCCAGTGCAGGTAGACCCCGAAGCCGACGTCCCGGGTCGGATGATCGATCATCCGCCGCATGTGCCGCCGCGCGGCCTCCGGCACAAGCCCGCGCGACGCCGCGTCCCGTCGTCATCCGCCGGAGCGCTCGCGCGTCCGGTGGCGGTACGCCGCATCGCGTTACAATGCGGAACCCGGCCTTGCTCAAGCGTGCGGCGCGAAGCTCCTGGGCAGAGCAGAGTACCTCCGCGCAGGCTCGGAAAAGAGAACGCGCTCGCAAGGCATTGTCGTTGCTGCGGGATTTGAGGCAGGCTGTTTTGAGAGTGACGGCACTCAGTCCGTCACCGGGCTGGTAAGCTCCCGTAGACGACACCGAGAAGTGCTTACTTCCTACCAAGGTCCCTTTTTTCCGGGCGCATGCAGCGCCAGCGGAATGCGACCCGGAAACCAGCGCGAGACACCGCGAAGCGTCCGCTTTGCAATTTCAATTCTGCCATGCGGAGCCGCTTCGCGGCGATTCGTCATCTGATTTCCGGATCTTCTTCCGCTGACGCTGCAGTGTCCGGAAAAGGGGGGAGCGCGATGGAAACCCGCGGGCCATCCCGGCCGTCCGAAGCGCCGCTTCCCGCTCAGGGCGAGAGCCCCTCCGCCGGCACCGGAAGTCCGTGACGCCGCCGCGCCATCAGGCATTCAGGGTCCCCCGGCTCGCAGGTGCGGCAGACCTCGGGCCGCACCGCGTAGACGCGGCAGCGCACAGCCTCGCCGATCCGGCCCTCCAGCGCGCTGCAGCGGTCGCCCTCGCAGCGCATCCGCCCGGCCGGGTCGTCCACGAAGGCTTCGGGAATCGCCGCGATCGCGGAATCGTCCTCCGTCGAGAAGCGCGGCCACTCGGCCGAATAAGCGCAGCAGGCCCCGCAGGCCTGGCAGGCGAAGGGGGCGCTCACTCGGCGGGCGGCGGAAGGGCGAGGCGCAGGGCGTTGGCGGCGACGTGCTCGCGGTAGCGCGAGACGACGGCGCCCAGGCCGCCGCCGGCCAGCAGCGTGCCGGAGGCCTCGACCAGCGCGCTCACCTTCTCGCTCACCATGCGCTCCGCCTCGACCGCCGCGGCGGCGTCGAAGGCCGCGAGCTTCACGAGGCGCTGCGCGATGACCCCCTGGGCCTCGACGGCCAGGAGCATCGATTCGAACCAGATATCCAGCATGCCCGACTCCGGGGGGGCCGCGCAGCGCGGCGGACCCTATCAATGCGCGGCGAGGCTGAACGGTCCCCTACTGCCGCGTCATGGCCGCTCTGCCTTGGCCGCAGGGGGCACCGGCCGCGGCCGTCCCTCGTCGTCGATCGCCACGAAGGTGAAGGTCGCCTCCGTCACCTTCTCGCGCAGCTGCGTGCGGAAGCGCCGCGCCCAGGCCTCGATCTGGATCTTCATCGAGGTCCGCCCGACATGGGTGACGCGGGTGTAGACGCAGAGCACGTCGCCCACGCGCACCGGGCGGATGAAGCTCATCGCCTCGACCGCCACCGTAACCACCCGCCCCTGCGCCCGGTCGACCCCGGCGATGCCGCCCGCCACGTCCATCTGCGCCATCACCCAGCCGCCGAAGATGTCGCCGTTGGCGTTGGTGTCGCCGGGCATCGCGATCGTGCGGACCGTCAGCTCGCCGGTCGGCTGGTGCGTCGCCTCGTCCTCGCTCGTCATCGGTTCTCGGCCTCCATCCCCGTCGCGCCCAGCATAGGGCCTTCGCGCGCGGGGCGACACGCACTCCCGTTGCGGCACGGAAGGGCGACCGCTACTGCTACGCGCAGCGGGAGGGGAGCGTGGGGCGCGTCGGTCTACGATTGTTCCTGCTCGTCTGCGCGCTGCTCGCCGCGGCGCCGGCATGCGCCGAGAGCCGCCTCGCCTTCGTGGTGGGCGTCGACACCTACCCGAACCTCGGTCCCGGGGCCGCCCTGGAGCGGCCGGTGGCGGATGCCAGGGCGGTCGGCGGGGCCCTCGAATCGGTGGGCTTCCGCGTCACGCTGCTCACGGCCTCGGTCACGCAGGAGACCTTCCTGCGCCGGTTCTCGGCCTTCGCCGAGCAGGTGCAGCCGGGCGACACGGCCCTGTTCTACTTCGCGGGCCACGGCATCGCGCTGCAGGGCACCAACTACCTGATCCCCTCCGACATCCCGGCCATCGAGCCCGGGCAGGAACTCCTCGCCCGCACCCGGGCGCTCGCCGAGGCGGATCTCAGCGCCGCCCTGCGGGAGAGGGGCGCGCGGGTCGTAGTGATGGTCATCGACGCCTGCCGGGACAATCCCTTCCCGCGCAGCGGCACCCGCGCGGTCGGCCTCTCCCGCGGCCTCTCGCGCACCGAGCCCGCCGAGGGGGTGTTCTCCCTCTACGCGGCGGGAGCCGGGCAGCAGGCCCTCGACCGCCTGCCGGGGCAGGATCCGAGCCCGAACTCGGTCTTCACCCGCGTCTTCGTCGCGCAGATCCGGCGGCCGGGGCTCAGCCTGATCGACCTCGGCGAGACGGTGCGCGACGAGGTGGTCAAGCTCGCCGACACGGTGCCGCACAAGCAGGTGCCCGCCTATTACAACGAGGTGCGGGGCGCGCGCTTCATCAGCCTCGCGGGGGGCGAGGCGCCGCCCTCCGAGCGGCCGCAGGCCCTTCCCCCCGGGCCGCGCCCGGCGCCCGTTCCCGCGCTTCCCCCGCCGCGCGTCGCCGCGCCCCTGCCCGCCCCGCCGCCGACGGACCGGCCCGCGGGCTACAGCTTCCCGGTCGGGCTGGACCCTGCGGGCGACAACTGGCTCGCCTTGCGCAGCCGCCCGGGCGGCGCCGGGGTGCGCCTGTCCAAGCTCGGGCCCGAGGCGCTGTTCACGGTGATCGGGCGCCAGGGCGCGTGGCTCAACGTGCGCCTGCGCGGCGGCGAGACGGGCTGGGTGCACGGCGATTACGTCGGCTGCTGCCGCCGGGCGCCGCCCGGGCCCTGAGACGCCCCCGGGACGGTCACCCGCTTGTTGGCAAAGGACATCTCGTGTAGACAGGCGGCCTCCCGACACGCCGAGATCGTCCGAAGGAAGGAGCCGCGCATGGCTCGCGTCACCGTTGAAGATTGCATCGACAAGGTCGAGAACCGGTTCGAGCTCGTCCTGCTCGCCGGCCATCGCGCCCGGCTGCTCTCGTCCGGCGCGCCCCTGACCGTCGATCGCGACCGCGACAAGAATCCGGTCGTCGCCCTGCGCGAGATCGCCGACGAGACCATCACGCCGGACGACCTCAAGGAGCAGCTGATCCACTCGCTGCAGAAATACGTCGAGGTCGACGAGCCGGAGGCCGAGGCCGTGCCGCTGCTGTCGAGCTCCCCGGCCGCCGCCGCGGTGGCGCCGCAATCCTCCTCGGGCGACGACAGCGAGGTCACCTTCGACCGGATGAGCGAGGAGGACCTCCTGCGCGGCCTCGAGAACCTCGCCCCGCCGACCGAGACCGAGGACGAGGGCGACTGAGCCCTCCTCCCTGGCCCCCCTCCCTGGCGACCTTTCGGAACCCGGCCCTCGCGCCGGGTTCCTGCGTTTCGGGCCCCGTTCAAGCCCGACCGCGACCATAAGGGGCTGGCGCGAAGGCGGATTCCCCCCGATAGTCGGTCATCCCCTCACGCCTCGTCCGGCAGGCCCGCGCGGTTCCTCGCAGGCGACGGCGCGCCGCCCCTGTCGGGCGGCAGGGAGCCAGGAGACCACCGGCGGATGATGCGCCAGTACGAACTCGTCGAGCGGGTCAAGGCCTACAACCCCGCCGCCGACGAGGCGATGCTCAACCGGGCCTACGTCTACGCGATGCGGGCGCACGGCTCGCAGAAGCGCGCGTCCGGCGACCTGTTCTTCGCCCACCCGCTCGAGGTCGCGGCGATTCTGACCGACCTGCGGGTCGACGACGCCACCATCGTGGCCGCGGTGCTCCACGACACCGTCGAGGACACCGCCGCCACCCTGGAGGAGATCAACCGCACCTTCTCGCCCGAGATCGGCACGCTCGTCGACGGGCTGACGAAGATCAAGCGCCTCGACCTCGTCTCGAAGCAGGCCGCCCAGGGCGAGAACTTCCGCAAGCTGCTCCTCGCCATCGCGGCGGACGTGCGCGTGCTGCTCGTCAAGCTCGCCGACCGCCTGCACAACATGCGCACCCTACAGCACATGCCGCCCGAGAAGCGGGTGCGCATCGCGCAGGAGACCCTCGACATCTACGCGCCGCTCGCCAGCCGCATGGGCATGCAGGAGCTGCGCGAGGAATTGGAGGACCTGTCCTTCCGCAACCTCAAGCCCGAGGTCTACGCCACCATCACCAAGCGGCTCGACGACCTGACCACGAAGTCGGAGCGCCTCGTCGAGAGCATCGAGCGTGACCTCGTCCAGAGGCTCGCCGCCAAGGGCATCACCGCCACCGTCAAGGGACGCCAGAAGCGGCCCTACTCCATCTGGAGCAAGATGGAGCGCAAGTCGATCGCCTTCGAGCAGCTCTCCGACGTCTTCGGCTTCCGGGTGATCGTCGATTCGGTCGACACCTGCTACCGGGCGCTCGGCATCGTGCACACGACCTGGCCGATGGTGCCCGGGCGCTACAAGGATTACATCTCGACGCCCAAGCAGAACGATTACCGGTCGATCCACACCACCGTGATCGGGCCGAAGAGTCAGCGCGTCGAGCTGCAGATCCGCACCGCCGAGATGGACGAGGTGGCCGAGTACGGCATCGCCGCGCACGCCCTCTACAAGGACGGCTCGCCCCACCTCGCCACCGAGAGCGGCGCCTATCAGTGGCTGCGCCGGACCATCGAGCTCCTGGCCGAGGGCGACAGCCCGGAGGAGTTCCTGGAGCACACCAAGCTCGAGCTCTTTCAGGACCAGGTCTTCTGCTTCACCCCGAAGGGCCGGCTGATCGCGCTGCCCCGCGGCGCCACCCCGATCGACTTCGCCTACGCGGTCCACACCGAACTCGGCAACGCCGCGGTCGGCACCAAGATCAACGGGCGCATCGCCCCGCTCCTGACGGAACTCCAGAACGGCGACGAGGTCGAGATCGTGCGCGCGGATGGCCAGACCCCGCCGGCCGCCTGGGAATCCCTCGTCGTCACCGGCAAGGCGCGGGCGGCGATCCGGCGCGCCACCCGCTCGGCGGTGCGGCGGCAATATGCGGGCCTCGGGCGCCAGATCCTCGATCGGGCCTTCGAACGGGCCGGCAAGAACTTCTCGGACGAGAAGCTGCGCGGCGCCCTGCCCCGCCTCGCCCGCACCTCCCCGGAGGACGTGTTCGCGGCGGTGGGGCGCGGCGAGATGTTCTCGGGCGACGTGGTGCGGGCGGTCTACCCGGACTACAAGGACGAGCGCCGCAGCCAGCCCGCCGCGACGGGGCCGAAGCCGCACGTGAACGGGGCGGGCCGCCTCTCCCTCGACAAGGACCAGACCGTCCGGCTCACCTGGCCGGGACAGGGGGGCAAGGGCGGCGACAAGGCGGGGGGCGAGGGCGCGATCCCGATCCGCGGCCTCGACCGGGACCTCCCCGTGCGGTTCTCGCCGGAGGGCGGGGCCGTGCCGGGGGACCGCATCGTCGGCATCCTCACGCCCGGCGAGGGCGTGACCATCTACCCGATCCAGTCGCCGGCGCTCGCCGATTTCGACAACGAGCCCGACCGCTGGCTCGACGTCCGCTGGGACGTGGACGGCGGCAGCAACCAGCGCTTCCCCGCCCGCATCGCCCTGCAGTCGATCAACGAGCCGGGCAGCTTCGCCCAGATCGCCCAGGTCATCGCCGACCACGACGGCAACATCGACAACATCTCGATGAAGCGGCGCAGCCAGGACTTCACCGAGGTGACGATCGACCTGTCGGTCTGGGACCTCAAGCACCTGAACGCGATCATCTCGGAGCTGCGGGCCAAGCGGGTGGTGAGCCGCGTCGAGCGGGTGAACGGCTGACCGGCGGCGGTTGCACGCCGCCCCGGCCCCTGCCACAAGCCGCGGACCACGCCGCCCGAGGTTCCTCAGATGACGCCCGACGCCCTGCTCGACGAGTTCCGTGCCGCCGGGGCCCTGCTCGAGGGCCATTTCGTCCTCTCGTCGGGGCTGCACAGCCGGGTCTTCCTGCAGAAGATGGCGATCTTCAGCGATCCCGTGCGGACGGAGCGCGTCTGCGCCGGCCTCGCCGCGCTGATCCGGGAGCGCTACGGCGCCGTCGACCTCGTGGTCTCGCCGGCGGTGGGCGGCATCGTGCCGGGCTACGAGACCGCGCGGGCGCTCGGGGCGCGGGCGATCTTCGTCGAGCGCGACCCCGGCGGACCCTTCCAGCTCCGGCGCGACTTCTCCATCCCGGCCGGCAGCCGGGCCGTGATGGTGGAGGACATCGTCACCACCGGCCTGTCGTCGCGGGAATGCCTCGCGGCCCTGGCCAATGAGCCCGGGACGGTCGTCGGCGCGGCCTGCCTCATCGACCGCTCGGGCGGCCGGGCGGATCTCGGCGTGCCCTTCGCGGCGCTCGCCACCCTCGACATTCCCAACTACCCGGCCGACCAGCTGCCCCCGGACCTCGCCGCGACCCCGGCGGTCAAGCCCGGCAGCCGCGCGATCGCGGCGGGCTGATCGGGGGGGCGCCACCGCCGAGCTTGACACGGAGCGTCCCCACTCCTTACCTCAGCCCCATTGCGGGGCCGCGGGCCGGCGCGCCCGACGCGGCGGATGTCGTCACACCCATCCGACCCATTCTTTTGCGCCGTGTTCTCGGAAATCTGGACGCACCGCCGCGTCGACCGGGCGGCTTAGGATTATCAAATGACATATCAGCGCAGCGCCCTCTTTATCGACGGCGCTAATGTTTACGCGACCACCAAGGCACTGGGCTTCGACATCGACTACAGGAAGCTTCTCGCGGATTTTCGCGCGCGCGAGAACCTGATCAGGGCTTTTTACTATACGGCGCTGGTCGAGGACCAGGAGTACTCGTCGATCCGGCCGCTGATCGATTGGCTCGATTACAACGGCTATCGGGTCGTGACCAAGCCCGCCAAGGAGTTCACGGACTCGACCGGGCGCCGCAAGATCAAGGGCAACATGGACATCGAGCTCACCATCGATGCCCTAGAGCTCAGCCCCTACATCGACCACATGGTGCTGTTCTCCGGCGACGGGGATTTCCGGCCCCTGGTCGCCGCGATGCAGCGGCGCGGCGTGCGGGTGACCGTGGTCTCGACGATCCAGACACAGCCGCCCATGGTCGCCGACGACCTGCGGCGGCAGGCGGACGACTTCGTCGACATCGTCCAGCTGATCCCGCGGATCGGCCGCGAGCAGGGTGACCGTCCGACCCGCCCGATGCGCCCGCAGGGCGAGGGGCCGGGCGGCGAGCGCTACGCGCCGCGCCCCTCCGCCAACCTGGAGCAGCGCTACGGCATCCGTCCGGGCCCCGACGAGGAGGCCGAGGAGGACTGATCGGCGGCGTGCCGGGCGAGGGCTTCGAGTCCCGCCCGGCTGCCGCGCGGCGCGCTCCAGCCGAGGCCGGCGAGCGCGTCCGCGCGGGCGACCAGGGACCCGGCGAGGCGCTCGGCCGCCTCGCCCCGTCCCGCGAGCCGCAGGGCCGCCGCGAGCAGGCCCGCGGGCACCGGCAGCAGACCGGGCGGTCGTCCCAGTCCCGCGCGCAGGGCGGCCAGCATCTCCGGCACCGTGAGCGGGTCCGGCTCGGCGACGATCAGCGGCCGGCGCAGCGGACCGGGCGTCTCCAGCACCGCCGCCACCGCGCCCGCGAGGGATTCGACCGAGACGAGCGAGCGGCGCCCGCGCAGGCCCCCGAGGGGCAGCGGCAGGGGCTTGGCCGCGAGAGCGAGCAGGGCCGCCATGTTCCCCTTCACCCCCGGGCCGTAGACGAGGACCGGGCGCAGGGCCGCGAAGTCGATCTCGACGGCGGCGAGCGCCTCCTCGGCGGCGAGCTTCGAGCGGCCGTAGGCGTCGGTGGGCGCGGGCGGATCCGCCTCGGTCAGGATCCCGGGCGCGGCGGGGCCGCATTGCGCGCGGATCGAGGACAGGAACACGAAGCGGCGCACCCGCGCGCGGGCGGCGGCCTGCGCGAGGCCGCGCGTCGCCTCGGTGTTGAAGGTCCGGTAATCATCCTCGGGCGCCCCCGACATGGCGTGCGCGAGGCCGGCCGAGTGGACCACCGCGTCGACCCCCGAGAGCGCCGCCGCCATGTTCTGCGGCCGGGCGAGGTCGCCGACCACGGCGCCGCTCGCGCCGGGCGGCAGCGCGGTGGGGCGGCGCAGCAGCACCCGGACGCGGTAGCCGCGGCCCGTCAGGTCGGCGAGGAGGTGCCGGCCGATGAAGCCGGTGGCGCCCGTGAGCGCGATGAGCGGGCGTGGGGTCATGCGGTCACCGGGAGGGTGCGGGGAGTCGCGAAGGCGCGCAGCACCCCCGCCACGAGGGCGATGCCGGCCGCGAGCGCCCCGGCCGCGACGGGCCAGGACGGCCAGGCCAGGGTCGCGCCCGCGAGCAGGGCCAGGGCGAGGTTGAGGCGAAACACCGTCCCGGTCACCGCGCGCACGCTCCGCCCGTTCGCGGTGGCGCGCTGGTAGAAATGCGTGCGGTGCGCCTCCCACACCCGCTCCCCGGCCCGCAGGCGCCGGAGCAGGGTGAGGGTCGCATCGGCCAGGTAGTAGAGCGGCAGCAAGATCGCGGCGGCGAGGCCGCCCGGATGCGGTCCGACCGCGAGCCCGTGCAGCAGCCAGGCGAGGACGAGCCCGAGCGGCAGGGAGCCGACATCGCCGAGGAAGAGCCGCGCCACCGGCCGGTTGAACGGCGCGAAGCCGAGGACGCCGCCGAGCAGGGCGCCGGCCGCGACGCTCGCCCCCGGCGCCAGGAGGCCGGCCTGCCCGATCAGCAGCAGCGCCCCGAGCACCGGCACGGCCTCCGCCACGGTCATCCAGTCGAGCCCGTCCATGAAGTTCACGAGGTTGACGAACCACAGGCCGGCGAGGAGCGCGAGCCCCCATTCCAGCCCCGCGGGCAGGTCCGGCCACAGCCGTCCGCCGCTCGCCGCGAGCGCGGCGGCGACCGCCAGCGCCTGGAGGAGGAGCCGCGGCAGGGCCGGCAGCGGGCTCAGGTCGTCGACGGCGCCGACGAGGGCGAGCCCGAGGGTCGCGGCGGCCAGAAGCAGGGCCTCGCGGCCGAGAGGGCCCGGCCACAGGGCCGCCGCCACCAGGATGGCCGCCCCGATCACCGCGATCCCCCCGCCCTGCGGCGTCGGCACCGCGTGGCTCGACCGGGCGTTCGGCCGCGCGAGGGCGTAGCGCTGCAGGAGGGGCATCATCGCCCGGACGAGCCCTGCCGAAAGGATGGCGGCGAGCGGGACGGCGGCGAGGGGTGCGGAGAGGTGCATGGTGCCCATCTACGCGGGTTGCCGGTGCGAGGGAAACCGCGCCGGGTCCGAGGCCACCGCGCGCGTTCGGCGGCGAGATGGTGGTGTGACGCTCCTGAGACATCCGTCGCTCACGCCAATAATATTACGGGTGTCATGATATATTCACAATATTGTATTAATATAAAGAGCGATGATCAAAGGACTTACGACCTCATGATCGATCGAATTGCAAAATACGTCGGTTTAACCTCGGCGGCTATGTTTTGCATGATGTTTTTGTCAGATCTATGTCAGGCCGCGTCGCGCATTACGACCGTTGACGGCACGGTCGTGATCGGAGATGTCGAGTCGAACGAAGGTGACATCTATACCGTCCGGACGTCCTACGGAGTGGTTCGGGTCCCTCGATCCTCGGTCCGCCAGATCGAGTCCCTCGGTGGTCCGGCGGGAACGGCCTGCACGGCTCCGGCCTGCGAGGGGCAGAGCGACAGCGGCCGTCCCCTGCGCATCGCCGGCTCCAACACGGTCGGCGCGGAGTTGATGCCCAACCTCCTCGAAGCCTATGCGCGGCGGCTCGGGGCGGAGGACGTCCAGTGGCTGGACGGTCGCACGCCCGAGGATCGCAGCATGACGGCCCGGGGAGCGGCCGGCACGGTCCTCACCGCGGAACTCGCCGCGCATGGGTCCGGCACGGCACCGCCGGCGCTCGCCGACGGCCAGGCGGATCTCGGGATGATGTCGCGTGAGATCAACAAGGAGGAACTGGCGAAAACGGCCGCGGCCGGCCTCGGCGACCTCTCGGCGCCCGCCCAGCAGCACGTGGTGGCGCTCGACGGCCTCCTCGTTCTGGTCAACCGCGACAATCCGGTCGGGCGCCTGACGCTCGACGCGATCGCGGCGATCTTCGCCGGGGAGACGACCGACTGGGCCGCGGTCGGGGGACATCCGGGCCCGATCACCATCTATCGTCGCGCCGACAAGTCCGGGACCCTCGACACCTTCATGGCCCTGGTCATGAAGAAGCGGAAGATCTCGTCCGCCGCCCAGGCGTTCGAATCCTCCTCGGACCTGTCCGACGCCGTCGCGGCCGACCGAAACGGGATCGGCTTCGTCGGCATCGCCTATGCCCGCAACGCCAAGCCCGTCGAGATCGCCCTCGAATGCGGGCTCGGCTACGCGCCGAGCGAGTTCCTGGTGAGGACGGAGGAGTACCCGCTGTCGCGCCGCCTCTTCCTGTACGCCGGCGCTCGTCCGACACACCCCCGCGTCCCGGACTTCATCGACTACGCGCTCTCGGAGAAGGCACAGCCCATCATCACCCGCAACCAGTTCATCGACCTGATGATCGTGGAGTCGGAGGCGAGCTACGGCGACCGGCGCATCTCGGAGGCGGCCCGCGACCCCGCATCGGACCGGGTGCTTCTCGGGCGCTTCGCCCGGGATCTCTCCGGGGCCGCCCGGCTGTCGGTCACCTACCGGTTTCGCAGCGCGGGGGCCGACCTCGACTCGAAGGCGGTGCGCGACATCGACCGGCTCGCCGCGCTCCTGAAGGAGCCGCGCAATCGCGACCGGCGCGTGATGATCCTCGGCTACGCGGATTCCCGCGGGACGACGCCGCGCAAGATCGCTCTGTCCGAGCGCCGGGCGGCGACGGTGATGCAGGAACTCGTCGCGCGCGGCGTGCCGCCCCGCCAGCTCGCCGCCCGCGGCCTGGGATCCTTCGCGCCGGTCGCCTGCGACGGGAGTGCGGAGGCGCCGAACGAGGACGGGCTGCGCAAGAACCGCCGGGTCGAGGTCTGGATGCGGTGACCCGCCGCTCCCCTCACGGGGCGAGCGGGATGTCGCCGCGCGAGATGCGGCGCTCGAGCCCGCCCTGTCCGCAGGGAAGCGTGGAGAAACCGCCCCTGCGTTCGATGCGCATCGTGCCCCGGCTGACGGTCCAGACCTCGAAGAGCGGGGCGGCGTCCTCGCCCTCGCCGCAGTAGCGGTCCCGCGGACCGGGGCGGTCGCCGGCCGCCGGATCGAACACCACCTGGTAGGGAAGCCGGCCGCGCGGCGGCAGCGCGGCGAGGGGGATCGTGTAGACGTCGACATTCCGGCCCGGGCCGCCGAGAAGCGACGCGAACTGGCCGATCCCGCGGCAGGAGGCGCCGCGGGCGACCCACCCGCAACCGGATGCCGGTTGCCGCAGGATCGCCTCGTCGACGTGCAGGGACAGGGGCAGGTCCCCGCGCCAGGTCAGGACGATCTTCAGCACCTGCGGCAGCCCCGGCACGGAGACCCGTGCCTCCTCGTCCCGCCCGTCGCGCCGCTCCCAGCGGATCAGGGCCGGATCGCTGAAGACCGGGATGACGGCGCTGAGGTATCCCTGCCCATCGAGCCGCACGTCCCGCTCGACGTGCTCCGTGCGGATGTGCACGACCTCGCCGGCCCGGCACGGGCTGCGGATGCTCAGCGCGACCAGCCCGTCATCCGCCCGACCGGGAATGTCCGCCCGCTCCTCGCAGTCCCGGCCGGTCCCTTCGCCGGCGGGTTCCGCGTGGTCCGGAACGACGCGCAGTTTGACGGAGAGATGGGCGACGCGGTCGGCGGCTCCATGGACCTGCGCCCAGACGAGGCTGAGGACGAGCGGGAGCGCCGCACTCAGCATCCCGGCGCGGGAGAGCGACCTGAAGGAGAGCGGCGCCGCCTCGTGCCACTCCGCGTTTCTGGCGCGCATGAAGTCGAGCCTACCAGTCCACTGATGGTCCCGGCGGACAGTCGGGATATCGACAAGTCCGCTCGAATTCGACCGTCCGGCTGGACTGTAGGCGACGACCGTGACGTTTCAACGAGAAATCCGGCGGCGCTGCCACGTCGGCGCGGGTCAGAAGACGATCTCGCGCGTCGGCTGGGCCTCCTCCGCCTCCCGCCGGGCGATCGCCCGTTCGACCACCTTGGCGAGGCCGACCATGATCGTGTCGATGGCGTAGTCCTTCGGCGTGTAGACCGCCGCCACGCCCATGTTCTTGAGGACGAGCTCGTCCTCCTGCGAGATGATGCCCCCGACCACCACCGGCACGTGGTCGAGCCCCTCCGCGCGCAGCCGCGCCTTGACCTCGCGCACCAGCGGCACGTGCGAGCCCGACAGGATCGACAAGCCGATCACGTGGGCGCCGCGCTCCTTGGCCTTGGCGACGATCTCGTCCGGCGTCTGCCGGATGCCGTCGTAGGTGACGTCGAAGCCGACGTCGCGGGCGCGCAGCGCGATCTGCTCGGCGCCGTTCGAGTGGCCGTCGAGGCCCGGCTTGCCGACGACGAGCTTCGGCGTCTCGCCGAGCTTCGTCCCGAGATCGGCGATGAGCAGGCGCGCCTCCTCGGCGGCGCCCGAGGTCGCGGTCTCGGGCGTCACGCCGGTGGGCGCCCGGTACTCGCCGAACACCGCCCGCAGGCGCTCGCCCCACTCGCCCGTGGTCACTCCCGCCTTCGCGCAGGCGATCGAGGCCGGCATGATGTTGGCGCCCGAGCGCGCCGCGGCCTCCAGGTCGTCGAGGGCGCGGGACGCGGCGGCGGCGTCGCGCTCGGCCCGCCACGCGCGGATGCGGGTCTGCGCCTCCATCTCGACCGTCTCCGAGACGGTGAAGATCGCCCCGTCGCCCGCGGTCAGCGGCGAGGGCTCGCCGGATTCGAAGCGATTGACGCCGACCACAACCTGCTCGCCCCGCTCGATCGCCGCGATCCGGCGGGCATTCGCCTCCACGAGGGCGCGCTTGAGGGTGCCCGTCTCCACCGCCGCCACCGCGCCGCCGAGCGCGCCGATCCGGTCCAGCTCGGCCCGGGTCTGCGCCTTCAGCTCCTCGACCTTGGCGTCGATGACGGTCGAGCCGTCGAAGATGTCGTCGAATTCGAGCAGGTCGGTCTCGAAGGCGAGGATCTGCTGCATGCGCATCGACCATTGCTGGTCCCAGGGCCGCGGCAGGCCGAGCGCCTCGTTCCAGGCCGGGAGCTGCACGGCGCGGGCGCGCGCGCGCTTGGAGAGGGTCACGGCCAGCATCTCGATCAGGATGCGGTGCACGTTGTTCTCGGGCTGCTGCTCGGTCAGGCCGAGCGAGTTCACCTGCACCCCGTAGCGGAAGATGCGCTTGCGCGGATCCTTGATGCCGTAGCGGTCGCGGGTGATCTCGTCCCAGAGGTCGCAGAACGCCCGCATCTTGCAGATCTCGGTGACGAACCGCAGCCCCGCATTCACGAAGAACGAGATGCGGCCGACCACCTCCTCGAAGGAGCCCTCGTCGAAATCGGGATCCGCGCGCACGGTGTCGAGCACGGCGATCGCGATGGCGAGCGCGTAGGAGAGTTCCTGGACCGGCGTCGCCCCCGCCTCCTGCAGGTGGTAGGAGCAGACGTTCATCGGGTTCCACTTCGGCACGTTCCGGGTCGTGAACAGGATCACGTCCTTGGTGAGCCGCAGGCTCGGCGCGGGCGGGAACACGTAGGTGCCGCGCGAGAGGTACTCCTTGATGATGTCGTTCTGCGTCGTGCCCTGCAGGGCGTCGAGCGGCGCGCCCTGCTCCTCGGCGACCGCGAGGTAAAGCGCCAGCAGCCAGGGCGCCGTCGCGTTGATGGTCATCGAGGTGTTCATCTGCGCGAGCGGGATGTCGCGGAACAGGGTCCGCATGTCGCCCAGATGGGCGATCGACACCCCGACCTTGCCGACCTCGCCGCGGGCCAGCACGTGGTCCGGGTCGTAGCCGGTCTGGGTCGGCAGGTCGAAGGCGACCGACAGGCCCGTCTGGCCCTTGGCGAGGTTGCGCCGGTAGAGCGCGTTCGAATCCGCGGCGGTGGAGTGGCCCGCATAGGTGCGGATGATCCACGGCTTGTCGCGCTGCACCGTTCCCGTCGCCTGCTCGCCCATGGCGCCCTCGTCCCTCGCGCTGCACTTCGGTCCCGCCCGCGAATCCCCTCGGTTGGGCACCGCATGGTAGACAAGCCCTCGGGCAGCGTCACCCATCCACAAGGTCTCGTGCCGGGGCGGCGAATCCTGTACCTTGGGATCGGCCGCCCGACGCGGTGACAGAACCCGGGATTGCCTGCCTTTTCGGCGGCCGTCTGCCCTGCTTTTGGTCTATTTGACCCCCCGGTGTTCGCCGCTAGGATCGGTGCAGTGCAATATCAGAGGGAGGCTCGGCAATGGGTGCGGGCGCTGCGGTGCAGCCGATCGCCGGTGACGCGGGTCAGCTGAAGGATCTCTACGAGATCGGCGAGATCCCGCCGCTCGGCCACGTGCCGGCCAAGATGTACGCCTGGGCGATCCGCCGGGAGCGGCACGGGCCGCCGGAGGACTCGATGAAGATCGAGGTGCTGCCGACCTGGCCGATCGGCGACGACGAGGTGCTGGTCCTCGTGATGGCGGCCGGCGTCAACTACAACGGCGTCTGGGCGGGCCTGGGCGAGCCGATCTCGCCCTTCGACGTCCACAAGGGCGAGTACCACATCGCCGGTTCGGACGCCTCCGGCATCGTCTGGAAGGTCGGCGCGAAGGTGAAGCGCTGGAAGGTCGGCGACGAGGTTATCGTCCACTGCAACCAGGACGACGGTGACGACGAGGAGTGCAATGGCGGCGACCCGATGTTCTCGCCGTCGCAGCGCATCTGGGGCTACGAGACCGGGGACGGCTCCTTCGCGCAGTTCTGCCGGGTGCAGTCGCGCCAACTCATGCATCGGCCCAAGCACCTGACCTGGGAAGAGGGCGCCTGCTACACGCTGACGCTGGCCACCGCCTACCGGATGCTGTTCGGCCACTCGCCCCACACGGTGCGGCCGGGCCAGAACGTGCTGATCTGGGGCGCCTCGGGCGGTCTCGGCGTGTTCGGCGTGCAGCTCTGCGCGGCCTCGGGCGCGAACGCCATCGCGGTGATCTCCGACGAGTCGAAGCGCGACTACGTCATGAGCCTCGGCGCCAAGGGCGTCATCAACCGCAAGGACTTCAACTGCTGGGGTCAGCTCCCCAAGGTCAACTCGCCCGAGTACAATGAGTGGCTGAAGGAGGCCCGCCGGTTCGGCAAGGCGATCTGGGACATCACCGGCAAGGGCAACGACGTCGACATCGTGTTCGAGCATCCGGGCGAGGCGACCTTCCCGGTCTCGTGCCTGGTGGTGAAGCGCGGCGGCATGGTGGTGTTCTGCGCCGGCACGACCGGCTTCAACATCACCTTCGACGCCCGCTACGTCTGGATGCGCCAGAAGCGGATCCAGGGCTCGCACTTCGCCCATCTCAAGCAGGCGGCTTCGGCGAACCAGTTCGTGATCGACCGGCGGGTCGATCCCTGCATGAGCGAGCTCTTCCCCTGGGACAAGATCCCGCACGCCCACACCAAGATGTGGAAGAACCAGCACGCCCCCGGCAACATGGCCGTGCTGGTGAACGCCCAGAAGGCGGGCCTGCGCACCTTCGACGACGTGCTGGAACTGTCGGGCACGCGCTGAGGCCGTCGGCAGCGGGTTGATGGCCCCCCGCGCCATGGGCTAAGGCAAGCTCGGCCGTCCGGTATCGTTCCCGGACGGCCGAGCGTCGGAGCCCGCGATGTTTGCCACCCTCGACCGTTACGCGCCCCTCGCCCGCAGCGTCCTGCGCATCGTCTCGGCGCTGATCTTCATGGCGCACGGCACCCAGAAGGTGCTCGGCTTTCCCGCCATGGCGAATCCCCCGGCGTTGACCTCGCTGCCCGGCATCGCCGGGATCTTCGAACTCGTCGGCGGCGCGCTCCTCGCCCTCGGCCTGTTCACGCGGCCGGTGGCCTTCGTCCTGTCGGGCGAGATGGCCGTCGCCTACTTCCTCGCGCACGCGCCGCGGAGCTTCTTCCCGGCCCTCAACGGCGGCGACGCGGCGATCCTCTACAGCTTCGTCTTCCTGTACTTCGTCTTCGCCGGACCGGGACCGCTGAGCCTCGACGCGCAGCTCGGCCGCCGGGACCTGCGGGTCTGAACCGCCGCTCCGGGCCGCCCGGATCCGGGATTTGCGCGGCCCTCCCCGCGCTTGCTAGAACGCGCAGGGCCGCCCTCCGTCCGGGGCCGCCGGGAAGCGCGCATCATGGAAAAGTTCACCGTTCTCGAAGGCGTCGCGGCGCCGCTGCCGATCGTCAACGTCGACACCGACCGCATCATCCCCAAGCAGTATCTCAAGACCATCAAGCGGACCGGCCTCGGCAAGGGCCTGTTCTCGGAGATGCGCTACCGGGACGACGGCTCGGAGAACCCGGACTTCGTGCTCAATCAACCGGCCTACCGGAACGCCAAGATCCTGGTGGTCGGCGATAATTTCGGCTGCGGCTCCTCCCGCGAGCACGCGCCCTGGGCGCTCGCGGATTTCGGCATCCGCTGCATCATCTCCACGAGCTTCGCCGACATCTTCTTCAACAACAGCGCCAAGAACGGGATCCTGCTGATCACGGTCTCGCCGGAGGACCTGGAGAAGCTGTTCGACGACGCCGGCCGCGGCGCGAACGCCACGCTCACCGTCGACCTGGAGCGCCAAGAGATCCGCGGACCCGACGCCGGGGTGCTGCACTTCGACATCGATCCCGGCCGTAAGCACAACCTCCTCAACGGGCTCGACGATATCGGCCTCACCCTCGAGAAGGCGCCGGCGATCGAGGCCTACGAGGCGAAGCTCGCCGAGCGGCCCTGGGCCTGAGCGGCGCCGGATCTCCGGACGAAGCGGGGCGCGTTTCGTCCGGGGATGCTCTGACACGCCCCTGCCGGGCTCGTGGCTCAGCACAGAGGATGTGCCGGTTTGGGCGTGCGTGGCCCTGAGGGTGGGGAGCCGCTCGGGTTCGACGTCTCCAGTGCCTCCGCGGTGAAGCCACGCCCGGAGATCCTGCACGCCCGGCCGCCTGGGCCGGAACGGCAAGGACGAGCCCCACAGCAACCGTCAGTCGCGGCCGTTCGCGGCGTCGGGCCCGTCCGGCCGACGCGCTCTCAGACCAGGTAGTAGAGCGTGCCGGAACCCGGCGACCTAACCCGGCCCGCCTCCAGGGCAGCGCAGGTCTGGCGCACCGCCTTGAGGGTCGCCGAGTCGCGCTCGTCCTCCTCCGGGAAGATGCGCTCGTCCGGAAACCACGCGGTCACGCCAAGGCGCCGGATCAGCGCCAGAAGGTCCGGCTGGGCGCCGGCGAGCCGCACGGTCACGCCGGCCTGCGCGGCGTCGCGCAGGAACTGCTCGAGGACGTCGAGGCAGACCACGTCCGGATGGCGGGCGCGCTTGAGGCGTACCACCACGTGGCCGATGCCCTCGGCCCGCGCGCGGTTCAGGACCCAGCCCAGGGCCTGCTCCAGGTCCGGCGCGGCGCCGAAGAACAATTCGCCCTCGAGGTCCAGCACGATCAGGCCGCGGGCCGGGGCGTCGCCGTTCACGCGCTCGCGCACCACGCCCTCGTCGGTGACGATCAGCTCGGACACCTTCAGTTTGGCCGCGCGGGGCACGAAGAGCAGGATCGACAGCGCCACGCCGACGAGGATCGAGAACTCGACCCCGAGGAGGAGCGCGGAGCCCGCCGTCGCGGCAACGAGGCCGGCATCGTAGCCCGAGCCGCGGATCGCGCGGGCGAGCCGCTTCACGTCGATGAGGCGAGCGGCCGTCACGAAGAGCAGGCCCGCCAGCGCCGCCTTGGGGATGAACTGGGTGAGGGGCGCGAAGGCGAGCAGCGCGACCGCCACGGCAAGCGCGACCACCACACCGGAGAAGCGCGTGCGCGCCCCGGCCTGGTAGTTGATCGCCGAGCGGGAGAGCGAGCCCGAGCCCGGCAGGCACTGGAAGAAGCCGCCCACGAGGTTGGCCGCCCCTTCGGCCATGCATTGCCGGTTGTAGTCGAGGGGCTGGCGCGTCTCGTGTGCGATCGACTTGGCGATGGCGAGCGCCTCCAGGAGGCCCATGAACGCGATGGCGAGCGCGCTGCCGCCGAGGTCGGAAAGCCAGGAGAGCCGGATCTCGGCGACGTGGAAGCTCGGCAGGCTTGCCGGCACCACCCCGGCGACCCCGACCGCCGTCCGGCCGTCAGGCCCCACGGCCGTCCAGCCGGCGAGGAAGGCGAGGAGCGCCACCACGGTGAGCGCGGCCAGCATGTCGAGCTGCGGCAGGCGGTAGCGGCGCACGATGCGCCGGAACAGCACCGCCAGGACCACCGCCCCGAGGCTGAGCGTGAGGGCCTTGCCGCTGATCGGTCCACCCTCCGTGACGGTGAGCCAGAGGCGCACCAGCACGCCCTGGTCGCCGTGGCCGCGGCTCTTGAGGCCGAGCGCATTGCCGATCTGGCTGACGGCGAGCAGCACGGAGGCTCCGGCCATGAAGCCGAGGATGACTGATTCCGATATGTAGCGGGTGAGGTCGCCGAGGCGGAAGACCGCGATCAGAATCTGGATCGCGCCGACCATCGTGCCGAGCAGGAACATCGCCTCCGCGGCCTGGCCCCGCGCGTCCGGGTCGAAATGGCCGAGGGCCGAGAAGACGAGGAGCGAGATCGCGCTCGTGGGCCCGTTGATGAGGTGCGAGGAGGAGCCGAGTAGCGAGGCGATCAGCGTGACCACGATGGCCGAGTAGAGCCCGTAGCGCGGATCGACCCCGGCGAGGAGCGCGTAGGCCATGCCCTGCGGCAGGGAGATCGCCGCCACCGTCAGCCCGGCGACGAGGTCGCGGCGGAGGGCGTCGGAGGAGGGGCGCCAGGCGGCGAGCCGCGCGAGGGCGACGGAGGCCGGAAGCGGGGTGGCGCTCATGGATGGCCGATGGTCCTCATTGCGTCGGCGCCCGGCGAACGGTGTCGAGAATGCCGTTCTCGCCGAAGAAGCGCTGCTGGGCAGCGGCCCAGTCGGGTGCGAGCGCGGTGACCGGGAACAGCGTGAGCGGCGGCAGGCGGTCCGCATGGCGGGCGAGCACCTCGGCGTTCGACGGCCGGTAGCCCAGGCGGGCGATGGTCTCCTGCGCGGCCGGCGCGAACAGGTGGGCCAGGAAGCTTTTCGCCTCGGCCTCCACCCCGTGCCGGCGCGCGTTGGCCTCCACCACGGCGACGCTGGGCTCGGCCAGGATGCTCACCGGCGGGTAGACGATCTCCAGGGCGCCCCTCGCGGCGGCGACTTCGCGGAGTGCCTCGTTCTCCCAGGTCAGGTGGACGTCGCCGACGCGCTCGACCGCGAAGGCGTCGGCGGCCCCGCGAGCGCCGGAGGCGAGGCCCGTAACGTGGCCGTAGAGCGCGTCCAGGAACGCCTTGGCGGCGGCCTCGTCGCCGCCGCGCGTGACCACGGAGCCCCAGGCCGCGAGGGCGCTGAGCTTGCCGTTCCCGGAGGTCTTCGGGTCGGGCGTCACCACCTCGACGCCGTCGCGCACGAGATCGGGCCAGTCGCGCACGCCCTTCGGATTGCCCGCCCGCACCACGAAGACGATGGTCGAGGTGTAGGGCACGGCGTGGTTCGGGTAGCGTGCGCGCCAGTCCGGGGCGACGAGGCCGCGCTTGGCCAGCCCGTCGATGTCGGAGGGCAGCCCGAGCGTGACGACGTCCGCCTCCTGCTCGCCCGCGATGACTGACCTCGCCTGCCCGGAGGAGCCGCCATGCGACTGCTTCACCCGGACCGTCCGGCCAGCGTCCCGGGCGTAGGCCGCCGAGAAGGCAGGGTTGAGCGCCGCGTAGAGTTCCCGGGTCGGGTCGTACGAGACGTTCAGGATCGCGGTCCCGCCCGCATCCGGCAGGTTACGGCCGAGGATCAGGAGGCCCGCGAGCGCGATCGCGCCGAGGGCCGCGACGTTCCCGATCAGGGCGCGGCTCATGCGAGAGATCCTCCGGCGCGACGCGTGCCGGGGCGTGCGTGAGCCGCGACCGGTCGCGACGGTGGGCATCGTGACATGAGGAACCCGTGGCGGGCAGCGCTCCGGAACGGATGCCGCCGATAATCTGGGTAATATCTCCTATTTTGCTTGTCAATTCAAGGATGTTAAGCAGAAAATAACACTCTTAAGCTGCCATATATTGTAACTATATTCTCCTTTGTGGGCGCGCGGCACGACAGAATTCCGCACTCGCCGCGAATGCGCGGCCAGACGACATCCGGACCTGGTCGGTGCCCGTATCCGTCGCAGGACCGCGGCGCTGCCGACGGCCCCAGGGAGAGGCTCGGCGCCGAAGCGCCGCCGCGAGGGCCCGGGTCTGCGGCCTCGCTCGCCTCCCCCTCCCGCATCGGCAGCCTCGCCACGGCCGCGAGGAGGCGCCGGGTGACGGGATGCTGCGGGGCCTCGAAGACCGCGTCCGCCGGGCCGGTCTCGACGATCCGACCCTCCGCCATCACGGCGACGCGGTCTTCGAGGCCACGCACGCCGAAACCGTCAAATCCTCTGTGCTGAGCCACTAAGTCTGACGGTCCTTCGACGCTTCGGGTCGGCTCTTCTCCGACGGCTTCACGGTCGATCGGATCACGATGAACTTGTTGAGAACGTCGAACCAGAACGGAGCCCCCAGCGTCACGGCGAGCGCCGTCGCCAGCCAGCCGAGCAGCATCTGGCCGACATGCCAGATGCACGGGTCGGCTGGGCTTCCGCACCCGGCGAGTTGCGGCGGCCACCACCCCATCAGGGCCCCGGTGGCCTCCAGTTCGGTCCTCAGCGCACCGAACCGTTCCGGGAGGCTCGCCGCCTCCCCGTCCCGCGGCGCGGCCGATCGCGCGACGATGGTGCCGGCCTGCGCCACGACGGCCTGGCGGTAAGCCTTGTCGGTGCTGAGCCGCCCGGCCACCCACACGGTGTCGATGTTGAACATCGCCGCCGTGAGCAGCCCGAGCCCGAACAGGATCAGCTGGGTGCGGCGCTTGTACCAGCCGGACACCCGGTCCATGGACGCGTTGTACCACGCCTCCAGGTTCTTCCTGACCTCGCCGACATCTTTCTCGACCCCATCGAGCGCCGTCCGGAGCAGGGGCTTGATCGGAGACGTGTCGTCCATCTTCGAGACGGTGAGCCGGAGAGCGTCCACCGTGAGCGGCGGCGGAGGCTCGCCGTCCCGGTCCTCCGGCCGGACCGCCAGGTCGAGGACGGCGGCGGCGAAATTGCGCGACGGGATATAGGCCGGCAAGTTCTGTCGCCGCCACACGTCGGTTGCAGTGTGCTTCAAATCTTCCATGATCCCGGAGCCTCTGTCTCCAGGTGCGACGTATTTTCCGTTGAACAGAGAATATATCAACGTATGATTGTAGAAAGTTTTGAGAAATTGATTCGTTGTGCCATTCCCAAAAATCTCCCTCAATCCGCGTTCAAGATCTCCGGCACGAGATTTGAGCGCAGCTTCAATCATCTCTCGCAGAGCAGAACACAGAAGACTCACAAGCAGAAACATAAGAGTGAGCCCGATTCCGACTTCCAGGACGTCAGACCCCATCATCGCTGCGTCCCTTCCCGATTTCGACATGCTGGATCGGAGTGTAGGGCCGACTCCATCTGGGAGTCTACATGATAGGGAGTGGCGGCTGCGACGGGGTCCGGGCCGGCTGGACCCCGCCGGCGCCGAGGCTGCAGCGCGTCTCAAGACTTCGTTAACCCTGGTATTGCCCTATTCGCGTGCTTGGATGACGGCTCACGGAGGCCCCCGATGACGCTACGCGCGCGCGCCACGGCCGCGACCCTGCTCTGCCTCGGCGGCTTCGCGCTGCCTGCAGGCGCGCGGGCGAATTTCCGCTCGTGCCTCGCCGGGCTCGGGCAGGAGGCCGCGTCCAAGGGGATCTCGCCGGCCGCCTTCCAGGCCGCCACCGCCGGGATCAGCTACGACGACAAGGTGATCGAACTCTCGCAGGCCCAGCCCGAGTTCAAGACGCCGATCTGGGACTACATGGCGGCGCTCGTCGACGACGAGCGGGTCGAGGACGGGCGCGCGGCCATGCGCCAGCACGCCGCCGCCCTGGCGGAGGCCGAGGCGCGCTTCCACGTCGACCGCTACACGGTCGCGGCGGTCTGGGGCGTCGAATCGAATTTCGGCAAGAACCTCGGCAAGATGCCGCTGGTGCAGTCGCTCGCCACCCTCGCCTGCTCCTCCAACCGCCGCGCCGGCTACTTCCGCGGCGAGCTGATGGCGACGCTCAAGATCATCGACCACGGCGACATCGCGCCGGAGCGCCTGACCGGCTCCTGGGCCGGCGCCTTCGGCCAGACTCAGTTCATGCCCTCCACCTACCAGCGCCTGGCCGTCGATCTCGACGGGGACGGGCGGCGCGACGTGGTCGATACGGTCGCCGACGCGGTCGGCTCGACGGCGAATTTCCTGCGCGCCGCCAAGTGGCAGAACGGCCTTCCCTGGGGCTACGAGGTGCGGCTGCCGGCCGGGTTCAACCTCGCGGCGGCGGGGCGCAAGGCCAAGCGCCCGGTCGCCCACTGGGCGAGCCTCGGCGTGACCCGGATCGACGGGCGGCCGCTCAGCGGCGAGGGGCCGGTCGGCATCATCGCGCCGGCGGGCGTGGAGGGTCCGGCCTTCCTGGTGACCCGGAACTTCGACGCGATCTACTCCTACAACGCCGCCGAGTCCTACGGGCTGGCGATCGCCGTCCTCTCCGACCGCCTGCGCGGGCGGACCGGGATCCAGGCGGCGTGGCCGACCGACGACCCTCCCCTCTCCCGGGCCGACCGGCGGGCGCTGCAGAGCGCGCTGTCCCAGCGCGGCTACGACGTCGGCGAGCCGGACGGCCGCGTCGGCGCCAAGACTCGCGACGCCATCAAGGATATCGAGCGCCAGCTCGGATGGCCGCAGACAGGCCGGCCCGGCGCTAAGGTGCTGGAAGCGCTCCGGCGCGGGTGACCCGGTCCTTCGCCGCCGGAGCGGGGCCCGCCGGGTCGGGCCCGGCCTCCTCGGGGCAGAGGGCGTCGTCGGACGGACGCGTCTTCCGGATCAGCGCGCGCGCCTCGGCCGGCGTCAGAGGACGGCCGAGCAGGAAGCCCTGCACCTCCGTGCATTCCCGCTCGCGCAGGTAGGCGAGCTGCTCGTCCCGCTCGATCCCCTCGGCCGTGACGGTGAGGCCGAGGGCGCGGCCGAGATTGATGATCGCGTTCAGGATGGCGCCGGGCGCCGCGTCCGGCGCCGCGGGATCGAACCGCCCGATGAAGGTCCGGTCGATCTTGATCTTGTCGATCGGGAAGGCACCCAGGTAGCTGAGGCTGGAATAGCCGCTGCCGAAATCGTCGAGGGCGACGCGGACGCCGAGGGCCTTCCAGCGGTCGAGTTCCGCCCGGGTGCGGTCCTCGCCGACCAGCAGCACCGACTCGGTGATCTCCAGTTCCAGCCGCTGCGGCGCGAGGCCGGTGCGCAGAAGCGTTTCTTCCAGGATCGGCGCGAACCCGCCGCCGCGCACCTGCAGCGGGGAGACGTTGACGGCGATCCGCAGGTCCTCCGGCCAGTCGCGTGCCTCGGCGCAGGCGGTGCGCAGCACGTAGCTGCCCAGGGCTTCGACGAGGCCATGTTCTTCGAGGACCGGGATGAACACGTCGGGCGGGATCGTCCCCTTCCGGGGATGGTTCCAGCGCGCCAGTGCCTCGAAACCGACCAGCCGCCCGTCCCGCGTGGCGAATTGCGGCTGGTAGTGCAGCGTAAACCCGCCCGTCCGCAGGGCCGCGCGCAGATCCTCGACCAGGGCGAGCCGCTCGACCATGGCGCGCCGCTGATCGGGATGGGAGAAGCGATAGCTGCCGCCCGCCCGGGACTTCGCTTCACCCATCGCGAGGTCCGCGTCGCTCATCAGCACGCCGAGATCGAGGTCGGGCCCGGTGTTCATCGCGATGCCGACGCTCGCGCCGACGCGGATCACCCGATCGCCGATCGTCATCGGCGGGGCGGCTGCCGCGATGATGCGCTCGGCGAGACCCGCCAACTCGGCGGGATGGATCTTCCGCTCGACCAGCACCACGAACTCGTCGCTGCTCAGCCGCAGCAGGGCGTCGCTCTCCGGCAGCGCACGCGCGAGGCGACGGGCGGTCTCCGCCAGCACCTCGTCCCCGCAATCGTGCCCGAACGTGTCGTTCACGGCCCTGAGGCCGTCGATGCCGATGACGAGGACGGCGACCCCGGCGGTGCGGTCCGCAGCCCGCCGCCGACGCAGCACCGCCTCCCGCTCACGCAGAAAGGCCCGGTTGTAGAGCCCGGTCAGCGGATCGCGGAACGCCAGGGCGTGGAGTTCGGTCTCGCGCTCGCGCAGCCTCGCCTCGGTCTGCGCCTGTTCGGTGATGTCGGTGCGCCGCGACAGCGTCGCGCCCGTGCGGGAGCGGGTCCGCGTGTAGATGTAGGTTCGGCCGTCGATCCGCTGGATCTCGCGCTGCCGCCCGACCAGGGCCCGCGAGAGGCGGGCGCGCTCGGCCAGAAACGCGTCGGGGTCGCCGCGCGCGAGCGGGTCGTCGATGATCCCGGCCGCCAGGTCCATCCGGTAGAGGTCGAGATGCGACCGGCCGCGCAGTGCGGCCCGGTCCGGATAATGCGGGAAGATCCGGTGATAGGCCTCGTTGGTGAAGACGATGTCCTCGTTCTCGTCGTAGAAGGCCAAGGCCTCCTCGCTCTCCTCCATCGCCTCGATGACCAGCTGGGACAATCGCCGCTGGTGAAGGCCGGCGAGGGCTCCGGAGGCGAGCCGCGCGAGCACCGCGCAGCGGGCCATGTCGGTCCGGGTGAGCCGCTCGCCCGTCAGCACGAGCCCGCCGAGGAGATGGCCCTCCCAGGTCAGCCGCTGGCGTAGGACGTGGACGCCGCCCTCCGGGCGATCGAGGATGGCGTCGTCCTGCGACTCGTCGACGAGCCACGCCTCAATGGCCGATCGTACCGGAGCGCCGCGCAACGCGCCGCTTTCCAGGACGTGGCGGATCCGGCGCCCGTCCAGGGCGACCGAGAAGCCGTCGACGGTGATCGTCCTCGCGCGCCGCCGCTGGATCTCGCTCAGGATTGTGAAGAAATCCGTCTCGCTCGTCGCCTGATAGAGGCGAACGGCGAGGTCGATCGCGGCGGACGACGCAGGCGCTTCGAGCCATTTCCAGATCATATAGGACACCCTGCCCGTCGCGCGCCCGTGCGACCACCACCCTGGCCGAAGTCCGTAAACAAACGATCGCTTCCTGACAAATCTGACGCAGCTAAATCGGTTATTTTTTGGGTGAATATTGTGTTGATAGAGTTGATTTTTTGCCGATTTCCCTTCGGAAAGGAGCGCCGCATTGCACGGCAGTTGCGCAGCCCGCGGTGCGCCCGCGTCCGGGGATCGCGGTCCCGAGAGCAGGTCCCGCTAAGACGAGTCCCGGTCCAGCGTCGGCCATGCGGAAAGACGAGGGGCCTGCAACCGGCGTCGCGTGTCAGATCAGACGGGTTGTTTTCGATCGCAGAGCCCGATCGCGCTGCAATCATGCTTGCTCTCGATTTTCATTCCGCCGCATCGTCTGCGCTGGACCGGCATTCCGGTGGGCGGAAGTCGCTCTACGGGCAGATTGGCACCAGCCTCTTGCGTCCGGCGAGCAGACCGAGCGCGACCGCCGCCAGTCCGATGCCGAGATAAAGCAGGGCCGGCAGCCCCCAGCCTCCGCCGGCCTCGTGCGCGAGGCCGATCAGGAACGGGCCGAGGGAGGCGAGAGTGTAGCCGATCCCCTGCGCCATCGCCGAGAGGTCGCCGGCCGTCCGCGAGTCGGGGGAGCGCAGCACGATCAGCGTCAGGGCGAGCCCGAAGCAGCCGCCGAGCCCGAGCCCGAGGACGAGGGCGAAGGGCCAGAGCAGGACGAGCGGTCCGACGAGGAGGCCGCAGAAGCCGCAGACCGCCGAGCCCGCCACCAGCAGCACCCAGGCCCGCTGATCCCGCGACCGCGCGGCGAGCGGCGGAATCACGAGGGCGAGGACCGTCTGCGCCATGGCCGAGAGCGACGCGACGAGCCCAGCCGCGAGCGGGTCCAGGCCGCGATCGCCGAGGGCGGCGGGAAGCCATCCGAACACGATGTAGGCAAGCGAGGACTGGACGCCCATGAAGCCGGTGACCTGCCACGCGAGCGGGTTCCGCCACAGGGGTGAGGCACGCCGACCGCCGCCGGAGGTTGGGGCGCGGGGCGCCGCGAGGGCCAGGGGGAGCCAGGCCAGGGCGGCGGCGAGGGCCGGGAGGGCCCAGACCATCATCGGTCCGCGCCAGGCGGAGCCGAGCACCTGCCCGGCGGGCACCGTCAGCCCCGCCCCGGCGGAGGCGCCGAGGCAGAGCGTGGCGGTGTAGAGGCCCGTCATGAGGCCGGGGCGGTCGGGAAAGTCCCGCTTGACGATCGCCGGGAGGATGACGTTGACGACGCCGATGCCGCCGGCCGCGACCAGGGATCCGGCGAAGAGGGCTTCCAGACCGCCGAGGCCGCGCAGGACCAGCCCCGCCGCGGTCACGAGGAGGGCGAGGAGCGCCGTCGTGTCGGGCCCGAGCCGCCGGCCCAGGAGCGGGGCGAGCCGGCCGAACACGCCGAGGCACAGCACGGGCAGCGTGATGAGCGCCCCGGCGAGCGCCGCGCCCATGCCGGTCTCCTCGCGGATCCGGGACAGGAGCGGGCCGACGCTGGAGAGGGCGGGCCGCAGGTTGAAGGCGATCAGCATCAGCCCGAAGGCGACGACGAGCGGGTGACGCAGGCCCGAGCCCCGGGCGGCGCGCGCCTCCTGGCCGATGGCCGGCCTCTCCTCCTCGATCGTCCGCACCCCCTGCCCTCCTGGTCCGTCCTCTGACACCGCGGAGAGGCACCTAGCCCATTTCGGCGGCACGAGAAGGTGCGGCGACGCCGGGCAGGGCCGCGCTCGGTCCTCGCGTATGCTTGGCGGCGACCGCTCCGGCCACGATCGCCGATGCGGCGGCCGGTGCCGGAGCGAGGATCCGGCGGCCCACGGCCTCGCGACGCTGGCACGCGGTCGTGGCTCGGAGGAGGCACCCTCGGTCGGCGGTGCGCGGCTCCCGCCTCAGCCGCTCGCCGCCAGCGCCGACGCCACGCGGCGCGCGAAGGCGACCGGGTCGCGAGGCGGGTCGCCGCCCTGGACGTGGGCGAGGTCGAGGAGCGTCTGCGCGGCCTCTCCCACGTCCTCTCCGGCCCTCGCGCGCTCGGCGATCCGGTGCACCAGGGGGTGGCGGGGATTCAGCTCCAGCACCGGCAGGCCGGCCCCGAAGCCGCGGCCGGCGCGGCGCAGCAGGCGCTGCATCTGCAGGTCCGGCCCGCCCTGGGAAGCCGAGAGCAGCACCGCGCTCTCGACGAGCCGCTGGCTCGCCCGCACGTCCGCGACGTCGTCCTTCAGGGCCTCCTTGAGCTTCGGCAGCAGGTCGCCGAGATCCGCCGCCTCCCCGGCCGCCTCGCCCTCGGGCGCGAAGGCCGAGAGGTCGTCGGCGCTCTGGGTGATGCTGCGGATCGGCTTGCCGTCGAATTTGTCGAGGCGCTCCGGCCAGAAGGCGTCGACGTGGTCGGAAAGCAGCAGCACCTCGATCCCGCGCGCCCGGAAGCCCTCGATCTGCGCCGACTTCGCCAGGGCCGCCGCGTCGTCGCCGACCAGGACGTAGATCGCCTCCTGGTTCGGCTTCATGCGCGAGACGTAGTCGGCGAAGGACGTCCAGCCCTCCACGGCCGAGGAGCGGAAGCGCAGCAGGGCCGCGATGTCGTCGCGGTGCTCGGCATCCTCCCAGATGCCCTCCTTCAGCACCGGACCGAAGGCCTGCCAGAAGGTGGCGTAGCTCTCCGCGTCCTTGGCGCGGGACTTCAGCTCCGCCATCACCTTGCCGGTCACCGCGCGGCGGATGCGGGCGAGGACCGGCGTCGCCTGCAGCATCTCGCGCGAGACGTTGAGCGGCAGGTCCTCGGTGTCGACGACGCCCTGCACGAAGCGCAGCCAGGACGGCAGCAGCCCGGCCTCGTCGGTGATGAACATGCGGCGGACATGCAGCCGCACCTTGCTCTCGCGCTCCTCCTCGACGGCGAGGAACGGCTTCATGCCGGGGATGAACAGCAGCGCCGAGAATTCGAGGGCGCCCTCGGCCCGCCAGTGCAGCGTCGCCCAGGGCTGGTCGAAGTTGTGGGTAAGGTGCCGGTAGAACTCCGTGTAGGCATCCTCGGTGATCTCGGATTTCGGCTTGCGCCACAGGGCGGTGCCGGCATTGCCCGCGACCTCCTCGCCGTCGCGCAGCAGCGTGATCGGGACGGTGATGTGGTCGGCCCATTTGCGCACGATGGTTTCCAGGCGCAGGGGCTCCAGATACTCGTCCGCGTCGGACTTGATGTGGAGCACCACGTCGGTGCCCGGCTCTTCGCGGGTCGCGGGCGCCAGCGTGTACTCGCCCTGCCCCTCCGAGGCCCAGGTCCAGGCCTCGTCGCTGCCCGCCTTGCGGGAAGTGACCTCGACCCGGTCCGCCACCATGAAGGCCGAGTAGAAGCCGACGCCGAACTGGCCGATCAGGCTCGGGCGCTCGTCGGGCTTGGCATCGGCGAGGGACTGGCTGAAGGCGCGGGTGCCGGAGCGCGCGATGGTGCCGAGATTCTGCGCCAGCTCCTCCTTGCTCATGCCGATGCCGGGATCGGAGATGGCGAGGGTGCGGGCCTCCTTGTCGGGCCGGATCCGCACCTTCACCTCCGCCGGCAGGGAGAGCGCCGGATCGGTGAGCGCCCCGAAGCGGCGCCGGTCGACGGCGTCGGCGGCGTTGGCGACGAGTTCGCGCAGGAAGATCTCGCGCTCGGAGTAGAGCGCGTGGACGACGAGATCCAGGAGGCGCCCGACCTCGGCCCCGAAGGCATGCCGTTCCAGAGTCTCGCTCACGACTGACTGGCTCCCCTTAAGTCCAGGTGACGGCGGCCATATGCGAAGTCCGGCCGCGCTTTTCAACCGGCGTCCGGGTGGGTCCGGTCAGGCCCCGAAACCCGCCGTCTCGACCGCGTCCCGCGCCTCCCGCGGGATCGCGGCGCGCCGGGCCAGCATGTCCCGCAATTGCAGGTAGATCATCGCGGTCATCAGCGCGTCGTTGAAGGCGTCGTGCTGGGGCAGGGACGGTAGCCCGAGATCGGCCAGGATGCGGTCGAAGCGCAGGTCGATCTTCACGTAGTCGGGGGCGCCGCCGTATTTCGCGGCGTGGTACAGGGTGGAGACGTCGATCAGCCGATTGGGCAACCGCACGCCGAGCCGGCGCCGCACCGACCGGTCGATCATCCGCACGTCGAAGGCCGTGTAGTAGCCGACGATCGGGCGGCTGCCGATGAAGTGCAGCAGGTCCGGCAGCACGGCGTCGATCGGGCGGCCCTCGCGCAGCTCCGCCTCCAGCAGGCCGTGGACCTTGATCGCCGCCGGAGACGAGGGTCTGCGGCTGCGGACGGTCGTGCGGAAACGCTCGCTCGTCAGGATCCGGTCGCCGCGGATGCGGATCGCCGCCACCGCCACGATCTCGTCCCGGCGCGGATCGAGCCCGGTGGTCTCGCAATCGAGGGCCACCGCCTCCTCCGCGGGCGGCGGCGCGAACAGGAAGGCGTAATCCTCGTCCCGCAGCCGGAGCCGGTCGATGCGGCGGCGCAATCCGGTCCACATGGTCAGAACTGCCCGAGCCCGTAGCGGACGTGGATCACCTCGCGGAAGCGGCGCACGATCCGCAGCGCCTCGCGCAGCAGGTCCCGCTCCAGGGTCGGCATCGCGTCCGCGTCGAGGACGACCGGGCCGGAGGCGGCGCCGCGATGCGACGCGGCGAGCTGGCGGTCCAGGCGCAGCGCCATGAAGGCCCGCAGCGCGCTCGCGAGGTCGCGCCCCAGGCTGTCCTCCATCAGGCCGCGCTCGGTGAGCGCGCGGATGCGCTCCACCGTCCCGGTCTCGCTGAGCCCCGCCTCGATCGCCAGCACCCGGACGCCGTGCACGAGGGGAAACAGGCCGGCCCGCTTGAGGTCGAGGTCGTGCCGGCGCAGGCCGATCCGGGCGAAGACCGCGTCGAACAGGCCGCCATTTCCCGAATCGCCCGCGATGTCGATGAGGTGCGCGATCTGCGCGAGCATCCGGGTCTCGCCCCGCACCACGTCGGCGAGCACGGCCCGCGCCCGTTGCAGGGGGCGCGGATCGCCCGCGACCGCGACGGCATCGGCGAAGATCGCGAGGTTCATGGCCGCGTCGGGATCCCCCGCCAGCGCCCAGCGGCCGAGCTGGCGGGCGAAGCTGTCGACGGGCTGCGACCAGAGGGGATTGCGCACCATGATCTCCCCCGGGCAGGGCGGGAAGCCGAGGTCTTCGAGCGCCCCCGAGAAGGCGATGCGGAAGGCCGAGAGCTCGCCCTCCGGCACCTGTGCGGCGAGCAGGAGCGCGTTGTCCTGATCGCTGCGGAAGACCTGCTCGCCGCGGCCCTCCGAGCCCATCAGGACGAGGCAGCCGGCCGCACGGATCGAGGCCGGCGCGAGGAGCGCGAAGAGCTTGGCGTAGAGCCGCCGGTTGAGATCGGAGGTGACCTGCGCGATCGCGTCGACCCGGACCCCCTGGCGGTGGAGCTGCTCGGCCTGGACGGCGATGTCGCGGGCCGGCTCGCGCAGATCCGCGACGCTCCCCGCCCGGTCGATGCGGCTCGGCACCAGCTGGGCGTTGCCCGCGAAGGCTCCGAGAAGGTCGAGGTCGCGCAGCCAGCCGCGGAAGCTCCCGCCCTCGCGCACGGCGATGCGGCGGTTGCCGTGGCGCGTCATGATCAGGAGCGCGTCGAGGAGCATCTGGTCCGCATCGACCGACGTCACCTCGAACCGGGCGAGGTCGCGCACGGGCGTGTCGAAGGGGCGCTTCTCGATCACCGCCGCCCGGGTGACCTTGTGGCCGGTGAGGAGGCCGGTGCGCCCGCCCTCCTCCACGAAGACCGCGTCGACATCGGCCTCGAGCATGCGCCGGGCCGCGTCCTCCAGCGTCGTGTCGCCGGTCAGGAACACCGCCGGGGCGTGGCGGGCGTCGCGGATGCGGGTGCGCAAGACCGCGCTCATCCCCGCCCGCGGCTGCCAGGCCGCGAGCGCATCGAGCTTGCGCGAGATCTCCGCGTAGAAGAAGGCCGCGAAGCCCGGATTGGCGTGGACGAGCCGCACGATCACCTCGCGCGGGATCAGGAAGCACAGGGTCTCCTGCGCGGCGACGAAGTCCTCGCCGGCCTCGCCATGCACCACCGCCCGGGCGTCGAAGGTGTCGCCCGCGCGCAGCAGAGCCTGGGGGGCGTCGCCGATCCGCGCCTCGACCGCGCCCTTGATCACCACGTGAAGCTGCTCCGCCGGCCGGCCGTGGGCGACGATGACGGTGCCGGGACGGAAGTAGCCGATATCGACGTGGCGGCGCAGGTCGTCGGCCTCCTCGGCGGTGAGGCGGTCGAAGGGCGGATTGAGGACGTCGAAGCTCTGCATGGCCGCGCGCGGTTGGCCGGCGAGCGTAGCGCGCGGCCGGCGCACCCGGAAGGTCGCGCGGAGAGTGTCCGTTTCGTCTCTTCCGTTGTCCGGACGATCGTCGCGTCAGCGGACGGAGATCCGGGAAAGGGGGGGTCGCAGGACCGGTTACCCCTCCGCGGTTCGCCGCAGGACGAGCAGGTTCGCCACCAGCACCTGCACGGGCTCACAATCCTGGTTGAGGGTGGTGGTGCGGACCTTGGCGAGCCCCTGCGTCGGGCGCGAGCGGGACGGGCGAAGCTCCAAGACCTCGCTCTCGAGCCGGATCGTGTCGCCCGGTCGCAGCGGGCGCGGCCAGCGCAGCTCGTCCATGCCCGCGCCGATGATGCCGCCCGCGAGCGGAAAGCTCTCGACCAAGAGCCGCATGGTGAGCGCCGCCGTGTGCCAGCCGCTCGCCGCGAGGCCCTGGAAGAACGAGGCCGCGGCCCGCGTCTCGTCGAGGTGGAAGGGCTGCGGGTCGTACTCGGCAGCGAAGCGCTTGATCGCCTCCTCCGTCACGGCGAGTTCGCCGGAGCGGTGGATCTGCCCGGGCTCCAGGTCGTCGAGGTACAGGAGGGTCATCGCGTCAGGCTCCGGAGCGGGCGGCCAGGGGGGGCGGTGGGAAGGGGCGCGGCGGGAACGGGGCGGGAGCGGAACCAGACCCCCGCCGCGACGGCCCCCGCGTTGATGAGGCCGAGCGCCACCAGTCCGAGGGCGAGCGCCAGGAAGATCCCGTCGAGCCCCACCCCGGCGCGCAGGGCGAGTGCGCCGCCGCCGATCGACACGACGAGGCGGGTGATGCCGGCGACGAGGGGCCAGCCGACCCGTCCGGCGCCCTGCGCGGCGAAGTAGAGCGAGAGGCCGAGCCCGGCGAAGCCGTAGAAGGGCCCGACCGCGGCGAGGTAGCGCGCCCCGGTCGCCAGCATGGCGGGATCGGTGACGAAGAAGCGCAGGTAGGCGCCGGGCCAGAGGGCCGCCGCGACGCCGATCGCCTCGGTGAGGCCGACCGCCAGCACCGCCCCGGTCCAGGCGACGCGCAGCGCCCGGGCCCGGTCGCCCGCCCCGATGCCGGTGCCGACCATGGCGGAGATCGGCGCGCCGAGGCCGAAGACCAGGGGGACCAGCAGGTATTCGAGCCGCGCGCCCGTGCCGTAGCCCGCCACCGCCGAGGGGCCGAAGCGGGCGGCGTAGGCGGTGGCGGTGGCGATCGTGATGTTGGTGGTGAGGCTGACGAGCGAGGAGGCGGCGCCGACCCTCAGGATCTCGCGCGCGGGAGCCCAGGCGATGGCCGGCGGGCGGGCGAGGCGGAGCACGCCGCGTCCCGAGCGGAGATGGGCCGCGAGGACGGCGCTGCCGACCGCGTAATAGGCGAGGATCGCCACCGCGCCCCCGACGATGCCGAGGCCGGGCAGCGGCCCGAGCCCGAAGATCAGCGCCGGCGACACCGGCACCAGGACGACCGCCCCGAGGCTGGTGACGGCGGCCGGCAGCGCCATGTTGCCGGTGCCGCGGATCACCGCCGCCAGCGCGTTGAACAGCCAGACCAGCACCGCCCCCGCGAACACGACGCCGCCATAGGCCGAGGCCGCCGTGAGGGTCGCGCCGTCCGCGCCCATTGCCCGGTACAGGGTCGGTCCGAAGCCCAGCGCCGCCGCGGTGGTGAGGAGCCCGAGGCCGAGGGCGATCGCGATCGCGTGCCACGCCACCCCCTCCGCCGCCTCCCGGCGCCCGGCCCCGAGGCTGCGCGCCACCGCCGACAGGATGCCGCCGCCGACCGCGCCGGCCGAGATCATCTGAACGGTCATCACCAGCGGGAAGACCAGCGCCATGCCGGCGAGGGCGTCGGTGCCGAGGCCGGCCACGAAGGCGGTCTCGATCAGACCGACGCTGGACTGGACCAGCATCACCACCACGTTCGGCACCGCCAGGCGCAGCAGCGTCGGCAGGATCGGGCCGTGGAGCAGGCGGCGCGTGCGGTCGTCCATGGGACCTCCCGATCGGGCCTCGACGGATCGGGGTCCGATCCGGCATCGTCACGTCTGGCCCCACGGGAAGATTGGTGGCATATGCCTGTATTCGTCAAGCGCGCTGTGAGGGACGAGCCATGCGGCCGGAGCGGGACGCGCCCGGGGCGGCGATGAGCGGAGGGCGGCGGGAGGATGGCCCGTGCAGCAACGCGTCCCTGCGCCGGGCGACGCGACGGCTCGGCCAGCTCTACGACGACGCGCTGGCGCCTTCCGGCCTGAAGGCGACCCAGTTCGGGCTGCTGGCGCAGCTGCGCAGCCTCGGCACGCCGACCATGAAGGCGCTGGCCGAGGCGATGGTGATGGACCTCTCGGCGCTCGGCCACACCCTGAAGCCGCTGGCCCGCGACGGGCTGGTGGCGCTGGAGGTCGACCCGGCCGACCGCCGCAGCCGGCGGGTGGTGATGACGCCGGAGGGCCGGGAGCGCTTCCGGGCAGCGGCGCGGCTGTGGCGGGAGGCGCAGGCGCGCTTCGAGCGGACCTTCGGGGCGGAGAAGGCGGCGCAGCTGCGGGCGCTGGCGGACGAGATCGCGGCGGTGGAGTTCGGGGCGGCGTTCGCGGCCGGCGAGGCGAAGGACCGGCCGGAAGCGGGGTGAGGATCACGGGCGAAACTCTGCCCGGTCGGAGGGGTGGCGCTCTTCACCGCGGCCCCGGTCTATCCTGCGGCGTGGTTCCCCTCCCCCCTCTGCGCGGCGCCCTCCCCCGCAGAGGGGGGAGGGTAAGGTGCCGACGCCGGCCCGCGCGACCGGATCAGCCGCGGCCGCCAGATCCCGAACACCACGTTGGCCGTGGCCACCACCAGCAGCACCCACAGCGTGCCCGTCTCGGCGCGCAGCGAGCCGGCGAGCGTGCCCGGGTCGACCTGCCCGAGGAGCGCCGCCGCGCTGCGCTCGGCCTCGCGCTGCATCGGGCCCTGCACGCCCACGAAGCCGTACTCGAACAGCAGGATGCCGCTGGCGAGCTTCGCCCAGGCCCAGCCGGCATTCTGGAAGACGGGGTTGAGCGCGATCGCCAGCAGCCCGGACACGAGCGTCAGGGCGAGCGAGGGCAGGACGATCCAGGTCGCCACGGCGGCGATGGCGCCGCGCATCAGGGCGTAGCCGGCGAGCGCGGAGGGCGAGGGCGTCAGTCCCAGCAGCACGACCAGGGAGGCCATCGCGCCCATCAGGCCGATCGCCCCCATCGTGTGGAGGAACTTCATCATCCGGCGCACGCATCGCCCTCCCGTCGGCGGAAGCTACGGGAGGCGCCGTGGCGGAGAAAGTCACATCTCGCTGAGTCGGCCCCGGGCGAGCCCCCTACCCCATCCCCAGCTTGGCCGCGAGGCCGATCCGCTGCAGCTTGCCGGTGGCCCCCTTGGGGATCTCGTCGAGGATCGTGATCCGGCTCGGCACCTTGAAGGCCGCCGCGCGGGCCGCCACGAAGGCCCGCAGCTCCTTGTCGTCGGCGGCGTGCCCCTCGCGCAGCACCACCGCGGCGCCGACCTCTTCCCCGAGCTTGTCGTGGGGCACCGCGAAGGTCACGCACTGCGCCACCGCCGGGTGATCCATCAGGATCTCGTCGACCTCGCGCGGCGAGATCTTCTCGCCGCCGCGGTTGATGATCTCCTTGAGCCGGCCCGTGATGGTGAGGTAGCCCTCCGCGTCCATCACCCCCTGGTCGCCGGTGCGGAAATAGCCGTGCCGGGTGAAGGCCTCGGCATTGGCGGTCGGGTTGTTCTCGTAGCCCGCCATCACGTTGTCGCCGCGGATGACGATCTCGCCGGTGGCCCCCGCCGGGACCGGCTCGCCCGCCTCGTCCACGACCCGGATCTCGGGCCCGGCCGGGAGCCCCACCGAGCCGGCCTTGCGGGCGCGGGGCGGCAGCGGGTTCGAGGCCATCTGGTGGGCGGCCTCGGTCATGCCGTAGGCCTCGACCAGCGGCGCGGAGAAGACCTCCTCCAGTTCGCGCAGCACCTGCGGCGGCATCGAGGACGAGGAGGAGCGCAGGAAGCGCAGGGGGTGTCGCGCGATGATCTCGCGGTTGCGGGCCGCCCGGCCGAGGATCGCCTGGTGCATCGTCGGCACGGCCGTGTACCAGGTCGGCGCGACCTCATCCATCCAGGCGAAGAACTTCAAGGCGTTGAAGCCCGGCGTGCAGGACACCGACCCGCCCGCCGAGAGCGGCGCCAGGATGCCGGCGATCAGCCCGTGGATGTGGAACAGCGGCATGATGTTGAGGCCGCGATCCGCCGCCGTGAAGGCGAGCGTCGTGCGGATGTTGCGCGCCGAGGCGGTGACGTTGCCCTGCGTCAGCGGCACGATCTTCGGGCGCGACGTGGTGCCCGAGGTGTGGAGCACCAGGGCCACGTCCTCCGGCTGGGCGGGCCCGCCCTCGGCGACGGGGGCCGCCGGCCCGGGAAACAGGAGCGTGAAGGACCCCGCCCCGGCCTCGGGCGTCTCGCGCAGGCGCACCACCGGCAAGCCGAGCCGCTCGGCCACCGCGACCGCCGGCGTGTCGCTGCCCGCGGCCGCGATCAGCAGCCGGGCCTTGAGGTCGGTGAGGTAGAACTCGAACTCCTCCGCCCGGTAGGCCGGGTTGAGCGGCGCCGCGGTCGCGCCCGCCGCGACGGCGATGAAGGACGCCGCCATGGCCGGGCCGTTGTCGAGCACGATGGCGACGCGGTCGCCGCGCCCGACCCCGTGGGCGTTGAGATCCGCCACGGTGCGGCCCATCAGGTCCCGCAGGGCGCCGAAGCTCAGGGGCCGGCCTCCCGGCGCGTCGAGGGCGGTCGCCGCCTCCGCGCCCGCCCGCATCAGGGCCTCGATCGTGCGGCCCGGTTCCTCGGCCATCCCGGCCTCTCCTCGTCTGAGCTAGGGTGGAGATTATGGATCACAGCGGCCGGATGGACAGCCGGCCTTTCTGGTGCTCCAGCGTGCGCGCCAGGAGCCGCATCAGGGCGTAGACCGCGTCGATGTGCGGGGTCGGCACCTTCGTCAGCCGCCCGAGCTCGATCACGGAGCCGACCAGGGCCTCGAGTTCGATCGGCCGGCCCGCCTCCACGTCCTGCAGCATCGAGGTCTTGTGGGCGCCGACCTTCTCGGCCCCGGCGATGCGCCGGTCGATGCCGAGCCGGAAGGTGATCCCCAGCGTGTTGGCGATGGTCTCGGCCTCGCGCATCATCTCGGCGGCGAGCGCCCGCGTGTCCGGGAACTGGCAGATGTCGACCAGCGTCGCGTGGGTGAGCGCGCTGATCGGGTTGAACGAGAGGTTGCCCCAGAGCTTCAGCCAGATCTCGGCCCGGATGTCGCTCGTCACCGGCGCCTTGAATCCGGCCCGGATCAGGCGCTGGGCGAGGCCCTGCACGCGCTCCGACATCTCGCCCGAGAGCTCGCCGAGGCCGAAGCGCGACCCTTCCACCACGCGGACCACGCCGGGCTCGGTCAGCACCGCCGCCGGGTAGACGACGCTGCCGATCACCTGCCGGGGATCGATCGCCGCCGCGATCAGCCCGCCCGGATCGGCCGTCTTCAGCTGCGTGCCCGCGTAGGCCCCGCCGTGCTCGTGGAAGTACCACCACGGGATCCCGTTCTGCATCGTCACCACGAGGGTCTCGGGGCCGATCAGCGCCTTCAGGTCCTGGGCGATCGGCCCGACCTGATGCGCCTTGAGGGTCAGAAGCACCACGTCGTGGATCCCCGCCTCCGCCATGGACGCCGTGGCGCTGAGGTCGCGGACATGGACTTCGCGCCCGTCCTCCTCGATCAGCCGGATGCCGTCGCGGCGGATCGCCTCCAGGTTGGCCCCGCGGGCGATGAAGGTGACCTGCTCCCCGGCATCGGCCAGGCGGACGCCAAGATAGCCCCCGATGGCGCCCGCCCCCACGATCGCGATGCTCATGCTCCGCACTCCCCGCCCGCCCCAAGATTTCGGCTTGCGAAAAGAGTCAGCGCATTCAGCGGACTTTCACAAGCCCCCTATGGTGTACATTATGCCTGAAGGTCAGCGGGCCTTCGACAGCGGGTCCGCGATGCTCTCGAGCGACTTTCCCTCCGCGTCGACGCCGAGCACCCACTCGGTGCCGGCCGCCAGGAGGAGCAGGAGCGCGGCGCCCGCGTAGCCCGCCGCCAGGGCGCCGTGCAGGCCGGATTCGATCAGGCGGGTGAACAGCCAGGGGGCCGCGACGCCGCCGGCCGCGGTGCCGAGCGCGTAGAACACCGCGATGGCGAGCGCCCGGGTCTCCAGCGGGAAGATCTCGCTCGCCGTCAGGTAGGCAGAACTCGCCGCCGCCGAGGCGACGAAGAAGATCGCGATCCACGCGAAGGTCTGCGTCCAGGCGGTGAACAGGTCGAGACCGAAGGCCACGGCCGTGACGAGCAGCATCAGGCCGCTCACCGCGAAGGTGCCGGTGATCATGCGGCGCCGCCCGATCGTGTCGAAGAAGTGGCCGAGCAGCAGCGGCCCGAGGAAGTTGCCGATGGCGAGCGGCACCAGGTAGGTGCCGGCCCCAGTCTCGGGGATCCCGTAGAACTTCGCCAGCACGAGGCCGTAGGTGAAGAACACGGCGTTGAACAGGAAGGCCTGGGCCGACATCAGCACCAGGGCGAGCAGGCTGCGCCCGCGATGCGGCCCGAGCATCGAACCGAAGATCTCGCCGAAGCCGAAGCTCGCCTTAGGATGCACCTCCAGCGCGCCCTCGGCCGCGGGCAGGCGCTGGCCGGTCTCCTTCTCGACGGTGCGCTCGATCTCCGCGACGGTCTGCTCCGCCTCCTCCTCGCGCCCATGCACCACGAGCCAGCGCGGGCTCTCGGGCACGTAGCGGCGCAGGAGCAGGATGCCGAGGCCGAGCACGCCGCCGATGCCGAAGCCGAGGCGCCAGCCGAGATGGGCCGGAACCAGGGAGGAGTCGAGCAGCAGCAGCGAGGCGCCGGCGCCCGCCGCGGCCCCGACCCAGAAGCTGCCGTTGACGATGAGGTCGACCCGGCCGCGGTACTTGGCCGGGATCAGCTCGTCGATGGCCGAGTTGATCGCCGCGTACTCGCCGCCGATGCCGAGCCCGGTGACGAGCCGGAAGAGCGCGAAGCTCCAGAAGTTCCAGGCGAGCGCGCTCGCCAGCACGCCGCCCACGTAGATGATCAGCGTCGTGTAGAACACGACCCGCCGCCCGTAGCGGTCGGTGATCCAGCCGAAGCCGAGCGCGCCCGCCACGGCGCCGACCACGTAGAAGGAGGCGGCGAGGCCGATCTGCTCGACCGTGAGGCCCAGCGCCTGCTTGTCCTGCAGCATCGGGCCGATCGACCCGACGATGGTGACTTCGAGCCCGTCGAGGATCCAGGTCACGCCGAGCGCGATGACGACGAGCAGGTGGAAGCGGCTCCAGGGCAGCCGGTCCATCCGGGCGGGGATGTCGGTGCGGACCCTGCCATCCGCCGGGGTCCTCGCTGCATCGGCCGTCGCTTGCACCGTCACCTCCCTGAAGCGGGAGGGCAAACCGCAGCGCGGCTTTTCCGTTCCGGCACGCGGCCGGATTCTCAGGGCGGCGCGCCGAATTCCGCCGCGAGGGTGTCCCGCGTCGTCTGCGTCAGGCGGGCGAGCACGCGATGCGCGGCACCGGGAAGCGCGCGGCCGTCCAGGGCGACGATGGGGGCGACGAGGCGGAGGGAATTCGTCAGGAACAGGGCTTCGGCGCCCGCGAGGTCCGCTGGCGTCAGCGAGCGCTCCGTCGCCGGCAGCCCGAGGGCCGGAGCCTGCGCCAGGATCCAGCCCCGCACGATGCCCGCGAGAACGCCGTCCGCCAGCGGCGGCGTGATGAGCGCGCCGCCGATCACGGCGAAGAGGGTGCCGCTGCCCGCGCACGCGACGTGCCCGTGCGTGTTGAGGAACAGCGCCTCGTCCGCTCCCTCCCGCGCGGCCTCCTGCGCGGCCAGGACCGCGTCGAGGTAGCCGAGCGTCTTGTGGCGGGAGGCCGGTGAGGTGTCGTTGCGGCGGATGGAGGTCGTGTGCAGCGAGAGCGGCGCGAAGGCCGCGCCGGGAGGCGCGAGCGGGGCGGCCGTCACCAGGATCCGGGGGCGCGGCTCCGGCGGCGGGCGCAGGCCCCGCGGGCCGCTGCCGCGCGTCGCGGTGGTGCGGAGCGCCGCCCGGTCATGTCCGGCCGCCATCGCCCGCATGCCCGCGGTCACCGCCGCGGGATCGATCGCGAAGCCGAGCGCGGCGGCCGAGGCGACGAGGCGGGCGACATGGGCCGCCTCGAACATCACCCGCCCGTTCACCACGAGGGCGGTGTCGAAGACGCCATCCCCCAGGAGGAAGCCGCGATCCGCGGGATCGAAGGGGATCGTCGGCCCCTCGACGACCGCCCCGTCAAGCCACGGCATCGGCGGGTGCCCTCCGGAAGGCCCGCGCGAGGCGGAGGAAGTTCGCGAAGAGCGCGTGGCCGTGCTCGGTCAGGACCGATTCCGGGTGGAACTGGATGCCGTAGGTCGGATGCTGGCGGTGGGACAGCGCCATCACCTCCCCTTCCGCCGAGACCGCGTCGATCGTCAGGCTGCGCTCCATGGCGGGACGCGGCGCCACGATGAGGGAATGGTAGCGCCCGACCCGCATCGGCGAGGGCAGGCCCTGGAACAGCCCCCGCGCCCCATGCGTGATGGGGGAGCCCTGCCCGTGCAGCGGTCGCGCGGCCCGCTCGACCCGGCCCCCGAAAGCCGCGCCGATGCATTGGTGGCCGAGGCAGACGCCGAGGATCGGCACCTCGCCCGAGAGCGCGCGCACGACGTCCAGCGAGACGCCGGCCTCGGCGGGGCTGCAGGGACCGGGCGAGATCACCACGGCCTGCGGGGCGCGGGCGCGGATCGCCGCCACGTCGAGGGCGTCGTTCCGCGCCACCGCGACCGGGGCGCCGAGCTCCTCGAAGTAGCGCACGACGTTGAAGACGAAGGAATCGTAGTTGTCGATGACGAGGATCATCCTGGTTGCCTTGCGCCGCCTCGCGGGCGGCCCGTGACGCGGGGGCCGCGACCGCATGATCGCCGCCTGCGAGAAGGGTGCCGAGGCCCGTCGACGTCGCAGCCTCGGGGGGAGCGACGGCGCCGGTCTCAGCCCGCCTCCGCGAAGGCCGCGAAGATCCGCTCGGCCTTGGTCAGGGTCTCCTCGTACTCGGCGACCGGGTCGGAGAGCAGGGTGATGCCGCCGCCCGCCTGCAGCACGGCCTGCCGCTCGTCCATGACCACGGTGCGGATGGCGATGTTGGTGTCGAGGCTGCCGTCGAAGCCGATCCAGCCGATGCTCCCGCAGAACAACTCGCGAGCGTCGCCCTCGATCTCCGTGATGATGTCCATGGCGCGCAGCTTCGGGGCGCCGGTGATCGAGCCGCCCGGGAAGGTGGCGGCGATGAGGTCGAAGGCGTCCGCCCCGTCCCGCAGCCGCCCTGTCACCGCCGAGACGAGGTGGTGGACGCCCGCATAAGTCTCAAGGTCGCAGAGGGCCGGCACCGTCACGCTGTGAGGCGCGCTGACCCGCGAGAGGTCGTTGCGCAGGAGATCGACGATCATCACGTTCTCGGCCCGGTCCTTCTCGCTGGCGAGGAGCGCCTCGGCGCGGGCGCGGTCCTCCGCCGGATCGGCGGAGCGAGGGGCCGTGCCCTTGATCGGCCGCGTCTCGATCGCGCGCCCGTCGAGGCGCAGGAAGCGCTCCGGCGAACTCGACGCCACTGTCAGCCGATCGAAATCGAGAAAGGCCGCGAAGGTGGCGGCGTTCCGGACCCGCAGGCGCCGGTAGAACGCGAAGGCGTCGAAGCCGGGGGGCAGCGCCGCGGTGAAGCGCTGGGCGATGTTCGCCTGGTAGATGTCGCCGGCCCGGATGTAGTCGCGCACCCGCTCCACCGCGGCCGCGTAGGTCTCGGGCGTGAAGTTCGACGCCCAGGTGAGCGGCGGCCCGCTCCCGGCCGCGGGCCCGGGTTCGGGTCCGTCGAGCCGCGCGGCGACGGCGTCGAGGTCGGCCCGCGCGCGCCGCTCCCGGGCGGCGGGCTCCGTCTCGGGGAAGCCCGAGGCGATCAGGTGGCACGTCCCCTCCCGGTGGTCCAACGCCAGGATCGTGCCGTAGAGGTTGAGGGCGCCGTCGTCGCAGAGGCCGGCGCGGCGGGGCGGCGCGGCGACGCGCTCCAAGAGCCCGCCGAAATCGTAGGCGAGGTAGCCGATGGCGCCGCCCTGGAACGGGGGCAGGTCCGGCCGCGCCTCGGTCCGGTAGGGTGCCAGGATGCGCCGGATCGCGGCGAGCGGGCTGCCGTCGAGCGGCGCGCCGTCGAGGAAGGCCCGGCCGCCGCGGACGCGGATCTCCGCGAAGGGCGCGGCGGCGAGGTACGAGTAGCGCCCGAGCTCCGGGTGGCGCATGGCGCTGTCGAGGAACGCCAGGCCGCCCAGGTCCCGCAGGCGCGCGGCGGCGGCGATCGGGTCGAGGGGCGGGAGGGGCCGGATCCACATGGCGCCCTGATACAGGAGGGCGGCGGCGCGGCGGAAGCTGGCGGATGGTGGGGATCGGAGGTCAGAGGCGGATCACCCTCCCCCCTCTGCGGGGGAGGGTGGCGAGCGGAGCGAGCCGGGAGAGGGGCCGGCGCGACGCTGATCCAGGTGTCGCCCGGCACTGACGGTCGAGTGTGATCCTGAAGCGGGGTTCCCCTCTCCCGCCCCACTCCGTGGGGCACCCTCCCCCGCAGAGGGGGGAGGGTTCGGGGTTCCGCCGTTCTCAGCTCCCCGCCCGCTCCTTCAGCGCCGGGATGAACAGGTCCGACCACGTCGCCGGCTTCGTCTTGATGATGCCGGCCCGGTGCATGAACTCCGCGAACTCCATGATCCCGTTCGGGGTCGCGGAGAACCGGCTGTCGGGGTCGTCCAGCATCTGGGCGACCTCCTCCTGCGTCACTTTCACCTTCGAGGCCCGCGCGAAGATCTCGGCCGTCTCGGCTTTGTGCTCCTTGATGAAGGCGCAGGATTGGTCGAGGGCGGCCAGGAAGGCCTGCGTCATTTTCGGATTCGCCTCCGTGAAGCGCTTCAGCGCGAAGACCACGTCCAGGGTGATCGGGCCGAACAACTGCGAGGCCTTGATCACCGTGTGCACCTTCGGGTCGGCGCGCTCCACCTGCGTGAAGGGCGGCGAGGCGAAGTGGGCCACGATCTCCGTCCGGCCCGAGAGGAGCGCCGCCACCGCCTCGGGATGCGGCAGGCCGACCGTGCTCGAATCGAGCTTGTTGTAGTTCTCTGGCCCGAACGTCTTGGCAACCGCCATCTGCAGCACGACCGCGGCGAGCGAGGTCTTGATGCCGGGGATCGCGATCTTGTCCTTCGGCGTGAAGTCCGCGAGCGACTTGATCTCGGGCTTGTTCACGTTGAGGTCGAGGGCCGTGGTCGATAAGCCGGAGACGCCGATCACCTCGGTCTTGGCGCTGCCCCGCCCCTTCGCCCACAGGGCGAGGAAGCCCGGGGCGCCGGTCCCGGCGATGTCGAGCGAGCCGGCGATCATCGCGTCGTTGATGACGTTGCCGCCGTCGAGGGTGAGCCAGGTCACCTTCACGTCGCCGAGCCCCGCCTTGGCGGCCTGGGCCTCCAGGAACTTCTTGTCCTGCATGACGAAGAGCGGGAGGTAGAGCACCCCGTAGCCCTTCGAGATGCGCACCTCGGAGACCTCGGCGCGCAGGGGGCCGGCGGAGAGCCCGAGCGCGAGCGCCGCGCAGGCTGCGGCCCGCCGCCATGTCCGTCGGATCATCGTGCGTTTCCTCGTGTCGTTGGTTGCCGGATCAGGGGGGGTCAGTGCTGCATGCCCCAGCGCCGGATCGTGCGCTTCTCGATGTTGGCGAAGATCACGTTCTCGACGAACAGGCCGATCAGGATGACCGTGAACAGGCCCGCGAAGACGTTGGTGGTCTCGAGCGCGTTGCGGTTCTCGAAGATGTACCAGCCGAGTCCGCCCGAGCCCGACGACACGCCGAAGACCAGTTCCGCGGCGATCAGGGTGCGCCACGCGAAGGCCCAGCCGACCTTGAGGCCGGTGAGGATGCTCGGGAAGGCGGCCGGGATCAGGATCATCCGCACGAGCTTGAGGTTGCGCAGGCCGTAATTCAGCCCGACCATCCGCAGGGTGTTGGACACCGAGCGGAAGCCCGCATGGGTGTTCAGCGCGATCGCCCACAGCACCGAGTGCACGAGGACGAAGACCACGCTGCCCTGGCCGAGACCGAACCAGATCAGCGCCAGCGGCAGCAGCGCGATGGCTGGCAGCGGGTTGAACATCGCGGTCAGCGTCTCGAGGAGGTCGGTGCCGATCCGCGAGCCGATGGCGATGGTGGTGAGGATCGCCGCGAGCGCGATGCCGATGCCGTAGCCGATCGCCAGCGTCTGGAGCGAGATCAGGGCCTTGGCGGGGATCTCGCCGCTCAGGATCGCCTGGCCGAAGGCCTCGATCGTGGCCGTGAAGGTCGGGAACAGCAGCGGGTTGTCGAGCCAGCGGCCGTAGGCCTCCCAGACCAGCGCCAGCACGGCCAGCACCGCGCATTTGCGCAGCCAGCCCTGCCGGTAGAGGAGGTCGGGCAGCGACAGGCGCTGCTCGACCGCGACGGCGCCGGACGCGGTGGTCTCGCGCAGGATTTCGGGCCGCTGGTCGAGGCCGAGGGTGGAGGTGGAGGCGGTGCTCATGGGCGTGTCTCCCGGGCGTGGTCTTCGTGTCAGGCGAACAGCATGTCGTTGATGCGGGCTTCGAGGGCGCCCTGCGCGGCGGTGCCGAGCTCGGCGGGCTTCAGGCTGTTGAGTTCCGCCTTGACCTGGCCGGGATGCGGCGAGAGCAGCAGGATGCGCGTGCCGACCTTGATCGCCTCCTCGATCGAGTGGGTGACGAACAGCACCGTGAAGCGCGTGTCCTCCCACAGGCGCAGGAGCTCGTCCTGCATCTTGCGGCGGGTGAGCGCGTCGAGCGCCGCGAAGGGCTCGTCCATCAGCAGGATGTCCGGCTCCATCGCCATGCCGCGGGCGATGGCGACGCGCTGCTTCATGCCGCCCGACAGCATGTGCGGGTAGGAATCGGCGAATTTCGCCAGCCCGACCTTCTCGATATAGGCCATGGCCCGGTCGGTCGCCTCGGCGCCGGAGGCGCGGCCGCTCGCGGTGAGCGCGAAGGCGACGTTCTGCTTCACGGTCTTCCAGGGCAGGAGCTGGTCGAATTCCTGGAACACCATCATCCGGTCGGGGCCGGGCTCGGTGACCTTCCGGCCCTTCAGCCGGATCTCGCCCTCAACGGGGGTGAGGTAGCCGCCGATCGCCTTGAGCAGCGTCGACTTCCCGCAGCCCGACGGCCCGAGCAGGATGTAGCGGTCGCCCGGCAGCACCTCGAAATCGACCCGGTAGGTCGCGGTGACCAGATGGTCGCTCGTCTTGTACTGGAGCGTGACGCCTTTGACCGTGAGCAGCGGCTCCGGGACAAGGCTCGGGCGTGCGTTCATCACGTTGCCTCCCTGGGGTTCTCTGGTGCGCCCGCTTGGCCGGGCCTTGACCGATGCGGTACGGTCCGAACCTGACGCCAACCTGACAGGCAGGGCGGGAGGGAGGGCGGGGCCCGATGCGGATCCTCGTGGTGGAGGACACCCGGGACGTGGGCGACGCCATCGCGACGCGCCTGCGCGGCCTCGGCCACGCGGTGGATTGGGAGCGCGATGGGACCGAGGCCGACGCGATCCTGGAGGTCCAGGCCTACGACCTCGTCCTCCTCGACGTGAACCTGCCGGGCCTCGACGGCTTCGCGATCCTGCGGCGCCTGCGCGCGCGCCGCGCCCGCACGCCGGTGCTGGTGCTGACCGCACGCTCGGAGGTGGACGACCGGGTCGGGGCGCTGGACCTCGGGGCGGACGACTACCTCGTGAAGCCCTTCGACTTCCGCGAGTTGGAGGCGCGGGTGCGCGCGCTGCTGCGGCGCCAGGCGGGCCACGCCGACAACGCCATCGCGCTCGGCAACCTCGTCCTCGACCGGGAGGCCCGCAGCGCCAGCGTCGGCGGCCTTCCCCTCGACCTCACGCGGCGGGAATGGACGCTGATCGAGATCCTGGCCGGCCGGCCCGGCAGGATCTTCGGAAAGGGCGAATTGCTGGAGCGGGTCACCGGCTTCGAGGAGGAGGCGAGCGAGAACGCCGTCGAGCAGATCGTCGCGCGGCTGCGCCGCAAGCTGACGCAATCGGGCGCCGAGCCGGAGATCCGCACCCTGCGCGGGCTCGGCTACCAGGTCGTGTGGCCCCCGGCGTGATCGCCCCGACGCCCTCCCTGTTCCTCCGCCTCGTGGCGGTGCTGGGTCTGGTGCTCGGGATCGGCGCGGCCCTGCTCCTCGCGGCCGCCTGGGCCTCGGCCCGGCTCGCCGCGGACCAGGCCTACGACCGGCTGCTCGTCGGCGCCGCCCTCCAGATCGCAGAGACGATCGCCAGCGACGGCCGGGAGGTCAGCGTCGACCCGCCCTTCTCGGCCTTCGAGACGCTCGGCCTCGCCCCGCGGGACCGCGTCTTCTACAAGGTGCTCGATCCGTCCGACGGTCTGCTCACCGGCAACGCGGACCTCGCCGTCCCGGTGGAGCGCGCCCGCCTCGGCGAGGGGCCGATCCTCCTCGACGCCGTCCACAAGGGCGAGCCGGTGCGGGTCGCGGTGGTCGGGCGCTACGTCCCGGACGCGAGCCGTGCGGGCTTCGCCGCGGTGGTGGTGGCGCAGACGCGAGAGGCGCGCTCCTCGCTCGCGGCCGACCTGACCGCCAAGGCGAGCCTTCTCGTCCTGGCGATGAGCGCGCTGGCCCTCGGCGCCGTGATCGTGGCGGTGCGCGCGGCGCTGCGTCCCCTCGCCGCCATCGAGCGGCTGCTCGCCGGCCGCGGCCCCAACGACCTCGATCCCCTGGCGGTGGCGGTGCCGCGGGAGATCCACCTCCTCGTCGGCTCGATCAACCACTTCATGGACCGCCTCGCGGGCCACATGGCGATCATGCGGCGCTTCATCGCCGACGCGGCCCACCAGATCCGCACGCCGCTGACCGCCCTCTCCGCGCAGGTCGACCTGCTCTCGGCCGAGGACGACGAGGCGCGGCGGCGCGCGCAGGTGGCGCGCGTCCAGGCGCGCACCGCCGAACTCGGGCGGCTCACGAACCAGCTCCTCAACCACGCCATGGTGATCCATCGCTCGCGCGCGGTCCCGCCGGCACCGGTGGATCTCGCGGCGCTCGCCCGCCAGACCCTCATCGACGCGATCCCGGTCTCGGGGGCCCGGCTCGTCGACATCGGCTACGAGGGCCCCGCGGAGGGCCTCGTGATCCGGGGCGACCCGATCGCCCTGCGCGAGGCGCTGGCGAACCTGATCCACAACGCCCTCAAGCACGGCGCCCCGCACCGCCTGACCCTGCGCACCGTCGGCGAGGCGGGCCGGGTCCGGGCCGAGGTGGTGGATGACGGGGCCGGTATCCCCGTCTCCGAGTGGGCGCGCGTCCGCGAGCCGTTCCAGGCTGCCTCGGGCGGTGCGATCGGGTCGGGTCTCGGGCTCGCCATCGCGGCCGAGGTCGCGGTGGCGCATGGCGGCGAGATGCGCTTCGAGGCGCGCTCGCACGAGGGCTTCGCCGTCGTGCTGGTCTTCCCGGCCGCCGCGGAGGCGGTCCCGTGAGGCGGCGGGGCGCGCTGGCGCTGGCGCTCCTCGCCTGGACAGGCCCGACCGCCGCCGCGGAGGTCACCCGCTATCCGGCGCCCGAATGGTCGCGGGTCGAGCTGACGATCCGCGCGGCCGCCGACCGTGATGCCATGGACCCGCTGATCCGCGACTTTCAGGCGGTGACGCCGGATGTCACGGTCGTGTACGTGGAGTACCAGACGGCCGAGCTCTACGCCGAGGCGGCCGCGGCCTGCGGCAGCGGCCGCGCCTCGGGCTTCGCCGCCGACATCCTGATCTCCTCCTCGGTCGACCACCTCGTGAAGCTCGCCAACGAGGGCTGCGCCCGGGCCTACCGCTCGCCCGAGACCGCGCGGCTCCCGGGCTACGCCGCGTGGCGCGACGAGGTCTTCGGCTTCAGCGCCGAGCCGGCGGTGTTCGCCTACCGGCCCGACCTCGTGCCGCCGCGGGAGGTGCCCCGCAGCCGGGTGGAGCTGATCGACCTCCTGCGCGACCACGCGGATCGCTACGCCGGGCGGATCGGCTCCTACGACGTGGCCCTGTCGGGGATCGGCTTCCTCTTCGCCGCCTACGACGCCCGCAGCGCCGCCACCTACGGGCGCCTCATCGAAGCCTTCGGGCGCGCGAACCTGCAGGTGCGCTGCTGCACGAGCGACCTCATCGCGGATCTGGAGGCGGGCCGCCTCGCGCTCGGCTACAACCTGCTCGGCTCCTACGTGTACGGGGCGATCCGGCGCGGCGCCAAGCTCGGGATCGTGGTGCCGCGGGACTACGCGCTGGTCCTGAGCCGCGGCGCCCTGATTCCGGTGAGCGCGGTCCATGCGGCCGAGGGCTTCGCCTTCCTGGACTACCTCCTCTCCGAGCGCGGGCAGCGGGTCGGCCGCGAGAAGGCGTTCTTCTTCGGCCGCGACGGCCCGCTGCCGGCGGGCGTCGACGGCCCGCCGAGCCTCGCGGCGGCGGGCGTCTTCCGGCCGATCGCCCTCGGGCCCGCCCTGCTCGCCGTGCAGGACCGCGCCAAGCGGGCGCGCTTCCTGGCGGAGTGGCGCAACTCCATCGGGCTCGACCGGGCGCGGGCGGGTGGGCCGTAGCCTGGATCGCATGGCTCGACGGTATTCACCCGCCCCCCCCCCCGCTTTTCCGGGTCGCATTCCGCTGTCGCTGCATGCGCCCGGAGAAGCGGAGTGCGAGGTCGAAGATCTCGCTCCGCCGCTCGGAGTGTCTCACCGCGGCAGCACCTTCGCCGCCTGCAGCCGCCGGATGGCGTCGATCACCGCCTGCGCGCTGTCCACCGTCTCGCAGAATCCGGCCCGCCGGATCTTGCCCATGTCCGAGACGAGGTCGAAGTCGGAGTGGAACACGAAGTCGCCGAAGGCCCAGCCCACGGCCTTCGCGTAGGGCTGCCCGGACAGGCCCTGCTCGGCGGCGAGCCGCGCCCAGACCGGCCCCTGGTCCGCCATGTGCCGGGCCAGGGTCAGCGGGATCGGCGGCCCGAGCGGGAGGTCGAGCGCCGCCCCGACCTTCTCCCAGATCCGCCGCCAGCGGAACGGTTCGTGGACGTAGTTGAAGGCCTCGTCGCGGGCCGCCGACGCCGTGGCCGCCCACAGGCTCGCGCGGGCGAGCGCGCGGGCGTCCGTCACCTGCGCGAGCACGCCCTCGTAGACATGGGCCGGACCGGGGAAGCGGAAGGCGGCCCCGTCGGCACGGCTGAGGGCCGCGAAGGCGCCGATCACCATCGCGATGTTCATCGGGTTGCCGATCGCGTCGCCCACCACCACGTCCGGGCGCAGGATCGCGAAGGACGGGCCGCCAGCCGCCGCGCGGCGCGCGAGTTCGTCCTCCTGCGCGTAGTAGAAGTTCGGCCCGACGTGGCGCGGCGTCTCGTCCTCGTAGAAGGGTGAGGGAACGGGGCCGAGATGGACGCCGTAGACCTTGGCGCCCTGATAGAGCACCACCCGCTCCAGCGGCGCCTCCACGGCCGCGAGACCGTCGAGGAGGTGGCGCAGCATCGCCCCGTTGACCTCGGCCTCCGCGGCGAGGTCCGGCCGCGGCGACAGCGCCGCGTAGAACAGGTGCGTGGTGTCGGCCGCGCCGGCGAGAGCGGTCCGCGTCGCTTCCGCGTCGGTCAGATCGGCCACCACCGCGCCCGGCGTCCCGTGCGGGCGGCGGGTCAGCGCGCGGGCGCGCCAGCCCGGCGTGCCGGCGATCTCCTCCATCAGCGCCTTCCCGATGATGCCGTGCGCGCCCGCCACCAGGGCCGTTCTCTCGGATGCCGCCATGCTCGCTCCTGCGCACCGCGCAAAGGTCCGGCAGGACAACGCCGCAGGACGGCCGGCGGTCCCGCCCGATTCGTCGCGCGCAGCATCGGCGACAGATCGCCAAACTCGGATTTATACTTAAGCTCGGTAAATAGGTTTATGGTTCTCTCTGGCCTCTGTGAATGGATGACCACGCCGATGCTGGCCGTTCTGCCGCTGTGCCGGACCCGAGAGGCCGTCCTGTTGCTGCGAAGCGCCCGTCCGCTCTGCGCCTCCGATTCAAGACCGCCATGCGACGTTCCCTCGGCTCCGCCTCGATCCTCGCCCTGATGCACGGCCCCGCCCTCGCCCAGGCGACCCGCCAGGGCTCCGGCACCGAGGGTGCCTCCGTTCAAACCCCTCCCCGCAGGAGGAACGCGCGCGCAACCCGAACATCCTGAAACCGGCCGTCCCGCACGTCGCCGCCCAGGCCGAGGACGGCCAGTGGACCATGTCGGCCAAGCACACCGCGGCGACGCGCTTCAGCGGTCTCGCCGAGATCACCCGCGAAAATCTCAAGAACCTGCAGGGCGCTGCGATCTTGTCGGTCGGGCTCGATCGCGGCCGGGAGGCTCCCTCTCTGTCTTCCGCTTGGCGTAGGACCGTGGCGCTCGTGCTGATCCTCGCCGCCGCGGCGGGCGCGCGCGAACTGCGCGTCTGCGCCGACCCGAACGACCTCTCTCCAGATTTGGGAACCCGCCGCCTCCGTGACGTCGCCGAGCAGACCCGGCGGTCCGCCGCCACCGTTGTGGCGACGCCGGACCCAGATGCCTCCCCCCGGACGGGGACGGCTCCGAGGCGCGCCCTCACCGCACCTCGGAGCCTTTCCGCCGCGCGAGGTCGAGGAGTGCTTCGACCGCGCGGGACGGCGACGCGTCGCGCCGCCGCACGAACAGCGTCTCGACCTTCGCCCGCTCGGGCGGCAGCGCGTGAATGGCGATCCGGCCCTCCGCCAGCGCGGCCGCGGCCACCGCCCGCGGCAGCAGCGTGACCCCGAGCCCGGCCGCCACGCAGGCGATGATCGCGTCGAGGGAGCCGAGTTCCTGCGCCCTGGCACCGGCGATCCCCAGGTCGGACAAGAATGCGTCCAGGCGCTGCCGGTAGGAGCAGCCGACCCGGAACACGATCGTCCGCGGGTTCGGCAGCGCCGGGAGTTCGGCGAGGGCGCCGATCGTCGGCGGCGTCACCAGGACGAGCTCCTCGCGGAGGATCGGCTCCGCCACGAGTTCGGCGTGGCGGACCGGACCGGCCACGAAGGCCCCGTCGAGCCGGCAGGCGATCACCTCGTCGAGGAGCATCGCCGTGGTGCCGGTCGTGAGCGAGAACTGGACCTCCGGACAGGCCGCCAGGAAACCCTCCAGCAGCGGCGCGACTCGGATCGCCGCCGTCGTCTCCAGGCTGCCGAGGTGGAGCGGGCCCGCCGGGACACCGTCATCGCGCGCCGCGGCCCGGGCCTCCGCCAGGAGCATCGTCAGGCGGCCGACGAAGGGCAGCATGCGCTCGCCCGCCCGCGTGGGCGTCACGCCTCGGGCGTGCCGCCGGAACAGCGCGACGCCGAGATCCTCCTCCAGCGCCTGGATCCGCGCGGTGACGTTCGACTGGACCGTGTGCAGGTCCAGCGCCGCTCGGTTCATGCTCCCGAGGCGCGCGACGGCCTCGAACACCTTCAGATCGGCGATGTCCATGCGCCCTCATCCCACGACCTCGGCGCCGCCGCCGAGCTATCACTCAATCAGAGAACAGATATCACGATCATTCGTTTTTCACGATAGCAATTGGGGCTTAAGGCTTGGTCCGACCCGATGAGGAGGCCCGCGTGACCGGATCCGACAGGCTCGCCCGAGGGGGCGCGGAAACCGCCCCGACCGGCCCGGTGCGAGCGACCCTCGCGGCGTTCTGCGCCAGCCTCGTCGGCATCGGTCTCGCTCGCTTCGCCTACACGCCGCTCCTCCCCGCCCTCGTGGCGGCGGGCTGGTTCGCCCCCACCTCGGCCGCCTATCTCGGCGCCGCCAACCTCGCCGGCTACCTCGCTGGGGCGTGCCTCGGCCGCCCGGCGACGCGGTTCGCCTCCACCGCCGCGGTGCTGCGGGTGGCGATGCTGCTCGCCACCGTGGCGTTCTTCGCCTGCGCGACGCCGCTCAGCTTCGGCTGGTACTTCGCGTGGCGCTTCCTCTCGGGGCTCTCAGGCGGCGCGCTGATGGTGCTGGCGGCACCCCTCGTCCTGCCGCACGTGCCGGCGGCACGGCGGGGGCTCGCCGGGGGCGCGATCTTCATGGGCGTCGGCGCCGGGATCGCCGCCGCCGGCACGCTGGTGCCGCCTCTCCTGCGCATCGGTCCCGCGCAGACCTGGATCGCGCTGGGCGTCGCCGCGGCCGTCCTGACGCTGTGGGCCTGGAACGGCTGGCCGCCGGACGCGCCGCCGTGGCGGCAGGCACCGTCCCGGGACCGGTCCGCGGCCGCCGGGGTTCGACACCTGGCTCTGACCTACGGCCTCAACGCCGTCGGCCTCGTCCCCCACATGCTCTTCCTGGTGGATTACGTCGCGCGCGGGCGCGGCGAGGGCCTGCAGGCTGGGTCGGGATACTGGGTGCTGTTCGGGGTCGGGGCGATGGCCGGGCCGCTGCTCGCCGGGCTGCTCGCGGACCGGGTCGGCTTCGCGGCCGCCCTGCGCCTCGCCCTCCTGCTCCAGGTCGGTGCCGTGGCCGCGCCGGCCCTCGATCCCGGCCCCGGCGGCCTGATCCTGTCGAGTCTCATCGTCGGCGCCTTCACGCCGGGCATCGTCCCCCTGGTGCTCGGGCGGATCCACGACCTCCTCCCGCAGGACCTGGCCGCCCGGCAGGCGGCCTGGAGCCGAGCCACCGTGAGCTTCGCGCTCTTCCAGGCAGCCGCCGCCTACGGGTTCTCGTTTTTGTTCGCGCAGAGCGGGGGACGGTACGGCCTGCTCTTCGCCGCCGGCGCGGGCGCCCTGCTCCTCGCCCTCGGCGTCGATCTCCTCGCCGGCTTCTTCGCGCGGCGCCCCGGGTTGCATCCCGCCGCGTCCCGGGAGAACGATGCGGCCGGGACCCGCCCCGCTGCCCGAAGGAATCGCCCGTGATCCGTTGCCCCGCCCTGCCCCGCGCGCTGCTCGTCGCCGCGTCCCTCCTCGCCGGCGCCGGCGCCTCCGCCGACGAGATCCGGGTGGTGAGTTCGGGCGGGTTCGCGGCGGCCTACCGGGTGCTCGCTCCGGATTTCGAGCGGCGCACCGGGCACCACCTCATCACGGAATGGGGTCCGTCCATGGGGGCGACGCCGCAGGCGGTGCCAAACCGGATCGCCCGCGGCGAGCCGATCGACGTCGCCGTCATGGTCGGCTACGCCCTCGACGACCTGATCAAGCAGGGTAAGGCCGACGCCGCGACCCGGACGCCGCTGGCGCGGGCGGGGATCGCCATCGCGGTCCGGCAGGGCGCGCCGAAGCCCGACATCTCCACCCTCGACGGTCTTCGCAAGGCGCTGCTGGCCGCGACGTCGATCGCCTACTCGGACAGCGCGAGCGGCGTCTACATCGAGAAGGAGATGTTCGCCCGGCTCGGCATCGCCGATCAGGTGAAGGGCAAGGCCCGGATGATCCCGGCCGAGCCGGTCGGCACCGTGGTGGCGCGGGGCGAGGCGGAGATCGGCTTCCAGCAGCTGAGCGAGCTCAAGCCCATTCCCGGCATCGACATCGTCGGGCTGCTCCCGGCGGAGGTGCAGCTCTACACGGTGTTCTCGGCCGGGCGGATCACCGGAAGCAAGGTGCCGGAGGCGGATTCCGCCCTCCTGGCGTTCCTCGCCGCCCCGGAGGCCGCGCAGGCCATCCGGGAGAGCGGGATGGAGCCGCTCGGCGGGGCGGGGCGCTGAGCCCGGCCCTCACCCGAGCGGCAGGCCGGGGTCGATCCCGAGATCCTCGGCGAGCCGCCGCAGGTCGGCGCGGGTGTCGGCGGGCAGGTCGAGCCCGTCGCGGCGGTGTCGCGCGTCGTTGAGGGCCTCGATCTCGCCCGGATAATACACCGCGTCGGCCCCCTCGGCCGTCGGCACCGCCTTCATCTCGGCGATGAAGCGCTCCATGCGGGCCTCGAATTCCGGCAGCGGCTGAATGCGCGCGATGTCGATGGCGAGCGCGAGGTGGCCGGCGCCGCTGCGGCGCTGCGCCTGGTAGGGGCCGGCGACGCCGGACGCGAAGGCGCTCCCGGTGAGCACGCCCGAGAGCACGTCCATCACCGCCGCGATCGCGTAGCCCTTGTGGCCGGCCATCGGCAGGATCAGGCCGTCGATCGCCGCCTGCGGGTCGGTGGTCGGCCGTCCCTCCGCGTCCATCGCCCAGCCGAGGGGGATCGCCTCGCCGCGCTGGCGCGCGAGGTAGACCTTGCCGCGGGCCACCGCGGTGTTGGCGATGTCGAGGACGAGGGGCGGGTGGCGGCCGGCCGGCGCCGCCCAGGACCAGGGATTGTTGCCGAGCGCCTTCGCGCGGCCGCCCCAGGGCGCCATGGCCGGGCTGGCATTGGTCGACAGGAATCCGACGCAGCCGGCCCGGGCCGCCATCAGGGTGAAGTACATGGCGGTGCCGAAATGGTTGGAGTGGCGCACCGCCACGGCGCCGATTCCGTGCGCCCGCGCCCGAGTCACGGCCTCCGTCATCGCCCGCGCGGCGACGACCTGGCCCATCGCCTCGCGCCCGTCGATCACCGCGAGGCCGCCCGCATCGACGACGGTCTCCGGCACGCCCTCGGGGTCGCAGACGCCGGCCTTGAGCCGGGCGGCGTACCAGGACAGGCGCATCACGCCGTGGGACTGGTGGCCCCACAGGTCCGCCTGGACGAGGCTGTTGGCGCAGAGCGCCGCATCCGGCTCGGCGAGGCCCGCCGCGCGGTAGATCGCCGTCGCGAAGGCGGCGAGCGCCGTGGGGCAGAGCCGGGGCGCGGTCACGCGGCGCCTCCCGGCGGCCGGGTGCGGAAGGCGAGGCTCCGTCCCAGCGACGTCGCCCGGATCTCGACGGGCCGAGCCCCCTCGATCGTGAAGGGGCGCGAGACCGTGCCGGTCGAGACGATCTCGCCCGCGCGCAGCGTCACCCCCCGCTCCCGGGCGATGGCCGCGAGGTCGGCGAGCGCCGCGTAGGGATCGGTGGCGTCGTCGCCGGTGAGCGCGCCCGCCCTCGACTCGCCGTCGACCGTCACGCTGAGATCGGCCGCGAAATCCGCGATCGCCGCCGGATCCAGGACGTCGCCGACCACCAGCGCCTCGAACCCGGCATTGTCGGCCGCGAAGCTCGGCCAGCCGACCGCCCGCCGGTCGACGAAGCGCGAGAGGACGATCTCGAAGGTGACCCGGGTCTCGGCCACGAGGTCGCGCGGATCCGGGATGGCCGCGTCCGGCGCGACGTCGCACCCGAGCACGAAGGCGATCTCGCACTCGATCGTCGCCGGCCCCGCATGCGGCAGGGACACGACCGCGTCCGGCCCGAAGCGGCGGGAGGCGAGGACGCGGCCCGCCACCGCGCGCCCGATGCCGAGGTCGCGCTTCTGCGCCCGGCTGCCGAGCCCGAGCTTCCAGCCGGCGCACGGCTCGGCCAGGCGCGCGATCAGGCGGTCCTGCACGGCGTAGCCCTCCGGCATGCTCGACGGGCGGAGGGCGGGCGGCAGCGCGTCGAGCTGGCGCCCGGCGCGGGCCGCCTCGGCCAGCAGGACGGCGGCGGGATCGGGATCGAAGCTCATCGCGGGGCGCCTCCCTCCGCTGGAACGCGGGCGCCTTCTATGCCACGGTCCGACGCGGCGGGCAGCCCGCCCGGAGGCTGGGGCAGGATGCACGGGACTTCCGGACCCGAGGGCGCGCCGGCGCGCCTCTCCTTGCGCCACCTCGCGACCGACCGCAGCATCGCCGCGATGCTCGGCCTCGGCTTCAGCTCCGGGATCCCGTTCCTGCTCGTCTACGCCACCCAATCCGCGTGGCTGTCGGAGGCGCAGGTGCCTCTCGGCACCCTCGGGCTGATGAGCGAGCTGACGATCGCCTACAAGTTCAAGTTCGTCTGGGCGCCGTTCCTCGACCAGTACGACCCGCCCGTCCTCGCCCGCTTCCTCGGGCGGCGGCGCGCCTGGATCGTGGTCTCGCAGATCGGCGTCATGCTGACGCTGGCGGGGATCGCCTTCGGCGACCCGGCCCAGCGGCTCGCCTGGACGGTGGCCTTCTCGCTGGCGCTCGGCTTCGCGGGCGCGACGCAGGACGTGGTCATCGACGGCTGGCGGATCACCGTCGCTCCGCCCGAGCGGCAGTCGCTGATGTCGGCCTGGGCCGAGGTCGGCTGGCGCGCCGGCAGCTTCGCGGCCGGGGCCGGCACGCTCTACCTCGCCGACGCGATCGGCTGGCGGGGCGCCTACCTGTGCATGGCCGCCCTGATGATGCCCGGCATGGTCGCCGCGCTGCTCGCGCCCGAGCCGGACTCGGACCGCCACCGCCGGCCCGACCGCAAGGGCTTCGTCGCCACGGTGGCGGACCCGATCCGCGACCTGATGCGGCGCCTCGGCCCCCTGGCGGTGCCGGTGCTGCTCCTGGTGGCCGGGTTCCGGATGCCGGGCTACGTCTCGACCGCGATGGCGATCCCGCTGTTCAAGCACCTGCACTACGCGGACAGCGAGATCGCCACCGTCACCAAGCTGTTCGGCTTCTGGGTCGCGCTCGCCGGCACCTTCCTGGCCGGGGTGACGGTGCCGCGCGTCGGTCTGATGCCGAGCCTTCTCGCCGGAACCGTCTTCGCCTCCGCCTCGCACCTCGCCCTTGCCTACCTCGCCGCCCACGGCGCCGACGCGCCGCCGGGCTTCTGGACTTTCGCGGTGGCGGTGAGCATCGACAGCTTCGCCTACGCCTTCGCGTCGATCGTCCTCATCACCTACATGTCGGGCATCGTTGCGACCGAGCACGCGGCGAGCCAGTACGCCCTCCTCACCTCCCTCTGCGCCCTGCCCGGCAGTCTGCTCGCCGGGGTGTCCGGCTTCGCCGTCGAGCGGGTGGGCTTCCCGTGGTTCTTCGTCGGCACCTCGCTGATCGGCATCCCGGTCGCCGTGCTCTGCGGCTACGTCCGGTACGCACAGGATCGTCCGGGTCGGATGATCTCCGCCTGAGCATGGCTTGGATGATCGCGAGACGCGATCATGGCCGCTGCCGGCCGAGATGCGCACTCGTCTGACTCCAGAAACATCAATACACCGGAAGTCGGAAGATCGCATTAATCCTCGATTAGTGACTCCCTCGTATGAGGAGATTTGTTCTGTTCCGCGGTTGGCGGGGCGTGACTGTGCGAAGATGTTAGTCGATGTGTCACCTCGGCTGTGCCCTCGTGGTGAAACAAGTCGCCGGGCGGCTGGCGCGGCCGATCGGGCGGGGCGCCCGCCTCGCCTGGACCTGCGCGCGAGGCACGACCAGCATCGAGTTCGGCCTCGTCATCCTGCCCCTGATGCTGACGCTGCTGGTCGTGTTCGAGACGGGCAGCGCCTTCTTCATGATGTCGGCCCTGGACTACGCGGCGCGCGCCGGCGCCCGCTCCGTCATGACCGGGGCCGTCTCCACCGCCGGCATGAGCGCGACGCAGTTCCGCGACCAGGTCGTGTGCCCCAAGCTGCCGTCGCTCTTCACCTGCGCGAACGTGTTCGTGAACCTGACCGTGGTGCCGTCCGGGCAGACGCCCACGGGCTACAACGCCTACGTCGCCCCGGGTGGCGGCGGCCTGAGCCAGCCCGCCCTGACATCGTCCGGGAGCTTCTGCCCGGGCGCGGGCGGCCAGTACGTCGTCCTGCTGATCCAGTACCCGGCGGCCTTCCTGTCGGGCCACTTCGCCGCGGTCGGCGGCACGACCTACAACGGCCAGTCCGTCCACGTCCTGATGGCGAGCACGACCTTCCGGTCCGAGCCCTACGGCGGAGCCGTGACCTATGCGGGCTGCTGAGCGCGCCGCCGGCCTGGTCCGGACCTTCCGACGCGGCGCCACCGGCGTGGCCGGGGTCGAGTTCGCGCTCGTGCTCCCGATCCTGCTCACCATCAGTGCCGGAACCTACGAGTACGCCAATTTCATCCGGCAGTCTCGCCAGCTCACCGACACGGCGAACAACATCGCCGAGATCCTGTCGATGAACAATCGAAATTACGTGACGTATGTCGATCTGCATTATGCCAACGACTCGACGATGTTGACGTTCCCGCCGGTGCTGGCCGATTCCGCGAAGCGGGGGCTGTCCTGGGATGCGGATATCCAGGTGTCGATGGCCGGGGTCAGCTTCACGCCGACCGTGTCGGGCTGCAGCTCGGGCTGCACCTACAAGGCCAACATCGTCTGGACCGGGGGGGACGCGGCGCGGAGCTGCGGCACCAACCCCGCCGCGGCCCCGGACGCGGCCGCGCCGACCCCGACCACCCTGCCGACCTCGCTCTTCACCGCCGTCCCCGATCCGAACGGCAATTCCCTGCCGCCGCCCTTCGTGATCGTCGCGGACGTCAGCTACGCTTGGTCACCGCTCATCTTCAACGGGATCTTCCCCAACGTCACCCTAAAAAGTTCGGCCTACATCAATCCGCGATACGTGACGGCGATGAACTACACCGCGATCTCCGGCGACGATGCCTTCGGCAAGCAATGCCCCGGCTTCTGAGACGGCCGACCCACTCCGATCAACCAGGGAACCCTGCGCCATGTGGTCGTCGGTCCTGTCCTGCCTGAAGCGCCTGCGGTCCGACCGCGGGGGCAACGTGGTGATCATCGTCGCCTTCGCGCTCGTACCCCTGCTCGGGTCGCTCGGGCTCGCGACGGATTACGGGCTCGCCGTCGCGATCAAGAACAAGCTCGACCACGCCGCCGATGCCGCCTCGATCGCCGCCATCGCGGCAGCGCAATCCTACATCGTGAACTACACGGGCACCGGCGACCCCACCGCCGGCGCGGTCGCGGCCGGCAAGGCGCAGGCCCAGGCGCAGTTCAACGCGAACACGGCCGGCATCCCGGGCGCCGCGCCGACGCCGACCATCGTCGTGACCCCCTCCGGGCTCAACCTGAGCGCGACGGTCCAGTACTCGTTCCCGCTCTCGACCTTCGCGATGCGGATCTTCGGGACCACGACCACGACGGTGTCCGGGTCGAGCACGTCGACGCTGGCGATGCCGGGCTTCAACAACATTTACATCGTCATCGACACGTCATCCTCGATGGGGATCGGTGCGACGCTCGCGGACCAGCAGACCGTCTACAATGCCACCAACGGCTGCGCGGTCGCCTGCCACTATTCCGGGACGACGGCGACGGCGCGCAACGCGGGTGCGACCCTGCGCATCGACATCGCCAAGCAGGCGGTCAGCGCCGCGCTCAACCAGATGATCGCGACCGGCAATTCCAGCCGGTTCAAGGTCGCGATCTACACCTTCAGCAACCAGTTCACGAACGTGTTCCCGCTCTCGGGCAACCTGCAGAACGCGATCGCGGCGGTGAACGGCATCGATATCAGCAACGCCAACTACGACGGCGGCACCAACGCCACCTACAGCCTGGCCCAGCTCAGCAGCGCGCTGCCGACGGCGGGGACCGGCCTGACCTCCGCCTCGCCCCTCGGCACGGTGATGCTGATCACCGATGGCGTGCAGGATTCCGACACCAAGTCCCTCAGCGGCAGCAGCTGGGTGGACGGGTACGATTCGAATTTCACCCCATTCAACCCTTGCAACCAGTCGAATTGCAAGAAATTCACGCAGTTCGCCTCACCGATCTACGTCGAGTCGCTCGATCCGAATGCGTGCACGTCGATCAAGAACAAGGGTAACACGCTGATGACGCTGAACACGACCTATATCGTGCCGCCCAGCAACCTTCAAAGTTCGAACGCGACGCTGAATTCCGTCTTCACCTATATCCAGAGCTACCTGCTGTCGTCGATCTCGTCGAACATGAGCGCCTGCGCGTCGTCGAGCGCCAATGCCTACACGGCCAACACGCCGGCCGAGATCAACACGGCGGTGACCCAGATGTTTCAGGCGACCGGTGCCCTCGCGCGGATCACGCAGTAGCTCCTTTGGCGTCCTGCGCGCGGCAGTCCGGGAGATGGGAGGCACTTCTCCCCTCTCCCGTGCCGGCTAATATGTGCACACATCTCGGTAGCCAGCTTATCGACTACACGGATCTGGAAGGCACAGCACCCCTCATGCTGAGGTGCCGCGCAGCGGCCTCGAAGCACCCCAGAAGGCTCATCCAAGAGAAAAGGTGCCTTGGGCGAAATGCTCTGGGGTGCTTCGAGGCTCGCTCCGCTCGCACCTCAGCATGAGGAGATGATTTTATTGCCATTAATGGAATTTAAAACTGTATCTTGTGTTGTTATTGCCGCATCAAGTCTAGTGAATTTCCAGATATTCGGCCAATGTTTTGTCTCACGGCATCGATAATTCCGTTATAGCATAATTTCGGCTCGGCCCTGATGCGCTCGTCGGAAGCTTCGCGATGGCTTTATTTATCGTACTGCAACTTTCTAACTCAGCACGCTTCTCTGTTTAAGTAAGATGTGTGCGGACAGATGAGTCCACTCGGAAGGGTGGATCCGACGTCGACTGCGCCGACGAAGCTGGTTGTCTAAATACGAATTGTCGGCGACCAGCGCCTACTCCGAGGGGCGTTAAGCGCTCCCCGGCCAGCGGTGCGCCCCGCGGGAAGTGGCGGGCGGCCACCCCTCCCCGCGGAATGCCCGTCCGGATCGTCACCGGGTCGGGACGTCGATGCGCGCGCCCCACACATTCAGAGTGCGGTGCTCTGCCGGGGCGGGTTCCGCCGCTCCTCGCAGAACGCCGTCGCTCGACGTGAAGGTGCGCGGCGCCGGCAGAGCCTCGACCCGGCGCGGCGCGGGAATCGCCACCGGCTGGCCGGGGACGAGGAACTCGAAGTTCCAGGCCTTGAAGGTCTGCTGGGCCTGGGCGGGTGCGGCGAGGGTGGCGCCGCCGAGAAGGGCCAGGGCGAGGGCGGTCGTGCGCGTGGTCATGGATCGTCTCCGTTCCGGCGGTCCGGACGCCGCGATGGCCGCCGGTCATTCGCCGTTGAAAGACTTGATATCAAGATTATTTCGGCAGGGGTGTGCGCCGGCGCACATAGCTTGATATCAAATTGCCTGAGGATGGGGGGTCGTGCGATCCTCCGCGGCCGCGCGGCGCCGGCGCCCCGCCCGCACCGATCCCGGATCCATCATGTCGCGTCACCCTCCCCTCACGCCCGCCCTCGCCAAGGCCATCGGCGAGACCTGCATCGGCACGAGCGTCCAGCGGGCCGCCCGCAGCCTCGGCCGGCTCTACGACGCTGCTTTCCGGCCGCTCGGCCTGTCGGGCTGGCAGTTCTCCCTGCTCATGAACCTCGCCCGGCCGACGCCGCCGACCGTCAGCGACCTCGCCGAGTTCCTCGCCCTCGACGCGTCGACCGTCACGACCAACGTCAAGCTGCTGGAGCGGCGCGGATTGCTCGCCGTCGAGGTGGATGCCGCCGACCGGCGAGCCCGTCGCATCCGCCTGACCGAGGCGGGGCGCGCCCTTCTGGAGGAGGCGCTGCCGCGCTGGGAGGAGGCGCAGGCGGCGAGCCTCGCGCGGCTGCGCGAGATCGATCCCGGCCTCGTCCGCGGGGCCTTGTCCGGCCTGTCGGACGAGAGCTGAGCGCGCCGACGCCGCGGCGCGGATTGCCTCGGGTCCCGGCATCGTCCAGGGGTGGGGAGCATGGCCGCCGCGCGCCGGTCCGCAGGGTGAGGGCGCGATGGCAGGAGGGACCGTATGATCCGCGCCGAGACCAGTCCCACCACCGCATCCGTCCGGGCGGGCGCCCCGCGAGGGGCGACGCCCGGAGAGGCGCGATCGTGACCGGGCAGCGCGGGTTGCGCATCGAGGGCCTGCGCAGCCCGCTCGCCGGACCCTTCGACCTCGCGGTGCCGCCGGGGGGCATCGTCTGCATCTCGGGTGCCTCCGGCTCGGGCAAGAGCCTGTTCCTGCGCATGGTGGCGGATCTCGATCCGAATGCCGGCGCGGTCCGGCTCAACGGGCGGCGGCGGGATGCCATGGCGGCCCCCGACTGGCGGCGGCTGATTCCCTACGTCGCTGCCGAGTCCGGCTGGTGGAGCGAGGTGGTCGCGGATCACTTCCCGCCGCCCGACCGCCCGGCGGCGGAGCGGCTGGCGGCGCGCCTGGGAATCCGGGACGGAGCGTTCGGCGGGCCGGTCGGGCGGCTCTCCACCGGCGAGCGCCAGCGCCTCGCCCTGATCCGCGCCCTGGTCACCGAGCCGCCGGCCCTGCTCCTCGACGAGCCGACCGGCCCTCTCGACCCGGCCGCCACCGCCTGCGTCGAGACCCTGCTCCGCGAGCGGGCGGCGGAGGGCGCCGTGATCCTGATGGTCTCGCACGATGCCGGCCAGGGCGCGCGCCTCGCCGCGCGGCGCCTGACCATGGCGGATCGGCGGCTGGAGGCGGCGGCGTGACGCCGATCAGCCTCGGCATCGGAGACCTCGCGCTCGCAGCCTCACTGGTGGTGCTGGACGCGGCGCTCTCCATCGGCCTGCGCCTCGGCCTGCATCGGCAGCTTCTGATCGCGGCCGCCCGGATGGTCGTGCAGCTCGTGGGGGTCGGCTACCTGCTTCGCGCCGTGTTCTCCCTCGACCATCCGGCGGCGACGGCGCTCGTCATCCTCGTCATGACGCTGGTCGCGGCCCGGGAGGTGGCGGCGCGGCCCGAGCGGCGCCTTCGCGGCCTCGCGATGCTCGGGATCAGCCTCGGGGGCGTCCTCCTCGCCACGCTCGCGACGGCCGGCCTGGCGCTCGCGACGGCGATTCGCCCGACGCCCTGGTACGATCCCCGCTACGCCGTGCCCCTCGCCGGCATCGTGCTCGGGTCCGTTCTGAACGCCGCGAGCCTCGCCCTGGACAGCCTGCTCGCGGGGCTCGCGCGCGAGCGCGCCGCCGTCGAGGCGCAGCTGGCGCTCGGGACGCCGTTCCGGCAGGCCGTGGCCGGACCCTTCCGCACCGCCCTGCGCCGCGGCCTCCTGCCGGTGGTCAACCAGATGTCCGCCGCCGGCCTCGTCACGCTGCCCGGCACCATGACGGGGCAGATCCTCGCCGGCATGGATCCGGTCGAGGCGGTGAAGTACCAGATCCTGCTCCTGTTCCTGCTGACCGGGGCGAGCGGGCTCGCCGCCCTGGCGGTCACCGCCCTCGCCCTGCGCCGGCTCACGGATTCCCGCGAGCGCCTGCGGCTCGATCGTCTCGCGTGACGCGCGGCGGCGGCGCGACGGAAGAATCCGCTCTCCGCACCGATCCGGCCGCCGCGCGTTGTCACCGTTCCACGACCGTGATCGTCCCGGCGCGAAGCCGGCCGGTTTCGAGACCAACGAGTGTCCCCGATGCGCCGCATCGCCGCCCTCGCCACGATCGGTGCGCTCGCCTTCCTCCTGCTCGCGCCGCCGGTCTGGGCCATCCCGCTCTCCGCCCTGCTCCTCGTCGCCTGGCCCCTCCTCGACCGATCCCGCTAGGAGGGGGTCCGAGGCAGCGGAGGCCGGTGCACGGCGGGCACCAGGGCCCGACCGACGAGAGGGCTGGGGCGCGGGCGCACGGTGCGGTTGGTGCGGCCCGGGCGCCTCCCGGCGCGCATGCGGGCCGCGCGGTTGGCCGCCCGACCCTCGCCGTGCCACAGAGACGGCATGATCCGCCTTCTCAAGCACGTCCTGATCGAGTTCGGCCCCGACCGCGATGCGCAGATCGAGGCCGCGGTCGCGGCGATCCTCGAGACTTTCCCGGACGCGCAGATCGACCTCGCCCAGGGTCTGCTCGACGACGATCTCCTGCTCGAGGTCCGCATCCCGATCGACCGCATGCATGAGTGGCCGGCCGTCAGCCGCCGCGCGCACGCCGCCGGGCGCGGTGGATCCTGGACGCCTCCGGCGGCGTGAGCGGAAGCGGGCGCCCGCGTGCTTCTCAAGGCTATCGGGCTCCAGTCGGCCTACATCAGCCTACAACATTCGGTTTGTCGATCAAATTGTCCACTATCTGTATGCAGATGGGAGCATCTGTCGGGCTGAAGCACCGAATTAGCATTTGACTCGCGGGAAGATCGACGACAGATAGCGGGAGTTTGCAACCTGCGGTACGTTCCATGAGTGACGAGTACGAAACCGAGTTCAATCCCGTTGCGATGGCGGCCGATATCGTTGCGGCCTACGTGTCCCACAACAGCGTGCCGACGACAGAGCTGCCGATGCTGCTCCAGAGCGTCTACGAGCAGCTGACCAAGCTCTCGCGGCCGGCTCCGGCCGAGCCGGAGCGGCCGGTCCCGCCGATCCCGATCAAGAAGACGGTGACGCCCGACGCGATCATCAGCCTGGAGGACGGCCGAGCCTACAAGAGCCTCAAGCGCCACCTGAGCACCCGCGGCCTCACGCCCGACCAGTACCGGGAGAAGTGGGGGCTCCCGACCGACTACCCGATGGTGGCCTCGAACTACGCGGCCCAGCGCTCCGAACTCGCCAAGGCGAGCGGCCTCGGCCGGCGGCGCTGACGGAACGCGCGGGAGCCCGTCCGGGCCTCCCGCGCGTCCCTCGCCCGGGGCATCCGGCGAGAGCAGGTTCCCGGGAGAGACCTGACGCCCGTCCCGGGCTCTCGACCTCGCCGCCTCGTCCGAGACGAACCGGGACGCCGCTGTGTCGGCGGATCCGGGAGAGCATGTCCCGCTCAAGGGGTGGCCGGTTCAGCGTCGGAAACGCGGCACCATCGACGACCCAGAGCAGGCTTCAGGTTTCAATCTGACCGAAGCCTGCTCTCAGTCTCTGATTTTGTCGCATTTTCTGCGACGAACCGGTATCCACTTCGTCGGAACATGCTCTAGCGCGGCGTGGGGTCCGACAGTTTCTTCAGGGTCTCGGGCGGCGTCTCGTTCTCTGTCGCCTCGACCGTTCCGATGCTGCCGCCGGACACCGCGTCGAGCCGGGCCCGGTCGGAGGCGATGCGGGCGACCTCCGCGTCCCAGTCGGGATCCTCGTTCAGGCGGCGCTGCAAGCTCTCAGGATTCGCGACGTCGCGCGGATCGTCCTGATCGAAGTCCTGGCCGTTGTGGTCCGCGTAGGCGTCGAAGCTCTTCAGGTTCGGCCGCGTCTCCGGTTTCGTCGGCATCATCGCATCCTCTCCTGACGGAGGGCTGGATCGACCAGCCCGGCCCGACCAACCGGCCGACCCGCGCGGGCGTTCCCGGGGTCGGCGTGGAACAGGGCGCCGCCCTGCCGCTTTCCGAAGGGTGCGCGCGCCGACGCGACGACGAGGGCGATCCTGTGACCGACGCGTCCGCCCACGAGCGCGGGATCCTCACGGCCCGTCCGTCCGCGCCGAGCGGGCCGCTCCTGCCGGCCGGGATCGCGCCGCTCGGTCTCGGCGGCGAACGCGACGGCGTGGTTCTCGTCCCGCCGTCGCTTCCCGCGTCTCATCCGGCTCCCCTGGTGGTGATGCTGCACGGGGCCGGCGGTTCCGGACGGGAGGTGCTTCCGCTGGTGGCCGACAGCGCAGCGGCGAAGGGCATCGTCGTGCTTGCCCCGGATTCCCGGCGCGTCAGCTGGGACGTGATCGATCGCGGCTTCGGCCCCGACACGGCCTTCCTCGACGACGCCCTCGTCTTCCTGTTCGCGCGCCTGGAAATCGATCCGGCCCGGATCGCGCTGGCGGGCTTCTCCGACGGCGCGTCCTACGCCCTGTCGCTCGGGCTCGCGAACGGTGCGCTGTTCCGCGACCTGATCGCCTTCTCGCCCGGCTTCTGCGCCCCGGCGCAGCGCGAAGGGGCGCCGCGGATCTTCCTCTCGCACGGGCGGGAGGATCCGGTCCTGCCCTTCGCTCGATGCGGCGACCGCTTGGCGGGCATCCTCGCGCGGGCCTCCTACGACGTCGCCTACCGCCCCTTCAGCGGCGGCCACGTGGTGCCGGCCGGGCTGGTGGAGGAGGCATTCCGCCGCTTCCTCGCCTGACGCCGGACGGGCCGGGGAGGCGCGCCGGCCCGCTTCGGTCAGACCGTGACCGCCGCCTCGGGGCCGGGGGCCGGCCGCTCGCTGACGCAGGCGGCCATCGCCAGGATACCGAGGGCCGCGGGCAGGACGGCGAGCGAGGGGTGGCTCGCGACCGCGGCCACCGCCGCGCCGCTGAGGCAGCCGCCGATGGCGCCGAGGTCCCAGCCGCTCTCGGCGCCGAGATGGAAGCGGTAGGCCGACCCGGACTGCTTGGCGCGCTCGTAGACCGCGCTCATGATGACCGGGACGTAGAGGCCGTTCACGGCGGCGCCGAGGGCATTCGCCACATGAGCCGCGGCCGGCCAGGCGGAGGCGCCCGCCCGCGCGGCGACGACCGCCGTCAGCGCGACCGAGACCGCGGCGAGCGTCGTGCCGCGGCGGCCCGCATCGATCGCGCGACCGCAGACGAGGCCCGCGATGGCCCCCGCGAAGGCCGCGAGCGACCCCGACCACGCGAAGGCGTCGAAGCGCGCACCCAGGGTGGCGAAGAGGATCATCGGCCACGCGAGGCCGAGGCCGGAGGCGATCCAGCCATCCGCCGCGAAGGCCAGGAGCCCGACTGGATCCACGGCGCGAACGGAGTCCCGCCAGGACGGCACCGGGCCGGCCGCGATCCGGCCGAGCTGCGTGATCGGCAGTGCGGAGGTGAGGAGCGCGAGACCGGCGAGGCCGAACTCGGCGCTCGGGCCCAGGCGCGTGAGGACGAGGCCGCCGAGGAGCGGCGCGGCCACGGCGACGAGGGCCGTCGCCAACTGCCGGGTGGCAATCTGGCGCCCCCGCGTGTCGCCGCCGGCGGTGACCGCCGAGGCCGCGTGCAGGACGGGCCAGTACAGCGCCTCCGACAGGGCCACGGTGGCGATCCAGGCCGCGAGCCAACCCGGCGCCGACTGGGCGAAGGCGAGCGGCCAGAATTGCAGGGCACCGATCACCACGCCGAGGATCAGGGCGGGCCGCAGCCCGATGCGCCGCACGAGCGGCAGGACCGCGAAGCGCAGGGCGAAGCGCACCCCGAGCACGCTGGCATAGACCGCGAGCGCCGCCGGCAGGCTGAGGCCGAGCGTCAGCAGGTAGGCGCCGACGAAGCCCCCCGCGAGGGAGGTCGAGGCCTGCGTGGCGACGCAGTGCAGGGTGAGCAGGCGGAACTGGCGGGAGGCGGGCACGCGCGGAGCTTTCGACGGTCCCCGGAACCGGGGACGCGGGAGGCGGAGGGGTCGTGACGATGATTCGCGGAACGGCCGGGCTTGTGCCGCCGGAACGTGGCGGCGCGGTGGCCGCGCGGCGAGCCGCGGGCCCGTTCAACCCTGCCGAGTGACGCCGGCCCATTCGGGCAGCGAACGCCCGGCGGCGACGGCAGCGGAAACGGCCGCTGGGGGCCGGCGTTCGGTCGCCCTCAGGACGTCCCCTCGTCCGCGAGGGGTTGCCAGGCATGACCGTCCCGGGCGAGCAGCGCGTCCGCCGCCTCCGGCCCGGCGGCGCCGGACGGGTAGACGTCCGGCCGGCCCTCGCGCCAGGCATCGATCAGCGGCTGCACCGCCGCCCAGGCGGCCTCGATCGCGTCGGCCCGCTGGAACAGCGTCGCGTCGCCCCGCATGCAATCGTAGAGCAGCGTCTCGTAGCCGACATTCGGCGCCTGCCGGAAGGCGTCGCGGTAGCGGAACCACGTGTGCACGCGGGCGAGACGCGTCGCCGGCCCCGGAACCTTCACGCAGAGCGCGGTGTCCAGCCCCTGCTCGGGGTCGATCGCCAGCCGCACCACGTTGGCGCTCGGCGCGAGATCCCGGAACAGCGGCAGCGGCGAGGGCCGGAAGGTCAGGGCGATCTCGGTGCGCCGGGCGGCGAGGTGCTTGCCGGTGCGCAGGTAGAAGGGCACGCCGCGCCAGCGCGGGGTGTCGATGTCGAGCCGCAGGGCCACGTAGGTCTCGGTGCGGCTGTCGGGCGCGACGTTCGGTTCTTCGCGATAGCCCCCGACCGCACGGCCCGCCACGGTCCCGGCCGCGTACTGGCCGCGGACCGCCTGCGCGGGCGAGGCGGGGCGCAGGGCGCCGAGCAGCCTCGCCTTCTCGCCGCGCACGGCCTCGGCGTCGCGGCTCGCCGGGGGCTCCATCGCCACCATGCACAGGAGTTGGAACAGGTGGTTCGGCACCATGTCGCGGAGCGCGCCCGTCCCCTCGTAGAAGGCGCCGCGCCCCTCGACACCCACCGTCTCGGCCGCGGTGATCTCCACGCAGGCGACGTGGGCACTGTTCCAGACCGGTTCGTAGAGCGCGTTCGCGAAGCGGATCGCCTCGATCGACTGCACCGTGTCCTTTCCCAGGAAATGATCGATGCGATAGACTTGGCTCTCGTCCGCCGCTGCCAGAATCTCGCGGTTGAGGGCCTGGGCCGAGGGCAGGTCCGATCCGAAGGGCTTCTCGACGATCACGCGCCGGAAGGCGCCGGGCGCCTGCTTGAGCAGGCCGGCGGCCCCGAGCTTCGTCACGATCGGCCCGAAGAACCGCGCCGACACCGCGAGGTAGAACACCGCGTTGCCGCTCACCCGCTGCCCGAGGCGCGCGAAGCTGTCCGGGTCCGCGATATCGGCCTTCACGTAGTGCATTCGCTGGCGCAGGAAGTCCCAGCTCGCCGGATCGATCGACGGCACGTGGAACTCCGCGGTCGGATCCTTGGTGAAACCCTCCAGCGCATCCCCGAGCTCTCGCGCCCAGGCGGCGTCGTCGAGGTCCAGCCGGTCGAGGCCGAGGATCTGCATCTGCGGGTCGAGGAGCCCGGCGCCCGCGAGGTTGTAGAGCGAGGGCATCAGCAGCCGTTTCGTCAGGTCGCCGCCCGCCCCAAAGATCACCAGGGTAGAGGGCGGCGCGGGCGTGACCCCGGCCTGGGAATCGTGGTCCGGGCGGGCAGAGGCGGTCATGGGATTTCTCCGGGCGATGGCGCCGTGTGCAGGAAGAGGCGGTGCCCGTCCGGGTCGCGCCAGAGCAGCCCGGCGCCGTCCGCGCCGAGATCGCCCGGCGCCGGCGCGCCGAGCACCCGCGCCGCCCGCGCCAGGCTCTCCCGGTCGGGCAGCAGCAGGTCGAGCTGCGTGGCGGCGACATCCGCGTCGGCGACGCCCGCTCCGCCCCGGGCGGTGCCGGGGCCGTAATCGAGGAACTCGACGTGGGGCGGCTCGGGTGCGCTCGCGAGCGCCGTCACCGCGACCCGGGCCCCCGGCACGCCGTCGAGCCGCTCCTGCGCCGGGCCCGTGTTGATCGAGCCGCCGCTCCGCGCGAAGCCGAGTTGCCCGTAGGCGGCGAGGCTCGCGGCGGTGTCGCGGACCACGATCGCCGCGTGGTCGATGCCGAGGCAGGTGGCGTCGGACCGCGACGCCCAGGCGGGCGGCGCGCCGCCGGGCGGGAAGGCCAGGAATTCCAGCGGGTGCCCCTCGGGATCGCGGAACTTGTAGGCGCTCACCCCGCCGGTATTGGGCGGCAGGCGCTGGGGCCCGGCCGAGATCGGCGCACCGCCGCCCGCCGCGGCGAGCCGCGCCACCGCCCGGTCCATCTCCGGCACCACGAGGGCGATGTGCTGGAACAGCGTGTCGGCGCTGCCCGCCCCCGCCGGGTAGGCCCGCCCCGGAGGCTGCGGAGCGAGGAGCGTGATCGCCTGCCGGCCGAGCCGCAGGGGCTGGACCGCGACCCGCTCGGCCCCGAGGAGGGCCGCCAGGGCGGGCGCGCCCGCGCGCGGCGGGAGCCGCTCGCAGCCGAAGGCCGCGGCGTAGAAGGAGGCGAGGCGCTCGGGGTCGCGCGCGATCATCCGCACGCCGATGAGGCGCGCGCTCACGGCCATTGCACGCCCCGCCGGTTGAGGAAGATCGCGTAGAGCGTGCCGGAGCCGCAGATGAACAGGCGGTTCTTGAACGGGCCGCCGAAGGTCAGGTTCGACACGCGGTGGGGCACGTGGAGGATGCCCATCAGCGCGCCCTCCGGGCTGAGGCAATGCACGCCGTCGGCGGCGCTCGACCACAGGTTCCCGTCCTCGTCGACCCGAAACCCGTCCGAATAGCCCGGCGTGACCGTGTGGAAGACCGCGCCGCCCGAGAGGGAGCGCCCGTCCGGCGCCACGTCGAAGACGCGGATGTGCCGCACCGGGTCGGGCTGCGACGGGTCGCCGGTCTCGGCGACGTAGAGTCGCGTCTCGTCGGGCGAGAAGGCGAGGCCGTTCGGCCCGGCAAAGTCGCCCGCGACCACCCGGATGTCGCCGGTCTCCGGGTCGAGGCGGTAGACGGCCGGGGGCTGCTCGCTCTCCTGGCGTCCGCCCTCGTAGTCGTTGCTGATGCCGTAGAGCGGGTCCGTGAACCAGACCGATCCGTCCGAGCGCACCACCACGTCGTTCGGGGCGTTGAGGCGCCGGCCGGCGTGGTGGGTGACGAGGGTCGTCACGCGCCCGTCGGGCTCCGTGCGGGAAAGGCAGCGCCCGCGATGCGAGCAGGCGATCAGCCGGCCCTGGCGGTCGCGCGTCTGGCCATTGGCGTAGTCCGAGGGCGCCCGGTAGACGGACAGGCCCGTGGTCTCGCTCCAGCGCATGGTGCGGTTGCGCGGCAGGTCCTGGACCAGCAGGCAATCCGCGTCGCCCATCCAGACCGGCCCTTCGAGCCAACGAAAGCCGCTCGCCAGTTCCTCCAGCTCGGCATTCGCCAGCAGGTAGGTGCCGAAGCGCGGATCGATGATCGTGGCAGCCGTCATGGCGAGGGCGCCTCCAGCCGATAGGGATGGGAGGACAGGGTCGGATGAGCCACGAACGCGCTCACCGCCGCGGCGTTCGGCCCGAAGGTCACGAGCAGGAAACCCGCCGCGAGGGAGAGGTTCTTGAGGAAGTCCCAGAACAGGGTGCGCGCCTTGCTCTCGCCGCGGGCGAAGAAGTCACCCGGCTTCCAGAACGGCTTCCACAGGAGGGCGGTCGTCCCGCAATAGCCGGCGAGGACGAAGGCGGCGAGGCGGTCGGCGAGGCCCGTGACGACGCCGAGCGACATCACCACCTCGACGAAGAGGCCGAGCAGGATCAGGCCGCGCGCGGCGCCGAGACTCGGCGCGACCTCGTGCGCCTGCTTCACCGCTCCCGAGAAGTTGAGGACCTTGTCGAGGGCGCTGAACGGCAGGAACAGCACCACCAGCAGACAACGCAGGGCGAACGTGACGAGGAGCGCCAGGCTCTGCATGGCGGCTTTCTCCGGGGGGATGGCGTCGCGTCAATGCTCGAGCCGGGCCGGGGTTCACCCGCCCCGGCTGCAGGTCACCCCGGCGGAACGCGCATCGCGCCCTGACGTTGGTGCGCCGCATCCACGGTTGCGGCGAGGCGGCGATGGCGGGCGAGCACTACGACGTGATCATCGTCGGCTCGGGACCCGGCGGCGGCGCGATGGCCTGGCGCCTCGCCCGCACCGGCAAGCGCATCCTGCTCATCGAGCGCGGCGACTACCTGAGGCGAGAGCCGCGCAACTGGGACAGCCAGGCGGTGATCGTCGACGGGGTCTACCAGGCCGAAGAGACGTGGTTCGGCGCCGACGGCAGCCGCTTCCATCCGGGGCTCCACTATTACGTGGGGGGCAACAGCAAGTTCTACGGGGCCATCCTGTTCCGGCTGCGCGAGCGGGACTTCGGCGAGATCCGCCACCGCGACGGGATCTCGCCCGCCTGGCCGGTGGGCTACGACGAGTTCGAGCCCTACTACCAGGCGGCCGAGGAGCTGTTCCACGTCCACGGCGCGCGCGGAGAGGATCCGACCGAGCCGCCCGCCCCCAGGCCCTACCCCTACCCGCCGGTCGCGCACGAGCCCCGCATCGCGGCCCTGGCCGAGGGGCTGCGGCGGCAGGGGCACCATCCCTTCCACCTGCCGGTCGGGGTGCGCCTCGTGGAGCGGGACGGCGTGCCGCTCCCGACGTCGCCCTGCGTGAAGTGCGAATCCTTCGACGGCTTCCCCTGCCCCACCAACGGCAAGGCGGACGCGCAGGTGATGTGCGTCGATCCCGCCCTGCGCGACTGCCCGAACCTGCAGCTCTCGACGCGCACCTACGTCGAGCGTCTCGTCACCGACGCGTCCGGCCGGGCGGTCACCGGGGTCGAGGGCACCCGCGACGGCGCACCCTTCGCGGCCTCGGCGGACATCGTGGTGGTCGCCTGCGGGGCGCTCTCCTCCGCCCTGCTGCTCCTGCGCTCGGGCGGCGAGAGCCACCCGGCCGGGCTCGCCAACAGCTCCGGCCTCGTCGGGCGCAACTACATGCGCCACACCAACTCCACCGTGCTCGCCATCTCGCGCACGCCCAACCCGACCAAGTTCCAGAAGACGCTCGGCCTCAACGACTTCTACTTCGGCGATCCCGATCCCGCCGACGGCTGGGACTTTCCGCTCGGCCATATCCAGATGGTCGGCAAGTCCGACGGCGCGCAGATCCACGGGGAGGGCCTGCCGGGCTTCCTGCAATGGTTCCCCGAGAAACCCTTCGACTGGCTCGCCCGCCACTCGGTCGATTTCTGGCTCACCTCCGAGGATCTGCCGCTGCCCCAGAACCGGGTCTACTACCGGGACGGCGCGGTGCATCTCGACCTGACCGAGACCAGCGGCGAGGCGCATCGGCGGCTGCGGCGCAAGCTGCAATCGCTCTGCGACGCGATGGACCTGCACCCGCACCTGTTCGACCGCACGCTCTATCTGGGCAGGAACGTGCCGATCGGCGGGACGGCCCACCAGGCCGGAACGCTGCGCTTCGGCGAGGATCCGGCGACGTCGGTCCTCGACCGCGACTGCAAGGCGCACGATCTCGACAACCTCTACGTCACCGATGCGAGCTTCTTCCCGTCGATCGGCGCCGTGAACCCGACCCTGACCATCATCGCCAACGCCTTGCGCGTGGCCGACCGGATCGCGGCGCGGATCGGCGCCGACGACGTGCGGCCCGCGCCCCAGGTCTTCGACCACACCGATCCCCGGGAGCCCCTGCATGGCTGAGCCCGCGCCGCTCGATCCCCTCAAGCCCGCCGATCCGGACAATGACGGACGTGATCCGGCGCGGCCGCCGGGGCTGCCGCTCTACCACCTCTGGACCGGGCCGGACGGGCTGAGCCGCCTCGACCGCTGCGTGATGACCGGCTTCGCGCTCCAGAGCGTCGGCGGGGGCGCGGCGCCGCAATGGATGCGCGACTTCCCCGGCGAGGTCGAGGCAGTGAAGTTCAACATCCTCCCGGTGGGCTGGATCGGCGAGTGGCACGAGAGCCCGAAGGTGCAGTGGGTGGTTCCCCTCGCCGGGCGCTGGTTCCTGGAGACGCCGGACGGGCGCCGCGTCGAGATGGGGCCGGGCGACATCCATTTCGGCCAGGACCAGGGCACGCGGGGCGGTCGGGGGCACCGCTCCGGCCAGGTCGGCGAGGAGCCTTGCCTGCAGATGATGATCCAGTTCGCGACCTCGCCGCTGCCGGCAGAGGCGTGTCCGTTCGATCGGCGGGATTGATCGGCGGCGCCGGCGTGCGGCATCGTCCGGGCGCCGACGATCGGCGGGATCGTCTCGCAATCCGGAGTGGTCGCCCACTTCGCGCCGTCGACGGCACCGCCTCGATAGCTTTGCGGAAGTATGGCGGCTGACCGAAGGAATCTCAGTGCCCTGCACCGTGACAGGGCTGGCCAAATCCTCAGACATCGTCTAGACACCTGCGTCAGAGCAATGTCGTGGTGTGAGGCTAGAATGGGCAGCGCTGCGGAAAGTTGTGTCGTCTCGTGATGAGACGCGTGATCATGGCGTTCTAGCAGTGGGCGGTGGTCCGCTTACATGCGTGAGTGTCGTCTAAGTCGATCCTGATAGCAAATCTCAGCTTGCCGGCGAATGCAGATCCGACTGAGAACGAGGTCCGTAGACATTTCGCTTTGCAGCGCAAGCTCAGCCTAAGCTATGCTATAGGGTTGCATTGCCGACGGTCAATTCACTTCCTCCTTCCGGCCGAGAGATCAAGTGCCAGTGCGAAAGTTCTTCACGCGTGATCGTGAGCGAAAGAGCCGCGTGGATCAGGACGTGAACCGGTTGAGCAGCTCTGACGGAGATGTGCGCGAGACCGAGAGCGGTCCGTTTGGGCGCGCATCCGGCTCCATGGCCGACACGAGCGATCGCCCGGCTCCCACGACGGCCGACCCGTCACGAGGAGACGGTTTGCTGTCGATGGTCCTGCGGGCGGCGCAGGATGGAGGCGACATTCTCGCCGCGGGCATCGATGAGGCCGCACTCGCATCGGCAGCCGTCGGGCATGCCGCGCGCGCCGAAGAGGTGATCGCGGCGCTGCCGTGGTCCGATCCCCTGGCGGTCAAGCTGTGCGGGATCCTGACCCGCTCGAAGCGCGCGTCGCCGATCACGGCAATTCGATACCTCCAGCACGCCACGGATTTGACCCTCAAACACCGGCTGGATGTCCTCGACGACACCATCGCCCGGCACTCGGCCGACCCCTACCTGCACATCGAGCGGGCGAAACTGCTGCGTTCTGAGAACAAGATCGATGGCGCCCTGGTCTCTGCGCACGAAGCTTATCGCTTGAAGCCCGACGACATCGGCATAGCAGCCGAGTATATCTGGATGCTGCGACTGGCGGAGCGCTATGACTACGCCCTCGAGATCGCGCGACAGGCCGTGTCGGCGGGGCAAGGCGATCTCGCGCCGCTCGCGCGCCACGTGGTCGAACTGACCGCGATGCTCGGGCGGAACCGCGTCGGCGCCGAGCCGGCCGTCGCGGGCCGCGCCGCTGGTCGGCAGGACGACCCTGCCGCCGACATGGGCGGCGACCCTGCCGCCGACATGGGCGGCGAGCCGATCGCGGCCCGCCTCGCACGCGTCCTCGCCGCGCTCCGCGACGAGAGGACGCCCATCGACGCGGACCATCTGGCGCTTCTGGGTCGCTTGGCCGCTGCCCTGCCGCCCGACATCGGCGATGAGGCGTGTCGGGAGGCGCGTGAGATCGCCGCGGCCCTCGAATGGGTCGAGTCGTTGTCCGAGGATGATCGGGCACTGCTCTTCGAAGATGGATTCTATAAAGCGTTCATCGGCCCGCACGAGCCGCTCCCGGACGACGTGGCGGTCCATTACATCATCAGGGGTGTCAAGAAATTCTATCCTTGTAACCCGTTTTTCGATGCCGTGACTTACTGCCGATCGGCCGAGCCTCCGCCGACCGCGATCCCACTGCATCATTACATGGTATCAGCGGAACACGGCGCGCGTGCCTTTCACCCCGACATCGACGCGGGAGCGCTCGACCCCCGCGGTGGGATCTCGTCCGACCCGGCCCTGTTGACGCTTCTCAGATCCGCGGAGCTCCCTCACGCCACGGCCATGGGGCGGGGGCCACGCTCCATGGCGGAGTGGCGCGAGCGCGCCGCGCAGACGACGCGCCTGAACCGTCGCCGGCCGGTGGTCGATGCCCTGCTCGCCCAACGACCCTGGCTCGCTCATGACGCCGACAAGCTTCTGCTGTTCTTCGATCCCGATTATTACGCCAGCCAACTTCGTGATTGCGACATCGCGATCGACTATCGCGATCTGCTCCTGCACTTCCTGAACTTCGGTGAGGCAGCGGGGTTCGATCCGCATCCGCTGATTCGAATCTCCTCTTGTCGCGAGGTCTTCGGGGACAAGGCTGGCGAGAGTGTCTTCGCAGCGCTCCTCTCTCAGAATGAGAGGGAGCGACGTCTCCCCCACCCGCTCTTGGTGGCGGCCGCGACGGCCGGCGCACCCGATCTCCGGCTCGACCGATACCTCGCCGCACCGCCCTCGGCGCGGCCTGCCCTCTGCAGGATGTTTGCGGCGACGTTCTACGAGCGGCAGAATCCGGAGATCGACTGGACCCTCACGGACCCCCTCGATCACTACCTCGCCGTCGGAGCCCGGAGGGACGCGTGGTTCCACCCCGTGGTCGACCTCGAACTCTACCAAGAGACTGCGATGTCGCGCGCAGAAAAGGCTGCGCGCATCTCGGCCCTGGAGCATTTCGAGACCAGCCCGACGCCACGTCCTCGCCCATTCACGATGTTCGATCCTGATTTCTACCGCTCCCAGCACGAGGACATTGCACGCCACCATATCGACCCGTCGAGCCATTTCGTGCAGTTCGGGTACCTGGAGCCGGCGCGAGAATTCAGTCCGATTTTTTCCAAGGACTATCTGTACCACTCCGACGTCTCGAACCCGTTCGCGTTCGAGCCTCCGATCGCAGCATACCTCCGGCAACGACGGAACTGCCGCACGCGGGTGCTATTCGTAGGTCACGAGGCCTCCCGCAGCGGTGCGCCCGCGATCCTTCTTCAGATCGTTCGCCACTTCGCCAGCTACGACAACGTCGATTGCGTCACGATCCTCGATCAGGGGGGAGCGCTGCTGGACGAGTATCGCACGGTCTCGCACGCCTTCGTCGCGCCGGTCGACCGCCATCTCGCCTGGAGCAATCCGGCCCGGTTCCGGGCTTCCCTGAAGGGTATCCTCGACGCGTTGTCCGACGCCCCTCCCGAACTCGTCGTCTGCAACTCGGCGGAGGTGCGCCTCTATGCCGCCGCCTTCCGGGACCTCGGCCTGCGCGTCGTTTTCCTCATGCACGAAGTGGGTGACTTCTACCCGCCGCACGAACTCAGGACCCTGTCGGAGAATGTGGACCTCCTGATCCTGCCGTCCCAATTCGTCGTCGACTCGATCGCCCGGACCTATCCGCCGGCGCTGACCAACGCGAGGCTGCGTCCGCAGGGATTGCTGAGCGACGCCTTCGGTCGACGCCAGCTTCGAGACCGCGAGCGCCTGCTGCGCCGCAACGGCATCCACGTCGCCGATCACGACGTCCTCGTCCTCGGGTGCGGGACCTTGAACGGTCGCAAGGGCTTCGATCTCTTCGTCCAGGTCGCCCACGCCGTACGTCGGAGTGCGGGATCGGCGATCAAGTTCGTCTGGGTCGGCGGTCACGCGGGATGGCGCTTCGACAATGGGGGAACCGGCGATACGGCCCCGTACTGGGCGAGTTGGGACATCCGGCGGTCGGGGCTCGATGAGACGCTCTTCGTGATTCCGGAAGTCACGGACGCGGAACCCTACTTCGCCGCCGGCGACATGTTCCTGATGTCGTCGCGGGCGGATCCATTTCCCTGCGTGATTCACGAGGCGATGGCCATCGGTTTGCCGATCGTCTGCTTCGAGGGAATGACGGGTGCGCCGGAGGCTTTCGGTGAGGGTGGGGTCGTCGTCCCGGCCCTGGACACCTCGGCGATGGCCGAGGCGATCCTGTCCCTCGCGCGGGATCCGGAACGGCGCGCCGCGATGCGGCGCTCCCTCCAGAGCCGCGTGCGCGCGGATTACCGCTTCGAGACTTACGTCGAGACCTTGATCAGCGATGCGGCACCGCTCCTCTCGGGCGGCAGGGCGTCGCTGGGGCGGCGCTGCGCCCCCGACGACGCGCGCAGGCGCGTCTACTTCGCCAATTCCGACTGGGGCGTGAGTGGTGTCAACACCTTCACGGTGAACCTCGTCAGGGACCTCAGGCAGAGAGGTTACGAGGCGGAGGTGCTGCTGACGGCCGGTCGCTTCGGTTACTACCGCCCGCCGGGAGCCTCGTTCTACGAACCCCTGCCCGAGCCGCTACCCGACGTTCCCTACCGCGTCCTGCAGCCCCGCGACGCCAGCCCCGCCGCCAAGCGGGAGACGCTGCGTCGTTTCCTGCTCGATCACGCGCCCTGCATCCTCTTCCCCGGATACGACTACGACATCACCTCGCTCGCGAAGGATCTCCCGCCCGGCATCGGAGTGATCGGAGTCACGCATGCGGATGACAGCGAGCACTACGATCATACCTACCAGTATGGACCCTACTGGAACCGGATCGTGGGCGTCTCATCGGAGATCACGAGGAAAATCGAAACGCTCAATCCAGCGTTCGCCCCGAAGCTGGCGCTCATTCGCTGCGGCATTGAACCACCTCCGGCGGCGGTCGTCGAGAAATCCGTCTTGGTTAAGATCGCCAGCATCGACCCGGTGAGGCTGGTCTACGCGGGACGGTTCGAGGTTTTTCAGAAGCGGATCTTCGATTACTGCCGCTTGGCCGATGCGCTCGAAGAGGCATCGATCCCCTTCCACATGACGCTCGCAGGTGCGGGGTCTCAGTTGGAGGCCGTGAGGCAACGCCTCGCGATCCATATCGCGGCAGGGCGCGTCCAGGTGCCGGGACGGTTGGAGCACGCGAAGGTGATCAGCCTGCTCCAGAGAAGCCACCTCTTCCTGATGTTGTCCGATTTCGAGGGCCTGCCGATCAGCATGATCGAGGCGCTTCAGAACGGGTGCGTTCCGGTGACCTACGATCTCAAGAGCGGGATCTCCGAGATCATCCACGATCGCGAGAACGGCCTGATCTTGCCGCGCGGCGACCTGAGTGCCGTGGTGGCGGGCGTGCGTGCTTTCGTGGCCGATCCCGCCCTCCGCGACAGGCTGGTTCGCGGGGCGCTCGCGACGCCGCAGCGCTACGGCCTCACGCGGTCTGCCATGGGCGAGCAGTACGACGCGTTGCTGACGCGCGTCTTCGCCGAGATCGACGAGGCTTTCGCGTCGGTGGAGGGGGCCGAGAGACTGGCAGCCCTCAGGGCGAGCTCGTGATTGGGGGCCGTGGCGACGCCGGACGAAGGCTCCGCACGGTCTCGACTGGAGGCGATGGGCGAGGAGGGCGTCAGCCGCCCACGTCCGCGTTGCTGAGGCCGATCGCTGAGCCTTCATCGGCCTGTTCCCGGGCGGATGCCGTGTCACCGACCGCGCGGCGGAGCCTCGCTCCACGCCGAGGGCGAAGCTTCATGCGCCTCCTCGAGGAGGACGGCCGTCGTTCCGCGGCGCTCGCGCCGGGACGCGTCGAGGGACCGTGACGGCTCTCACGTTCGACCCGTCCGCGTCACGCGGTCCGAGCTCCGCACGCGGGTCGGCGGGGACGAATCCCGGGCCATGCTGAAGGCCCGCGGGGCGTCCGGGCGCCGTTTCCTTCCACGCTGGCGCCGGCCGGCCAATTACGCCTCAGGGGGCGCGGGCCGCTTGTCGCCCGCGCTCGACGTCTGGAAGTGGCGCCAGGCACTGCTGAGGATCGTGTCGAGGTCGGAGTTCTCGGCCGCGAAACCGATCGCCTCCCGTGCCCGGGACACATCGGCGAGCAGGGCGGGCGGGTCGCCCGCGCGACGGCCTCGCACCACGTGGGGCACGTCCCGGTTCGTCACCCGCTTGATCCCGTCCAGAATCTCGCGGATCGACGTCCCCCGGCCCGTCCCGAGGTTGAGCTTCAGCGCCCGATGCCGGGACTTCAGGCCTTCCAGGGCCGCCACGTGGCCCCGCGCGAGATCGGCCACGTGGATGTAGTCTCGGACGCAGGTGCCGTCGGGCGTGGGCCAATCGTCGCCGAAGATCTCGACCTCCGGGATCCGACCGGCCGCGGCCATCAGGCACCGTGGGATCAGGTGCGTTTCAGGATCGTGCTCCTCGGCGAGATCGCCCTCCAGATCCGCTCCGCAGGCGTTGAAGTACCGTAGGGCGGCGAAGCGCAGGCCGTAGGCACGGCCGAAATCCTCGAGGACGCGCTCCACCATGAGCTTCGAGGCGCCGTAGGGATTGATCGGGCATTGCGGGGTCGTCTCGACGATCGGAAGGGTCGCTGGCACACCGTAGGTCGCGCAGGTGCTCGAAAACACGATCGTGTCGATCCCGGCCCTCATCATCTCGGAGAGAAGCGTCAGCGTACCGGTGACGTTGTTACGGTAGTATCGCGCCGGCTCAACGACGGATTCCCCCACATATGCGAGCGCCGCGAAGTGGATCACCGCCCGTGGGTCATAGCGCCGTAAGGTCTCCGCCAGCTGCTCACTATCGCGGATATCACCGACGATCAGCGGACCCCACTTGACGTTGTGCCTGTGTCCCGAGCTAAGGTTATCGTACGCGATGCACTCGTAGCCGTTCAGCGCCAGCTGCTTGCAGGTGTGACTCCCGATGTATCCGGCCCCGCCGGTTACGAGGACGCGGGTGGCGTCAGGCATGTCAGAGGATCCCGCTTGCGATCATGGCGTGGAATGCCCCTGCAGATACGCTCGTTTTCCTGTTGTGAAAAGGCCTCTCATCAGCAAAATCTCTATCAGTACGGGATCAGGATCGCGGCAGATCGTGCGGAGCGCTACGGTAGGAGAGGCCGTACTCTCGAGTCTGTGATGGACGAAGACGGCTGTCGGCGGCGTCAGAGGCGGTGTAGCTCATCAAGCAACCGTGAGAAGCCAGTCTGATTGCTTTGCGTTTGCTGACCAGCTTCGGGACAAGACAGTATCCATTCCCGATCAAAGACTGACGTGAGGAACTGAATCGGATACGCTACACCTTGATCGGTCAGATTTTTGGACGAAAAATTTCTGATTGGGGAGAAGAATTGGACGCTGAGCATCTTTTCGACGGTCGGTCTCAGAGGGATTGGTGCCGAGACCGAAGTATTTACTCAAGTCGCGGGAGCGCATGGTCATCCGCGATCCTTCATGCCGGTGCCACGGCGCGAGGGGCCGCGGCCGTCCCTCGCTGCATTGGCCGTTGGCGGACCGGACGTCTGCCGGGTCGGACGGCGACAGCCGCGTTGTGCCCGGCCCCGATGAACTCCAACGCGGATACGCCCGCGAGAGGCGCGATGGACGCGCCGTGGCCAATACGGATGATCCATGCGCCGTGCCGCCCGACGGTCGATCCTCATCCGCGCGGCGACCGGTCATCGGAACGCAGAGCACGATCGAAGACAGGGACCTGGAGTGACGTCGGTTGATCGCAAGAGCGGAGCGTCCGAGAACCGTAACGCCGGTCCTCGGGCAGCTTCGTTGACCAAACGGACTCCACCGCTGTATCATTGCAACGCGTTCATGACGTTATGAGAGCACCTGATCATCGCACAGCGTTCCGACTTGCTCCGCGGTGCAACGATTTGCTATCGCATGGGCATGCCGTCGAGATCAGCGGAACGGATCTGGCCGCGACCTCGCCGACGGCAGCGTCAAGCTCTCCTCGCAGGGTGTACCCACTCCCACGGCGCCGTCTTGGCCGGACGATCCCGGTGAGATCCGTTCGCGCGATCGGCGATGGCCCCGTCGCGACCAGCGCGGCGGGCCAGATCGTCCCGGGCCGGCCGCGCGGGCGCCGGTCGGTGCTCGCCGAACAGGTGATCCTCCATTCGGGCAGGCGAACCGGGTGGGGCTGTCCACGAGACTCTCCGAACACAGGCGAGGAAAGATCCTGATGTCCAGCGATCAGTCGGACCCAGCGGCAATACGAAAAGGCCCGATATTCGTCCTCGGATCTTCGCGATCGGGAACGACAGTTTTATCTTGCGCGCTCGCAAGAATGACCAATTATCGCAATTTTGGCGAAGGCCATCTATGGCCGCTGGCATCATCGCTACTTGATATCATCGATCGTTATGAAGTCAATAATGTCATTCAAGTCACTAAGAGTGGTGAAAATAGGTCGATTATGAATTTTGAAAACGAAAAGAAGTTGCTTATTGAGGCATTTCGATCTTTATTTAATGTCGATAACTCTCATTTTATCGATAAGACTCCCGGCTCACCGATGATACGGTGTTCTCCTCTGTTGAAGAAAATCTATCCAGATGCCATGTTTATATTCACGCATCGTCATCCCGTCGGTACAATAACGTCCAAGATGCGGAAATTCAGAAATGTCGATTTTGTCGATCACTGTCGTGATTGGCGCGATTGTCAGGTCGGCTGGGAGAGCGTGAAGCGCGAAATCTCTGGATCGTGGATCGAGGTCGCGCACCATGACATCGTGACCCGGCCCCGGAAGGTTGCTGCCTCCCTCTCTGAAGCGCTAAGTTTTCCCGCTCAGCTCGGTGAACTTTTCGTTGACGAAATCAACGAAAATAAGTACGTTGAGAGGACATCGATTGACTACGTTAGCGATGACGAGGTTGAATTTCCAGCAGAGTGGACAGCCTCCGAGAAATTGATTTATGAGCAAATATGCGGTTCGCTAGCAGAAAAGCAGTCATACTTTATTCTCGGATCAGGCAATAGCGGTCGCAAGCAAAAGAAATCTGAAGTAGCTTTGTTTTTTCCGCAGGGACCCAATGATGTAATCCGCGTAGAGAACACAAATTCGTATTGTTATGGCACAGCGTTCGGATTTCAGCTTTGTCCGAATTTGCCTGATGCAGGTCCAGTCGCTTATATGATTCGATGCAATAAAGAAATTATGAGACCTTACCTAATAATGCAGGCACGCAAAGAATTCGAGAACGGTCCCGATGTGGCAATTAATATAAATGTTGTCGATCGTCATTCTCAAACGACAACGTTCGTTATGGCAATCTCAATCAACGATAAAACTCCCATTGATGTCATCGTTGATCTAAGGGAATTTCCCATCGAAATCGACATCGTGATGTCGATCATGTTAATGGGCGCTTCCACAAATAGCTACGCGACAATCCATTTTCATCGACCTGTGCTGTCGATGCAAGCTAATCGTTGAGAAGCGCATGCGCTGTGATACCGTGCAGAAGTTCATCTCGGCGAGTGGCCGTTCGTCGTCTCCTCGCGTTGACCCCGGCGGCTCAGGTGCACGGAACGACGGCGGGAGCGCTGGCCCGGGCGTGATGGTCTCGGCGCGGGAATGCCCGTGCCACGCTCGCCGCCCTCCCCTCGGGTGACGGAAGGGCGTTCGGCCGAGACCGTCCTTTCGATCATCTGGACTTCAGCGTGAGTAGGTCCCACTCAATGTTGTTCATCGTCGGCTACTCCGAGTCCGCCGTTCGGCGGTTTCTCGACGTCGCAGCCACCCGGTTCGTTTTCGACGTCGACTGGAACGCGGAAAAATGGGAGATGGCGTGGGATGTCCACGCCGTGGTGAATTCCTTCTACGAGACCGTCGCCGACTTCATCGAGGGCGGGAACTGCTTGCTCCTCACGGTCGAGCGAGACACGATTTCGGAGCGGGTGCGAGACGTCATCGGTGCGGGGCGCGGATCGGATCTCGGCGGCACGCCGTCCTGGAAGATCGTGACCGGGCGGGGCGCGGCGAAGATACCCGGCCTCCTCGAGACCAGTTTCCCGGATGCCTTCTTCGTCTACGTGCGGAGGAACCCGATCGCGGCGATCGACGACCTGATGCGGGCCGACCCGCGCGGCCATTTCACACGGTTCTGTCAAGACTGGGCCGCGTGCGAACGAAGCGCCACGGCGTTCTGCAGCAGGCGTCCCGATCGGTGCCTCGCGATCGACGTCGACGAACTCGAGCGGGACCGCCGGGTGCAGGATGAACTCGCGCGGTTCGTGGACGCGACGGGGTGCGCAAACCGCGTGCCGTCGCGAGCCCGCGAGGACGATGGTGGCCCCGCGCCCGCACCCCTTCGCACGTCGCTCCCGGAGATCGGTTGGACGGAGCAGGAGAAGCACGTCTTCTTGAAAATCTGCGAAAATGAAGCCGTCAACGCCGGTTACGATCTGTGGCAGGACAACAAGCAAATCGATAAAGATGGCAATATCGTACTATTCTATCCTGTCGTTCCCACGGAAAAATTGTTTGTCTGCCGAGAGAATTCTTTCTGTTACCCCTTGGATTTCGGATTTCAGCTCTGTCCGAACAATTCCGACGACGAGCAATTTTCGTATCACGTGACTTCGCTGACGGTTCCCACGCCAGGCAAACTGACGTTCTCGGTTCGACGAGAATATATCCAAGGTCCGCCGGTCCTGTTACAAGTGCGCGTCAGCGAGTGCGAAACGCAGACAGTTCGGGTGATCAGCAGGCGTCGTGTCGTTGCGACAGAGGACGAATACATCGAGATCATGCTCGACGAGGGGATTTCTCAAATCGACCTCGAGATATCCGTTTCGCTCGATTTGCCCCATAAAAATCAATTCTGCACGATCGTGATCAGCAATCCCAAGATCGTCGCAACGGCACGAAATGCAGACGCATCGGCCTCTTGCCCTGCTTGAAGTTCCGATGCCGCGGCAGAAGCTTGACGGATATTCAAGAGCGGACGAGCGGTCATGAGGCTCGGGACGGTTCAGAGCCGAGCGATGAAGATGGGATCTGCCGTGCGCGTCCATATCGCCAGCTCTCCTGGAGCGGGTGAACACGGGGCTTGAGCGGATCGAGCGGTCGGTCCGACGTTCACGGTGGATCGGGTGCCCGACCATACCGACCGCGACGGCCGTGCCCGATCGTATCGTTTGGTGAGCGCGGAACCGCTGCGTCGAGCGCGCCGGGTTCACCGGTGCAAAGCGTGATCGGATGGTAGCGGAGGAGGGACTCGAACCCCCGACACAAGGATTATGATTCCTCTGCTCTAACCAGCTGAGCTACTCCGCCGCTGCCGCCCCGGGCCTGCCCGTCGCTGCGGTGGCGCGATATACGGAGGTCCGGGAGCGGCTGTCAAGGAACCGTCGCGGGAAACCCGCCGGCTTCCCCGTTCAGAGGGCGTCGCCGAGGATCTCGGCCACCTGCGGGATGTCCTTGTCGCCCCGGCCCGAGAGGCTGACGACCATCAGGTGGTCCCGCGGCTTGGTCGGGGCGAGTTCGGCGACCTTGGCGAGGGCGTGGGCCGGCTCCAGGGCCGGGATGATGCCCTCCATCAACGAGCACAGGCGGAAGGCCTCCAGCGTCTCGCCGTCGGTCGCCGACAGGTAGGTCACCCGTCCCATCTCGTGCAGCCACGCGTGCTCGGGGCCGATTCCCGGATAGTCGAGGCCGGCCGAGATCGAGTGCGCGTCGGCGATCTGCCCGTCCTCGTTCACCAGGAGATAGGTCCGGTTGCCGTGCAGCACGCCGGGCCGCCCGCCGGTCAGCGAGGCCGCGTGCAGGCCGCTAGAGAGGCCGTGGCCCGCCGCCTCGACCCCGTAGATCTCGACCTCCCGGTCGTCCAGGAAGGGATGGAACAGACCCATCGCGTTCGAGCCGCCGCCGATGCAGGCCACGAGGGAATCGGGAAGGCGCCCCTCCTGCTCCAGCATCTGCGTGCGGGTCTCACGGCCGATCACCGACTGAAAGTCCCGGACCATCGCCGGGTAGGGATGCGGGCCCGCCACCGTGCCGATGCAGTAGAAGGTATCGGCGACGTTGGTCACCCAGTCGCGCAGGGCCTCGTTCATCGCGTCCTTGAGCGTGCGGGTGCCGGACTGCACCGGCACGACCTCGGCGCCCAGCATCTTCATGCGGAAGACGTTCGGCTTCTGCCGCTCGACGTCGACGGCGCCCATGTAGACGATGCACTTGAGGCCGAAGCGGGCGCAGAGCGTCGCGGTCGCGACCCCGTGCTGGCCGGCGCCGGTCTCGGCGATGATCCGCTCCTTGCCCATCCGCCGCGCGAGCAGGATCTGGCCCAGCACGTTGTTGACCTTGTGGGAGCCGGTGTGGTTCAGCTCCTCGCGCTTGAAGTAGATCTTCGCGCCGCCGAAATGCGCGGTCAGCCGCTCGGCGAAGTAGAGCGGGCTCGGCCGGCCGACGTAATGCGTCAGGTAGGATTCCATCTCGCCCTGGAAGGCCGGGTCGGCCTTGGCCTCCGCGTAGGCCCGTTCCAAGTCGAGGATGTTGGGCATCAGCGTCTCGGCCACGAAGCGGCCGCCGAAGATGCCGAAGCGGCCGCGCTCGTCGGGGCCGGTGCGGAAGGAATTCGGGTTCGGGGGAGCGGTCACGGCGCAAAGTCCTCGGACGAATCGGGCGGGGGCGGCGCGCGCGGCCGCCGGAAACAACAGGCCCGCGGCCTGCTCTAGAGGCTGTTATGGCCCGTAGACAGGTGTTGTGTCGCGTCAGCGACGTCCAGCCCGCCAGGAGGCCAGGTGAGGCAAGGCTGGCTGCCTTGCCTCTCCTGACCGACGCCGCGGATGGCGTCGCTCACGCGACCCTGTGGGTGGGCAGGGCGTGGGCGCCGGGTGCGTCGCCGGCCTTGCCGGTAGCCCCGCTACCGGCTGCACCCGGCTCCTGCCCGGCGCCCAACCCTGGACAGCACAACACCTGCCTACGGGCCATAACAGCCTCTAGGACCATTCCCGGCGAAGGGCAATTTCGCCCCAGCGGTCGCGCCGCTCAGGCCGCAGGGGACGCGGTGTCGCGCCCGCGCGCCGCCGCCACGAAAGCCCGGATCAGCGCCGCATCCTTGTGCCCCGGGGCGGCCTCGACGCCCGAGGAGACGTCGACCCCCCGCAGGCCGGTCCGCCGCAACGCCGCCGCGACGTTGCCGGGCGCGAGGCCCCCCGACAGGAGCGTGAAGGGGGGCAGCGCGACCCCTCGCAGCAGGTCCCAGTCGAAGGCTTGGCCGTTGCCGCCCGGCCGCGTGGCGCTCGGGTCGGGCTTGGCGTCGAGCAGGATCCCGTCGGCGGCGCCCGCATAGGGGCCGATCGCCGCGAGGTCGGCCCGGGTCGCGATGCCGAGCGCCTTCATGACCGGGCGCCCGGTCCGCGCGCGCACGGCCGCGACCCGCTCCGGTGCCTCGCGGCCGTGGAGCTGGATCCAGTCCGGATCGAGCGCCGCCGCCACCGCGTCGACGAGTGCGTCGTCCGGGTCGACCAGCAGCACCACGCGCTCCGCCCTCCCCTTCGCCTGGGCGGACAGGGCCGCGCCGGCCGCGAGGTCGACGTGGCGCGGGCTCCTCGGAAAATGCACCAGCCCGATCAGGTCCGCCCCCGCCGTCAGCGCCGCCGCGAGGGTCTCGGGCGTGCTGAGGCCGCAGATCTTCACGCGGATCGGAGCGGGTTCGCTGCTCATGCGCATCCTATAGAGCATTTCCCGCTGCAGGGGATGCCGGTTCGGCGGAGACGATGCGGCCGACACCAAACACCGGGAGCCGCATCCCGCCGCCTCTCGGACCGCGGGCACCCGCCCGAGGGAACCGCGCCCGCCCTCGGACGTTTCACGCGCGAGAGACCGTCCGGACGCGGTACCCCGTCCGTTCCGATCGTCGTCCGGCCCGCTGCGCCGTGAGGCCGCGCGATCGCGGCCGCCCTCCCGGGGAGGTTGCCCGATGCCGTCGAACCTCGTTGCGTGCGATCCGGGATCGCCGGGTCCGCCGCCGGTCCTCGCCGATCCCGCCGCAATCCTGTTGGCGACGCACCTCTCTCCCGCCGAGAAGCGGGCCACCCTGGCCGCGTGGGCGTCGGACGCGCATGCGGTCGAGTCCGATCCCGCCCTGCGCTGGCCGCCCGGAACCGCCGGGCCGATGCGGATCGACGCGATCCTCTCGACCCTCCGGCGGCTCGATCGTGCGGTGCATGGATCGCCCCCGCGGCCGCCGACGGTCTCAGTGCGTCACCGGCTTCACCGGTCCTTGCGGACGAACGCGTGGTCGGACTGGCGGCGAAAACCACACAATCCGTGGTGAGGACACTGCGAGACTGGTGCGCGATCCCCTCCCCGAGGTGCTACCCTGCGCACACTTATCGATAGCCGGCTTATCGAATGACCATGCCCGGGATGCGCGACACTCCTCATGCTGAGGTGCCGCGCAGCGGCCTCGAAGCACCCCAGAACGCTCATCCAAGAGAAAAGGTGCCTTGGACGAAACGCTCTGGGGTGCTTCGAGGCTCGCTCCGCTCGCACCTCAGCATGAGGAGGTGGTTTTATTGCCGCTTATCGAGTATTGTGCTCTATTTTGAGTTCTTGTTGGCGTATTAAGTCTCGTTGTCTTCCAGATATTCGTACGAGAATTTGTCTCACAATGTCGATCAGGCCGTTCGGGCACACTCGCGGATCGGACCTAACGCGCGACTCGGACACTTCGCGGCGGCTTCATCTCTCGTACTGACGGAGATCGATTTTTCGGACTTGTGGGCACACGGGAGCCCGAGCGGGAGAGAGGACCCCCGCAGCATGACCTCCGAAGCGGGTGGTCTCCAAATCTCGCAGCAACGGGGATGCCGTGCGAGAGCGTTCGGCTCAGGCCTCCCGCACCGCCCGCCACACCGCCGCCGCGGCCGCGAGGTCCTCGACCGCGGCTCCGACCGACTTGAACACCGTGATCTCCTCGGGTGAACCGCGTCCGCCCACGCGGCCGCAGCAGAGATCCGCGAGGTCGCCGAGCACCGCCTCCGGCGGGATCGCCCCGGCGGCGAGCGCCGCCGCCACATCTCCGCCCTTCACCAGCGCGTCGCGGGTGTCGACGTAGATCCGGCCGCGCCGCAGCGCCTCGTCATCCGCCTCGCGCATCGCCATCGAGAAGGCGCCGACGAGATCGAGGTGGCTGCCGGGCGCGAGCCACGCGCCGCGCACCAGGGGCGTCTCCGACAAGGTCGCGCAGGAGATGAGGTCGGCCGCCCGTGCGCCCGCCTCCAGATCGTCCACGGCGCGCACCGGGAGTCCCTCGGCGGCGAGGTCGGCGGCGAGGCGGCGCGCCGTCTCGGGCCGCCGGTTCCAGACCGCGACGTCGCGCAGCGGCAGAGCCGCCGCGTGGGCGCGGATCAGGTAGGGCGCGAGCGCGCCGGCCCCGACCATCAGCAGGCGGGACGCGTCGCGGCGCGCGAGGGAGCGGGCCGCGAGCGCGGAGGCCCCGGCCGTCCGCCACAGCGTCAGGCGCGCCGCGTCGATCAGCGCGAGGGGCCGGCCCGTCGCGCGCTCGCTCAGCAGCACCCCGCCCTGAGACGTGGCGAGCCCGCGGGCGGCGTTTCCGGGATGGAGCGTCAGCACCTTGACGGCGATGTGCTCCGCGTCCCAGGCGGGCATCAGGAACAGGGTGGCGTCGCCAAACGTGTCCGGGAGGGTGTGCACGTGGCGGGGCGGCGCGGTGGCCTGACCCCGGAACACATCGGCCAGCGCCTCCGTCACCCGGTCCGGCGTCAGCGCGGCGTCGACCTCGTCGGCGGAGACGATCCTCACGCGGTCAGGCGCGGGCGGTCGGCGCGGGAAGCGCCCGGTTCGCCGCGACCCGCAGCCGCTCGCTCTCCGCGCGCAGGCGCTCGACCTCGCGGGCCTTGGCGCGGCGGTCTCGGCGCACCTGCCCCTCGCCGAGCCAGGCCCCGCAGCCGCCCACCAGGATGCCGAGCGCGACGGCCGCGAAGAGCAGCGCGTAGAGCGGCACGGTCAGGCTGAAGACCGGCGCCCCCTCGGTGAAGGGGTCGAAGGACAGGGTCACCGGCTGCCGGTTCGCCACCGCGAGCAGCACGACGACGACGGCGACGGGCAGGAGGATCAGGCCCTTGAGGAAGCGGATCATGGCGCGCTCCGGAATGGCGGGAGAGGTCGGGTGGCGGGGACGGGCCGGATCAGGAGACCTCCGCCGGCTCGCGCTGGTCCGCCCCGATGCCGGCGGCGTTCAGGCGCAGGCGCATCTCCTTGCCGGTCTTGAAGACCGGAATCGCCTTCTCGGCAACGGACACGGTCGCGCCGGTGCGCGGGTTGCGGCCCCGCCGCGCCTCGCGCCGCTTCACCGAGAAGGCGCCGAACCCGCGCAGCTCGACCCGGTCGCCCCGGGCGAGGGCATCCGCGATCGCGTCCAGGATGGCGTTCACGATGTTCTCGACGTCGCGCTGGTAGAGATGCGGGTTCTGCTCGGCGATTCGGAGGACGAGCTCGGACTTGATCATCGGGGATGCGGCCTCGGGCAGGAAGCGGGGTGGCCCGCGCAGCCGCGAACGGCGCACGGACCCGGCGGGCAGAAGGTCACGGCGTGGCGGCGGTGCCCGGCCGCCACAGGGCGAGCAGCCCACCCTGGGCCAGCCCGGCGGCGTCCTCCGAGGTCTGGCGCAGGCGCGCCGCCACGTCCTCCAGGCCGAACAGCGAGGCGGCGGCGAACAGGTCGAAGCCGCGGCCGTCGCGCGGCTTCCAGTCCCGGATGGGCAGGTCCTTGGCCACGTGGCGCTCGCGCTCCAGCCATTCCACGGCCTGGCGCTCGTTCCCGGTCTCGTCCACGAGCTTGAGACCGACGCCCTGGCGACCGCTGAACACGCGCCCGTCCGAGACCGCCGCCAGTTCGGCCGGCGACATCCCGCGGCGGTCGGCCACCAGGGTCTTGAACCACGCGTAGGTGTCGCCGACGATCGCCTGCAGGGCGGCCCGGGCCTCGGGCGAGGTCGGGTGGAAGCCGCTCGGCTCGGCCTTGAGCGGCGAGGACTTCACCTCCTCGACGCGCACCCCGACCTTGTCGAGGAGGCCCGAGAGATCCGGGTACTGGAACAGCACGCCGATCGAGCCGACCAGCGAGGTCTCGCGGGCGACGATGTGGTCGGCGGCGAGCGCCGTGATGTAGGCGCCCGAGGCGGCCGTGCCGTCCACGAAGGCCACGACCGGCTTCTTCTCGGCGAGCTGGCGCAGGTTGCGGAAGATCTCCTCCGACCCGGTGGTGGTGCCGCCCGGCGAGTTGATCGAGACGATCACGCCCGCGACCGCCGAGGATTCGCCCACGCGCCGCATCAGGTCGCGGGTCTTGTCGCTCCCGGCGATGAAGCCGTCGACCGTGATTCGGGCGATCTGCGGCGTGATGGCCGCGAAGGCCCCCCTGCCCCCGGAGGCCCTCCAGCCCAGGGCCGCCACGGCGACGATCAGCGCGCCGACCCCGATGACGCGCCAGACGGAGAGCTTCCGGCGCAACGCGCGCCGGTCGAGGAGGTGTTCGGCATCGATGGCCATGCGGCGCCCGTATCCTTCGTCGCTACACGGAGGAGCCGCACAAGTCCTTGGCGCGCCTCGCTCCCGCGGCGCAGTTCTACCCCCGGCCGTCGCGCAGCGGCAAGAGCGGGATGCGGTCGATCCCGCCCGCGCCGCCGCGCCGCGGCCCGGCTCAGAAGTCGCGCTGCACCCGCATGCGGACCTGGAACGCGTCGGCCTGCTTGGTGGTCGCCACCGGTTGGCCGGCCGCGTTGACAGGCACGCCGTTGGCGATGCGGGCGACGCTCTGGCCCGGGGACTTGTTCAGGTCGACCACCCGCCCGTCGAGGATGTTCACCTGGGTGTAGAGTCCCTCGATGCCGATATCGAGGTCCTGCACCGGCGACCAGATGATGTTGGTGCCGATGATGAACTCGCTGTTGTCGCGCAGGACGCCGCTATACGCGAAGGCGGCCGGGCTGGTCACCGGGTTGCCGAGGCCGTTGAAGTTGAACAGCGCGAGGTTGGTGCGCGCCCCCTTCGGGAAGGTGATCTCGCCGTAGCTGCCGAACAGGGCGGAGCGCCACTCCGGCGTCCAGTAATGCAGGTAGCTGCCCATGACCGTCCAGGCGGTCGACAGTTCGAAGCGGCCGTTGAACGGGTTGAGCACGGCGTCGGCGAAGTATTGCGAGAAGGGCGCGCCCTGGATGTTGCCGGCGGCGATCGAGGGGGCGTAGGAACCGGTGTAGAAGGAGTAGCCGGTGTAGTTCTGCGCGCCCTCGGCGTAGGAACCTTCGAGGTAGAGCGCGTCGCCCTTGGCGATCATCGGCAGGTTGACCTTGACGCCGCCCTGGACCGCCCAGCCGTAGGCGGTCTGCGGCCGCGGCGCGTTCACGGTGGCCGCATTCGGCGTCGTCCCGTCGAAGAAGGCCGCCGAGGAGATGTTGCCGCCATTGACCTCGTGCACGGCCGCGGCGAGCTGGGCCGAGCCCCAGGAGCCGTCGTAGCGGAGCACGCCGACGAAATCGGGCAGGCGCGAGCGCTGGATCACGTCCTGGAAGGCGAGGCCGACCGGGCGGCCGAAGGCGTCGACCGCGATGGTCGGCGAGAGGTTGGTGCCCGCGACGGCGGTGGAACCGAACAGCGGCGTCTTGCGGAAGTTCGGGTCTTCCAACGAGATCGTGGCGGAGAAGCCCTCCCCGAACGTCCCCGTATAGGCGAGGAGGTTGGTCGAGCCGAGTTCCGACCCGGCCGAGGCGCCGATGATCTCGAAATCGTGGGCGTAGAAGTCGAAGAAGGACGAGGCGCGACCCGCGGTGAGGCCCGCGAACTGCACGAAGGCCTTGTCGACGTTCACGTATTGCTGGACGCGGCCCGCCGTGTCGATGCCGGTCGCCGCGAAGGCGTTGGCGATGCGCTCCTGCGTGCCCGAGCGGAGGAAGGCGCCGGTGCGGCTAGCGATCTCGAAGCGCACGAAGGCGCGCAGGGTGCCGTAGCCGGTCTGGCTGCGCGCATCGAGGTTCAGCCGGCCGAGGCCCCGGAACTGCGACAGGTCGCCGTTGCCGGCCGAGCGCGCGTAGTTGCGGGCGTAGCCGGCCTCGAGGCGAGCGCGGCCGCCGACGCGCAGGCAGGTGTCGGTGCCCGGGATGTAGAAGAAGCCGGCGCCGTAGGCCGAGCAGATCCGCACGTACTCGACGGGTGCGGCCTTCTTGACCGGCAGGTCCGCGGCCTGCGCGGCCACCGTCGCGAGCCCGGCGGCGGAGGCCAGGAGCAGGGATTTCGTGGACACCATCGCACCCTCGTGGACTGACGCGGGGCCGGTGACGGCCCGTTCGGGACATCTCCCACCCCGAAAGCGTGGCCATGGCAAGGGAGACCGACGCGCAACGCAGGGAAAGCAGGTCTTTCACGACGCGGTGTGGCGATCATGTCAGCATTCGCGGAGCCGCCGCACGTATAAAGCAGTGAGTGGTCGGCTTATTTTACAGTTCGATGACATTCCTCGCCCGGTGCGTCGCGCCAACCGTCCCGCCGCCCGGCCCGGCGGGCCGCGGCGGGACCCGGTTGCCGTTGTACGTATTTTGTTCTAGCACGCGGGTTGGCGGGAGGCACATCCGCTCCCATCTTCGCCGACGAAGCACCGGTTCCGCATTCGCCGGGACCCTCCGACGATCCCCTGTCCCGGCTGCCCTGCGAGCCTCCCGATGGCCCCTCTCGACACGCTTTTCGACCGTGCGGCGGAGGGCCGCGTGATCGCGGTGCGCGGCGCGCGCGAGCACAACCTCAAGAACGTCGACCTCGTCATCCCGCGCGACAAGCTGGTGGTGTTCACCGGTCTGTCGGGATCGGGCAAGTCGTCGCTCGCCTTCGACACCATCTACGCCGAAGGCCAGCGCCGCTACGTCGAGTCCCTGTCGGCTTACGCACGGCAGTTCCTGGAGATGATGGCGAAGCCCGACGTCGACCAGATCGACGGGCTGTCGCCGGCCATCTCGATCGAGCAGAAGACAACGTCGAAGAACCCGCGCTCGACGGTGGGCACCGTCACCGAGATCTACGATTACATGCGCCTGCTGTGGGCGCGGGTCGGCATCCCCTACTCGCCCGCCACCGGCCTGCCGATCGAGAGCCAGACCGTCTCGCAGATGGTCGACCGGGTGCTGGCCCTGCCGGAGAAGACCCGCGCCTACCTGCTCGCCCCGGTGGTGCGCGGGCGCAAGGGCGAGTACCGCAAGGAGATCGCCGAGTATCAGCAGAAGGGCTTCCAGCGCCTGCGCATCGACGGCACCTACTACGCGATCGACGACGTGCCGAAGCTCGACAAGAAGCTCAAGCACGACATCGACGTGGTGGTGGACCGGATCGTCGTGCGGCCCGACATGGCGGCGCGGCTGGCCGATTCCTTCGAGACCGCGCTCGACCTCGCGGACGGCATCGCCGTGCTCGAACTCGCGGACGCGCCGGAGGGCGGCGAGCCCGAGCGCATCGTGTTCTCGTCGCGCTTCGCCTGCCCGGTCTCCGGCTTCACCATCCCGGAGATCGAGCCGCGCCTGTTCTCGTTCAACAATCCGTTCGGCGCCTGCCCGGCCTGCGGCGGGATCGGGCACGAGATGCGGATCGACCCGACCCTGGTCATCGCCGACGAGGCGCTGAGCCTCGAACGGGGCGCCATCGCGCCCTGGGCGAAGTCGACCTCGCCCTATTACGGCCAGACCCTCGACGCGCTCGCCCGCCACTACCGGTTCCGCACCGACGTGCCCTGGAGCAAGCTGACGGCGGCGGCGCGCCAGGTGGTGCTGTTCGGCTCCGACGGGGACGCGATCCGCTTCTCCTACAATGACGGGCTGCGCGCCTACGACGTGACCAAGCCCTTCGAGGGGGTGGTGCCGAACCTGGAGCGCCGCTACCGCGAGACGGAGAGCGACCAGGCCCGTGAGGAGATCGGGCGGTTCATGGCCGAGACGCCCTGCCAGGCCTGCGGCGGCAAGCGGCTCAAGCCGGAGGCGCTCGCGGTCAAGGTCGCGATGCGCGACGTGGCCGAGGTTGCCGGTCTCGCGGTGCGCGATGCGCATGCCTGGTTCACCGCCCTGCCCGAGCAGCTCAGCGCCAAGCAGAACGAGATCGCGGTGCGGATCCTGAAGGAGATCCGGGACCGCCTCACCTTCCTGGTCGATGTCGGGCTCGAATACCTCACGCTGGCGCGCAACTCGGGCTCGCTCTCGGGCGGCGAGAGCCAGCGCATCCGCCTCGCCTCGCAGATCGGCTCGGGCCTGACCGGTGTCCTCTACGTGCTCGACGAGCCCTCGATCGGCCTGCACCAGCGCGACAACGAGCGGCTGCTCGGCACCCTGAAGCGGCTGCGCGACCTCGGCAACTCGGTGATCGTCGTCGAGCACGACGAGGACGCGATCCTGCAGGCCGATTACGTGGTCGATGTCGGGCCGGGCGCCGGCATCCACGGCGGCGAGATCGTGGCGCAGGGCACCCCGGAGCAACTCCTCGCCAACCCGAACTCGCTCACCGCCAAGTACCTGACCGGGGAACTCGCCGTGCGCATGCCGGCCTCCCGGCGCAAGATCCGCAAGGACAAGGTGCTGCGGCTGGTCGGCGCGCGCGGCAACAACCTGAAGGACGTGACCGCCGAGATCCCGCTCGGCACCTTCACCTGCGTGACCGGCGTCTCGGGCGGCGGCAAGTCGACGCTCGTGATCGACACGCTCTACAAGGCGGTGGCCCGCAAGCTCAACGGCGCCGTCGAACACCCCTCCCCGTTCGAGCGCCTGGAGGGGCTGGAATTCCTCGATAAGGTCATCGACATCGACCAGTCGCCGATCGGCCGCACGCCGCGCTCGAACCCGGCCACCTATATCGGCGCCTTCACGCCGATCCGCGACTGGTTCGCCGGCCTGCCCGAGGCCAAGGCCCGCGGCTACCAGCCGGGACGCTTCTCCTTCAACGTGAAGGGCGGGCGCTGCGAGGCCTGCTCGGGCGACGGCGTCATCAAGATCGAGATGCACTTCCTGCCCGACGTCTACGTGACCTGCGACGTCTGCAAGGGCAAGCGCTACGACCGCGAGACCCTGGAGGTGAAGTACCGCGAACGCTCGATCGCGGACGTCCTCGACATGACCGTCGAGGAGGCGGCGGACCTGTTCAAGGCGGTGCCGGCCATCCGCGACAAGCTCGAGACCCTGGCGCGGGTCGGGCTCGGCTACGTGCGCGTGGGCCAGCAGGCGACCACCCTGTCGGGCGGCGAGGCGCAGCGGGTGAAGCTCTCGAAGGAACTCTCGAAGCGCGCCACCGGCCGCACCCTCTACATCCTCGACGAGCCGACCACGGGGCTGCACTTCCACGACGTCGCCAAGCTGATGGAAGTGCTCCACGAACTCGTCGACCAGGGCAACACCGTGGTGGTGATCGAGCACAACCTCGAAGTCATCAAGACCGCCGACTGGGTGATCGACATGGGCCCGGAGGGCGGCGACGGGGGCGGCACGATCGTGGCCCAGGGCACGCCGGAGGGGATCGCCCGCGCCAAGGCGAGCCACACGGGCCGCTTCCTGCGCGAGGTGCTGGCCCGCCGCCCCCTGCGCGCGGGCAAGCTGGCGGCCGAGTGAGCCGCCCCGCCCGCGGCTGAGCGCGAGCCGCCGCCCCCGCGTCCCGGCCCGATCCCCGGTTGCCCCGGCGCGGGATCGCCGCCGCGGCGCCACGGCGTTCGGCTCAGTTCGCCGCGAAACGACGCCGAAAGCCGACAGGTTGTACCAAAGTACGCCGCTGTTTCCGAAGGCTTCCGTCCGTTTTCCGGCATTCGACCGCTGCCTTCGATAGTCGAACTCCGGCGGGCCTGTGACGCAATTGCGACTTTTCCGCAACGCTTGCCGTGCAAGTGCCTTCGCGGCGGGCATTTCGCTGGCTTTCCGAGCGTGGCTGTAGAAAACTGACCGTGTTCAGACTGTGTCGCGACCGAAGCGGGTCAGGCGAAGCAGCGACGGCAGAACCCTGCATCAAAAGCAGGTGGCGCCGCCGTTCGGCTCACCTTGGCCCAGAGTTCAGTCAGCAGCGACGGGAAGGAAACTGTAATGGTCAAGCATTGGCTCGCCGCGGGGGCGGCTGCTCTCTCTTTGGGCTTCACGGCGACCGGCGCGTTCGCGCAGACGACAACGGTGCCGGGTGAGCAGGTCGGTCTGGCGGTCGGCGCGCCGCTGCCGGAAGGCGTCTACGCGATCAACACCTTCCTGTATCGGCAGACGCCCGACGCCGGACCGGGCGCACTGCCGGTCGATGTCGGCGTCAACATTCCGGTCCTGGTGTGGTCGACCCCGGTCGTCCTCGGCGGCGGCCGCGTCGAACTGGCCCTGGCGCCCCCCACCGTGTTCGCGTTCGGCAAGAACGGCGGCCCGGCCGGCATCCGCGACCTCTCGATCAACGTCGGCACCTTCGTCGGCGCGATCTGGGCCTTCGATCTCGGCAACAACTTCGGCGTCAGCCTGCTCGGCGGTTCCTACCTGAACGAGCTCAACGGCGACCGCGGCGTGCTGGTGAACAACGCCGGTAACTTCGTGGCCGCCCCGGTCCTTCCCCAGCTCGCGTCGAACACCTACCGCTTCGGAATCGCCGGCAGCTACACCGGAGACGGCTGGAACCTGACCGCCAACCTGACGGCGAACATCTACGACTCGCCGGCCAAGTTCCCGGGCGTCAACACGGTTGGCTTCGGCAACACCCGCGGCCCCTTCGTGATCTCCGACTCGCTGAACCTCGACCTCACGGCGACGAAGAAGTTCGGCAAGTTCGAGATCGGTGCGATCGGCTACGGCACCTACAACTTCGACACGAGCCTCCGCAGCGTCGCGGCGCTGGCCAACGGTGGTCCCGGCCGCGGCCGGTTCGCCCTCGGCGGCCTGATCGGCTACGATTTCGGCTTCGCCACGGCGCAGATCTACGTCGCCCGCGACGTCGTGACGGCCGTGCCGCGCGGCGAGAACACGGAAGTGTGGGGCCGCATCGTGGTGCCGCTCTACACCGCGGCCGCCGCCCCGGCTCCGGCCCCGGCGCCGATCATCCGCAAGTACTGATCGCGACTTCGGCGCCGCGACTTCGGCGCCGCGACCCCGGCGCCGCGGCGCCGGACCGCACCGTCAGCCCGCCCGGCTCCGCCAGGCGGGCTTTCGCATGCGCGCCCCTGACCCGCTGTTGCTCAGCCGGGCGCGACCTATCTCCGGCGGATGGCGGGATGCGGGATCCCGCGGGAGGAGAAGGCGGGATGGCGGCGTCGGGCGACTGGAAGATCCCCCTCGCGGCGCAGCCGCGGCCCGCCGACTACGCCTACGACCTCGACCGCACCCTCTCGGCGGTGGTGTCCCTCTCCGCCCGGGTGCCGGACGAGGCCTTCACGGCGGAGTCCCTCGGGACCGAGCGGGCCGGCAACGGCGTGCTGATCGGCGCGGACGGGTTGGTGCTCACCATCGGCTACCTCGTCACCGAGGCGCAGACAGTGTGGCTGACGACGCAGGACGGGCGCAGCGTCCAGGGCCACGTGGTCGGGTTCGACGCTGCCACGGGCTTCGGGCTCGTGCAGGCGCTGGGGCGGCTCGACCTGCCGGTGCTGCCGCTGGGCCGCTCCGGCGACCTGAGCGTCGGCGACGCGGCCGTGGTCGCCGGGGCGGGGGGTCGTACGCGGGCGGTGGCGGCACGGGTGGTGGCCCGGCAGAGCTTCGCGGGCTACTGGGAGTACGTGCTCGACGACGCGATCTTCACCGCGCCCTCGCACCCGCACTGGGGCGGGGCCGGCCTGATCGGACCCCGGGGCGACCTCCTCGGCATCGGCTCGCTGCAGCTCCAGCAGAGCGGCGGCGAGGCCCGCGCGATCAACATGGTCGTGCCGATCGACCTGCTGACGCCGATCCTGACCGACCTGACCACGCGGGGACGGGCGGCGCGTCCACCGCGGCCGTGGCTCGGGCTCTACGCCACGGAGATCGACCAGGAGGTCGTGGTGATGGGCCTCGCCAGCCGCGGACCCGCCGCGGCGGCGGACCTGCGGGCCGGGGACGCCCTGGTGGAGGTGGCGGGAAGGGGCGTCGCGGATCTCGGGGAGTTCTTCCGGCGGGTCTGGGCCCTCGGCGAGGCCGGCGTGCCCGTGCCGCTGACGATCCGGCGCGACGGCCGCACCCTCGCCGTCACCGTGCAATCCGCCGATCGCGAGCGCTTCCTCGTGGCGCCCCGGCTGCACTGACCGGGCCGGGGCGCCGGGCGGGCGCGCCGTCTTCGCGTCCGCAGCATGCAGGAATCGGCCGGGAACGCCCGGATTCCCATGCCTTCCAAGCGTGCAGAGCATTGGGTTGACGAATTCCTACCCACTCCATGCCGTTCGCGCATATCTGGGCTACGAACCTTCGACTCCTCATGCGGTGCCGCGACGCCATATGTTGCGTTGCAACACAATGAGGCAGCGCTGCCGACACTTTCGGCTTTGTCTGCCCATCAAGGGGTCAATTCCATGTTCCTGTCGTTCCTCCTCTCGAAGGTCCGCACCTATCTCCGCTACCGGGAGACGGTGGTCGAGCTGTCGCGCCTGTCGGACCGCGAGCTCGACGATCTCGGCATCAGCCGGTCCGAGATCCAGGGCATCGCCCGCGTCCACGCGGCCTGATCTTCGGTCCTGACCGGTCCGAAATCTGCGCGCCCGCCCTCCCGGCGGGCGTTCGCGTCTCCGGCACCCGCGTTGATTCGAGCGGGTGCGATCCGCTATTCCGGGGCATGTCCGGATCCTCCCCCATCCACGTCGTCGGCGGCGGCCTCGCCGGTTCCGAAGCCGCCTGGCAGATCGCCGAGGCGGGCCTGCCGGTGGTGCTGCACGAGATGCGCCCGCTGCGCGCGACCGAGGCCCACCGCACCGACGGCCTCGCCGAGCTCGTCTGCTCGAACTCCTTCCGCTCGGACGACGCCGCCCTCAACGCGGTCGGCCTGCTCCACCAGGAGATGCGCCGCCTCGGCTCGCTGATCATGCGGGCCGGCGACGCCCACCAGGTGCCGGCCGGCGGCGCCCTCGCGGTCGACCGCGAGGGCTTCTCGCGGGCCGTCACCGCCGCCCTGGAGGCGCATCCGCGGGTGACGATCCTGCGCGAGGAGATCGACGGCCTGCCGCCCGCCTCCTGGGAGAGCGTGATCCTGGCCACCGGCCCGCTCACCGCGCCCGGCCTCGCCGAGGGCATCCGCGGCCTGACGGGAGCGGACGCGCTGGCCTTCTTCGACGCGATCGCCCCGATCGTGCACCGCGAGTCCATCGACATGGGTGTCGCGTGGTTCCAGTCGCGCTACGACAAGGCGGGGCCGGGCGGGACGGGGGCGGATTACATCAACTGCCCGATGGACCGGGCGCAGTACGAGGCGTTCGTGGCGGCGCTCGTCGCCGGCGAGACCACCTCCTTCAAGGAGTGGGAGGCCTCGACACCCTACTTCGACGGCTGCCTGCCGATCGAGGTGATGGCCGAGCGCGGTCCCGAGACCCTGCGGCACGGTCCGATGAAGCCCTTCGGGCTCACGAACCCGCACAACCCGACGGTGAAGGCCTACGCCATCGTCCAGCTGCGCCAGGACAATGCCCTGGGCACGCTCTACAACATGGTGGGGTTCCAGACGAAGCTGCGCCACGCCGAGCAGGTGCGGGTCTTCCGCACCATCCCGGGCCTGGAGAAGGCCGAGTTCGCCCGGCTCGGCGGCCTTCACCGCAACACCTACCTCGATTCCCCCCGCCTGCTGGACGCGACGCTGCGTTTGCGGGCGGAGCCGCGCCTGCGCTTCGCCGGCCAGATCACCGGCTGCGAGGGCTACGTCGAGAGCGCCGCGGTCGGGCTGATGGCGGGCCGCTTCGCCGCCGCGGAGCGCCAGGGGCACGCCCTCGCCCCCCTGCCCCCGACCACCGCGCTCGGCGCCCTCATCGCGCACATCACCGGCGGCCATCTCGGCGTCGAGGAGGCGGGCGCGCCGCGCTCGTTCCAGCCGATGAATGTCAATTTCGGCCTGTTTCCGCCCCTCGACCACGCCCCGAAGGCTCCCGATGGGCGGCGGCTGCGTGGTCCCGAGAAGGCGCAGGCCAAGAAGCGCGCCCTCACCGACCGGGCGCGGGCCGACCTCGCCGCCTGGCTCGGCGAGCCGGGGCTCCCGGCCGCGGCGGAGTGAGGCGCGCGGGCCGCCGTCGACCCGCGCGAGGGGCTCATTCGGCCGGACCGAGCGCGCGTCTCGCGTCGGTGTGCGTGAGGCCGTAGAACGCGACGGCCGATGCCAGGACGACGGCACCGAACATCGCCGCCACGCCGAGCACGCGGACGAAGCCCCCGCTCTCGTGGAGCAGCGCGATCATCGGGACGACGAAGCCGCTCACCGTGAAGCCGAGGAAGTAGCGCACGCTGAACGCCTTCGAGCGGTAGGCCGGCGGGACGTACCTCGCCACCATCGCGTCGTTGATGACCACCTGGCCGTAGATGGCGGCCATCGTCAGGACGAGGCCGAGGAGCAGAGGCACGCCGGAGGACAGCGCCGCGATCGCGAGGCCGATCGGCTGCAGCGCCGCGAGGGCGAGGTACAGGGTCGGGATGGGGAAGCGATCGATCAGGCGGCCCATCAGCAGCTGGGTCAGCGCGCCGAACACGAACACCGTGGTGGCGACCGATCCGATCGCGGCGAGCGACAGCGTCGCGCCGAGGCGCTCGTCGATGACCTTCGGGAGCGCGATGGTGGCGATGTTGAAGGTCAGCCCGCCCGCGACGACCGAGCACGCGAACACGATCAGCAGGGGCACGGGCCGGGCGACCGGAATCACGGCCGCCTTCCCGGCCCCGCGACCGGCGCCGTCGCCGTCGCCCGGAACGAGCCGCAGGAACGCCAGCCCGCACGCGACGCAGACGAGGCCCGGGACGACGAAGGCGATCCTCCAGCCGAACCAGGCCGCCAGGAGGGCCGTGACTCCCGAGGCGCTGGCCGCACCCAGGTTCCCCCAGACTCCGTTGACGCCCAGGTCGTGCCCGAGGCGGCGGGCGTGGGTGACCAGCATGGCCGATCCCACCGGGTGGTAGATCGCCGAGGCGAGGCCGAGGACGGCGAGCCACGCGGCGAAGGCCGTCGGAGTCGAGGCGCTCGCGACGCCGAAGCACGATCCGCCGTAGCCGAGGAAGAACACGGCGAGCATGTTGCGGCGGCCGAAGCGGTCGGCGAGCCAGCCCATCGGCAGCGAGCACAGGCCGAACGCCACGAACGCGCCGGTCGCGAGCCCGATCAGCTCGCCGTAGCTCAGGCTCGACTGCGCCGCGATGGCGATGACCGCGGTCGGGTAGATGAGCAGGATGAAGTGGTCGAGGGCGTGGGCGACGTTCACGAAGCGAACGGTGCGCCGCGACAGGGTGTCGGCATCCATGGGCGGGCCTCTCCGGGACGGGCCCCGCACTCTAGGTGACCCGTTGGACGCCGTGGGGCCAAAGGTATATGCGAACGGGCCAATGACGGATGCCGCGCGCTCGACCAAAGCCGAGGATTACCAGCACGTCCCGCGCGCCGTCGCGGTGATGCCGAAGGCGTTCGCGGCGGGCAGCACCACCGGCCGGCACGCGCATCACCGGGCGCAACTGCTCTACGCCGTCACCGGGCTGATGACCGCCACCGCCGACGTCGGGACGTGGGTGATCCCGGACGCTCACGCGCTCTGGATCCCGCCCGGCCTGCCGCACCTCGTGACCATGCACGGCCCGGTCGCGATGTGCAGCGCCTACCTCGCCGCGAAGGCGGTCGCGGACGTCGCCCCGGGCGCGCGGGTCATCAAGGTCTCGACGCTCCTCGCCGCCCTGCTCGCGGCGCTGGCCGAGGAGCCGCTCCTGTACGACGAGGCCGGGCGCGGCGGCCATCTCGCGGCCCTGGTGCTGGACGAGATCCGGCGCGCGCCCGCGACGCCGCTGACCCTCCCCCTTCCGAGCGACCGCCGCCTGAGGCGGGCCTGTCTCCGCTTGATCGAGGAGCCGTCGGCCGACCTCGACCTCGATGCCTGGGCCGACCAGGCCGGCGTCAGCCGGAGAACCTTCACGCGCGGGTTCCGCGCGGAGACCGGGATGAGCTTCGGCGCCTGGCGCGCCCGCGCCCGCATCGTGCGCGCCCTGACGCTCGGCGCCGAGGGGAGGGATCCCCGGCAGGTCGCCGCCGCCGTCGGCTACAGGAGTGCCCAGGCGCTGAGGTCGCGGATGCGTCGGACGCTGGGCGGAGCCGGCGGCCCCTGAGCCGATGGGTGCCGCGTTGGCGCGGCAACGATCGGCACCGAGTCCATCGCCCGGCTGGCCGGGTGCTGAGCTCCGCGCTCGCGCTCGGCATCGGCAGCCGTCCGGGCGCGCCCTACCGCCGCGCCGCCCGCCACAGCCGCAGCACGCGGCGCCAGCGCGGCATCTCGATCACGCTCCGCAGGGGATCGTAGCCCGGCCGCTCCATGGCGCGCAGGTAGGGATCGACCAGCGCCACCGGCAGGAAGGCGGCCTTGGCCGGGCCGGAGATGGTCCCGAGAGCCTTCGCGCAGGCATTGAGGTGCCGCCGGGCGAGCGCCCGCAGGTCCGCGCAGGCCCCCTCCAGCCCCGGCCCGCCGCGTCCCGTCACGATGTCCTCGCGGGTGACCCCGTGGCGGCCCAGCAGGTCGGCCGGCAGGTAGACCTGTCCCCGCCGCGCGTGCCAGGGGAGCGAGCGCAGCAGCCCGGTCACCGCGTAGGCGACGCCCGCGTGACCGGCCGCCGCGGCGCCCCCCGGATCGGCGCCGTCGGCCAGGACGAGGCTCCCGAGACGGATCAGGCTCGACGCGGTCTCGCCGCAATAGCCCTCGAGGTCCCCCGTCGTGGGCATCGGATCGTCGTAGAGGTCGAAGACGCGGGCATCGACCAGCGCGACCAGGGGCTGGCGCGGCAGGCGGTGGCGCACCAGCGTGTCGTCGAGGGCGGCCGCGACCGGGTGGGCGCGGACGTCGCCGCGGGCCTCGCCCTGCAGGGCGTCGCGCCACCATTGCAGGCGCAACTCTCCGGGCATCGGGTTCGACACCGCGTCGCGCACCCGGGCGACCTCCAGGCTGAACGCCGCCAGCGCGAGGAGATGCGGGCGCTTCTCCGCGGGGGCGAACAGGGCCGCCACGTAGCGGTCGGGATCGCCCTCGCGGACCCGTTCCTCGCAATGCGCGTAGGCGAAGGCGAGGTCGCGGCTCGGCGTCTCGGCGCTCATCGGCTCCTCAGGGCACCGCGATCAGGGCCGCCGCGACCTTGCGGTTCTCCGCCGCCAGGATGTTGTAGGTGCGCGCCGCCGCCCCGGTCTGCATCACGTCGAGGCCGATCCCGGCGGCCCGCAGGCGCTGGCGCAGCGCCTCGGCCAGGAAGGTGATCTCCGCGCCCGTGCCGATCAGCAGCATGTCGATCGCATCCGCCTCCGCCAGCACGGGGGCGAGGCTCGCCGCGTCGATCCCGGCGGCCTCGGTCACCGCCCAGGCCTGGATGCCGGAGGGCAGCGCCAGGATGGAGCCGCGATGCGACATCTCCGCGAAGCGGAAGCCGCCCGCCCCGTAGGCGTCGATGAGGTGGCGGCCCGGGACGAAGCCCTCGCGCGGGCGCTCGGCCCCGCTCACTCGGCCGCCTGCGGCAGGGCCGCGGTGTCCCGTCCGGTCGCGCGATGCCCGCCGCCGGCCTGCAGGCCGATGTAGATCAGGAAGGGCGAGGAGATGAAGATCGCCGAGTAGGTGCAGATCAGCACGCCGATCAGCATCACCACCGAGAAGCCCTTGATCGCCTCGCCGCCGAACAGCACCAGCGCCACCAGCGACAGGCCGGTCGAGGTCGCGGTCATCACAGTGCGCGACATGGTCGAATTGATCGAGAGGTTGAGCAGTTCCTCGGTCGGCATGGTCTTGTAGCGCCGCATCAGCTCGCGGGTGCGGTCGAACACCACCACCGTTTCGTTGAGCGAGTAGCCCACGATGGTCAGGATGGCGGCGATCGAGGTCATGTTGAACTCGATCCGCGAGATCACGAAGACGCCGACGGTGAGCACGATGTCGTGCAGCGTGCCGACGATCGCGCCGAGCGCCAGTTCGCGCTCGAACCGGAACCACAGGTAGAGCAGCACCGCCACGACCGAGAGGACGACGCCGACGGTACCTGACTGCACCAGCTCGCCCGAGACCCGGGGGCCGACGGTCTCGACGCGATCGAAGACGTAATCCTTATCGAAGGCGTCGTGAGCCTTCTGCATCACCGTGGTCTGGCCGCCCTCGCCGCCGCGCTGGAGCGGGAAGCGGATCGAGATCGCGCCCTGATTGCCGAATTCCTGCACCTCGGTCTCGCCGAAGCCGAAGCCGTTGGCGGTGTGGCGGACCGCCGCCACGTCCGACTGTCCGGCCTTCGGGCGCAGCTCGATCAGCGTGCCGCCCTTGAAGTCGATGCCGAAATTCAGCCCGATCGTGAGGAACAGCACCAGCGTCCCCACCGACATCAGCGCCGAGAGCGGGAAGCTGAAGCGCCGCAGGCGCATGAAGTCGAAGTGGGACTGGTCGGGCCAGAGGCGGAGGAGGCGCATCGCGGGTCTCGGTGGGTCGGTCTCGGGGCGGGGCGGCGGACCACCCCGGCGGGCGCCGCCCGTGGCGGCGCGGGGGAACCGTCAGATCGGCAGCACCTTCGGCCGGAACCGGTGGTACCAGACCGCGATCATCATCCGGGTCAGCGTCACGGCGGTGATGACGGTGGTCATGATGCCGAGGATGAACACCACCGCGAAGCCGCGCACCGGGCCCGAGCCCATGAAGAACAGGATGATGGCGGCGATCGCCATGGTCGAGTTCGAGTCGATGATGGTCGCGAAGGCGCGGTCGAAGCCCGCCTGCAGCGCCGAGGGGATCGAGCGGCCGGCCCGGACCTCCTCGCGCACGCGCTCGTAGATCAGCACGTTCGAATCGACCGCGGTGCCGATGGTGAGCACGATGCCGGCGATGCCCGGCAGCGTCATCGTGGCCTCCAGCACCGACATCAGCCCCAGGATCAGGCCGACATGGACCAGCAGCGCGATGTTGGCGAAGAGGCCGAACACGCCGTAGCAGGCGAACATCATCGTCACGACCAGGAGCGTGGCGACGATCGTGGCGAGCTTGCCGGCCTCGATCGAATCGCGGCCGAGGCCGGGGCCGACCGTGCGGCGCTCGATGATGTTGAGCTTGGCCGGTAGCGCGCCGGCCCGCAGCAGCACCGAGAGGTCGTTGGCCTGCTGGACCGTGAAGCGGCCCGAGATCTGGCCCTGGCCGCCGGTGATCGGCTGCAGGATGCGCGGGGCGGAGACCACCTCGTTGTCGAGGACGATGGCCATCGGCCGCCCGACGTTCTCGCTCGTGGCCTGGCCGAAGCGCTGGGCGCCGCGCAGGTTGAACTTGAAGTTGACGATCGGCTCGTTGGTCTTCTGGTCGAAGCCCGGCTGGGCGTCGGTGAGGTCGGCGCCATCCGCCATCACCCGGCGCTCGACCGGCACCTTCTGGCCGTTCGAATCGCGCGAGGGCAGCAGGTCGACGTCGCCCGCCGGGTTGTCGGCGAGCATGCGGAATTCGAGCTTGGCGGTCTTGCCGAGCTGCTCCTCCAGGCGCTGCGGATCCTGCAGGCCCGGCACCTGAACCAGAATTCGGTCGGCGCCCTGCTGCTGGATCGACGGCTCGGTGGTGCCCCCGAGGTCGACGCGGCGGCGCACCACCTCGATGGCCTGCTGCACGGCGCGGCGCACGCGGGCAGTGGTGCCGGCCTCCGTGAAGGCGAGCTGGATGGTGCCGTTCGGGTCCTCGCGCACATCCAGGGTGCGCGAGCCGGTCTGGCCCAGCACCGCGTCGGTGACGGGTTGCGACAGGGCCTGAAGTTTCGGCATCGCCTTGGCGCGGTTGCCGGGGTCGGAGATGCGCAGCTGCACGCCGCGGGGCGTGATCTGGATGCCGCCATCCGCCTGCACCCCCTCCTCGCGCAGGGCCCGGCGCACGTCGTCGCGCAGCTGCTGGGACATGGCGCGGACGAGGTCGGCCCGGTCGACCTCGAGGACGATCTGCGAGCCGCCCTGCAGGTCGAGGCCGAGCACGATCGCCCGGGTCGGGATCACCGCGGTGAGCCAGGACGGCGCCGCGGCCACGAAGGCCTTGCGCTGCTCGGGGGAGAAGAAGCTCGGGATCGCCAGCGCGAGGCCGATGATGATCACCGCCAGCGTCCCGACGAGCTTCGAGGTGGAGAAACGGAGCATCGCGATCCCAGTTCGTGGATGTCGGGCCTCGTCCGCCTCAGGCGGCCTTGACCGGCTCGCCCTTGGCGCGGACCTCGGAGATCATCGTGCGCACGACCTTGACGCGCACCCCCTCGGCGATCTCGACCTCGATCTCGCTCGCCTCGTCGGTCACCTTGGCCACCCGCCCGACGATGCCGCCGGTGGTGACGATCGTGTCGCCGCGGCGCACGTTCTTGACCATGTCCTGATGCTCGCGCGCGCGCTTCTGCTGCGGGCGCAAGATCAGAAAGTACATGATCACGAAGATGAGGACGAAGGGCACGACCTGCAAGATGACGTCCGTGCTGCCGGCGGCGGCCCCGGTTCCCTGCGCGAAGGCGGGCGTGATCACGTGGAGGTCTCCCGGTACAAGACGAAAACGGGCCGCGCGGGCATCCGGCGGCCTTGCAAAAGCGCGCGGACTATAGCCAGGGGCGACCCGAAAGCAACGGCGCGCCGGCTGCGGCGGTTGGGCCCGCGCCCGGCGCCGCTCCCCGGTCGCCGAGGACCGTTCCGTCGCGCGCGGCGCGGGTCCGATCGGCAACGGCCCGACCCGGCGGGATCGGTCCGTCGCGGCACCCGAGCGCGATCGCGGCCGCCGGCGCGCGGGCGGCCGGCGCCGGAGGGGCTTCTGCGGGGGGACGGCTTCTGCTAGCTCGCCGCCATGACCGCCCCGACCGCTCCCGCGCCCGACCTCGCCGCCCTCCTGCCGCTCCTGCACCGGATCGCCGACGCTCTCGACCGCGCCGTGCCCCCGGCCGCCCCCGCGCCCGATCTCGGCGGGGCGGACGCCTATGTGTGGCTGGCGGAGCAGAGGCTCCAGCCCGTGCCGAAGGTGAACCGCGTCCCGATGGGCCTGCTGCGCGGCATCGACCGCATGCGCGACACGCTGTTCGACAACACCGACCGCTTCGCCCGCGGGCTGCCGGCCAACAACGCGCTGCTCTGGGGCGCCCGCGGCATGGGCAAGTCCTCGCTCGTCAAGGCGGTCCACGCCGAGATCAACGCGCGGCGCGAGGCCGGGCAGCGGCCGCTGAAGCTCGTCGAGATCCACCGCGAGGATATCGAGGGGCTGCCGGCCCTGATGGGGCTGCTCCGGACCGATCCGCACCGGTTCGTGGTGTTCTGCGACGACCTCTCCTTCGACGGGCAGGACACCTCCTACAAGTCCCTGAAGGCGGCGCTCGACGGCGGCATCGAGGGACGGCCGGAGAACGTGCTGTTCTACGCCACCTCGAACCGGCGCCACCTGCTCGCCCGGGAGATGGTGGAGAACGAGCGCTCGACCGCGATCAATCCCGGCGAGGCGGTGGAGGAGAAGGTCTCCCTCTCCGACCGCTTCGGCCTCTGGCTCGGCTTCCACAAGTGCTCGCAGGACGAGTACCTGGCGATGATCGACGCCTATGTGGGCCGCTACGGGCTGGACCTGCCGCCGGACCAGCTCCGCGCCGAGGCCCTCGAATGGGCGACCACCCGCGGCTCCCGCTCGGGGCGCACCGCCTACCAGTACATCCAGGATCTGGCGGGGCGGCTGGGCAAGCAGCTGGAGGCGTGAGGGGGGCCGCGTGTCGCGAACCCTCCCCCGGAGAGGGGGGAGGGTTCCGGGACAGGCCCTACTCCGCCGCCGCGGCCTCCTCGCGCTGGCGCCGCCGCTCCATCAGGCGCACGGACCAGACCGAGGCCTCGTAGAGGAGCAGCATCGGCACGGCGAGGGACAGCTGGCTGATCACGTCCGGCGGGGTCAGCACCGCGGCCGCCACGAACACCAGCACGATCGCGTAGCGCCGCCGCTCGGCCAGAAACTTCGAGTCGATCAGCCCGATCTGGCCCAGGAGGGTCAGGATCACCGGCATCTGGAACGCGATCCCGAACGCGAAGATCAGCGTCATGATCAGCGACAGGTACTCGTCTACCTTCGGCAGGAGCTGGATGGTGGCCTCGCCCGGCTGTCCGATCTGCTGCAGGCTGACCGAGAACTTGATCAGGATCGGCATCGCGATGAAGAACACCACGAGCGCGCCGAGGAGGAAGAAGACGGGCGTGGCAATGAGGTAGGGCAGGAAGGCCCGGCGCTCGCTGCGGTAGAGGCCGGGCGCCACGAAGGCGTAGATCTGCGTCGCCACCACCGGGAAAGCCAGGAAGCCCGCCCCGAACACGCTCAGCTTGATGTTGGTGAAGACCTGTTCGAGGAAGTGGGTCGCGATCAGGCGCGCGTTCTCGACCCCGACGACCTGCACGTAGGGGTGGATCAGCACGTTGTAGATGTGCTGCGAGAAGAAGAAGCAGACGAAGAACATCACCCCGAACGCCAGCAGCGACTTGATCAGTCGCGACCGGAGCTCGATGAGATGGTCCAGGAGCGGTGCGCGCGAGGCCTCGATCTCGGCTTCGTCGGCATCGGTGGTCATGGAGTGTGGCCTGTGCTGGGCGGGCTCGGCGGCGCGGACGGGGCGTCGTGGGGCGCCGGAGCGGGGTCCGGCAGGGCGGCCTCACTCTTCGGCGGCGGCGCCGGAGCGTCCGCGCGGGCCTCCGTATGCGCCGCGTCCTGGGCCGCCTCCTGCGCCTCGTGAAGCTGCGCGGTGGCGGCCGCGAGGGCCTCCGGCGGCGGCGGTGGCGCCGGGGTCACGGCGGCCGGCGCCTCGACGGCGCCGCGGATCTCGTTGCGGATCGACTGGATCGGATTGAAGGACGTCGTCGCGGCGGAGACGGAGCGGTTGATGCCCTCCACCTCCCGGCGCACCTCGTCGAGCTCCGCCTCGCGCATGGCCTCGTTGAACTGCGCCTGGAACTCGCCCGCCATCCGCCGGAGTTTCGCGGTCATCTGCCCGACGGTGCGCAGCGCCTTTGGCAGGTCCTTCGGGCCGATGACGATCAGCGCCACGCCGCCGATCAGCATCACCTCGCCCCAACTCATGTCGAACATGGCGTCACGGCCCTGCAACTTGCGCGGCGGCCCCTCTCGGGCGCCCCACGACGGGCTCTCTCAAGCACGGATGCGGCCGCGACGCCACAGGCTTGCCGCGAGGGCCGCGATCCCGCCGGCCGGCCCGGCGCGACGATGATACGGCGATCCCGGGTGGATCGATCCCGCCGGCTCAGCCGACCTTGCGGTCCACCGGCGTCGTCGCCGCCGGCAGCGGCTCATGCGGCGGCAGCGTGCGCACCGGCTCGGCCGCGCTCACCGGGGGCGGCGGGGTGACGACCGGCGGCGGCGCCTGCTCGTCCTCGGCCATGCCCTTCTTGAAGGCCTTAATGCCCTTGGCCACGTCGCCCATCAGGTCGGACACCTTGCCGCGCCCAAACAGCAGCATGATGATCACGCCGACGACGATCCAGTGCCAGATGCTTGCGCCACCCATGGCTGTCTCCCGCACCGCAGGGGCGAGGCTCCGCGCGGTGGTCACTTGATGCTGGCCGGAACCTAAGGACCACGGGAAGCGAAAACAAGCGCTTCCGGGCGGTGCCAACAGCCGCGGAACGGCTCACGCCTCGTCGGCGCCCCCGGCGAGGTCGTCCTCGTCGAGATGCAGGGCGGGGGCGTCGGAAGGGACCGGCACGCCGAAGCCCGGCGGCAGGCGCCCGTCGAGGAGGCCCAGCCCCTTGAGTTCGTCGAGCCCGGGGAGGTCGCCGATGGAATCGAGGCCGAACTGCTCCAGGAAGGCCGGGGTGGTGCCGTAGGTCACGGGCCGCCCGGGCGTGCGCCGCCGTCCGCGCAGGCGCACCCAGCCGGTCTCGAGAAGCAGGTCGAGGGAGCCCTTCGAGGTGGAAACCCCGCGAATCTCCTCGATCTCCGCCCGGGTGACGGGCTGATGGTAGGCGACGATCGCCAGGGTCTCGACGGCGGCCCGAGACAGGCGGCGCGGCTCGGGCGCGCCGCCCCGCAGGGCGGCGGCGAGGTCCGGCGCCGTGCGGAAGGCGTAGCCGCCCGCGACCCGCACGAGGTTGATGCCGCGCGGCAGGTAGAGGCGGCGCAGGCATGCCAGCACGGCCTCGACATCCGTGCCGGGCGGCAGGCGCGCCGCGAGGGCGGCGGCGTCGAGGGGCCTGTGCGCCGCGAAGATCAGCGCCTCGGCGAGGCGCACGGCCGCGGCATCCGGCTCGGCCGCGATTCCGGGCAGCAGCGCGAGGGGGGCGTTGCGGGACATCACTCCTCCCCGGCCGGCCGCAGCCAGAGCGGCGCGAAGGGAGCGTCCTGGCGCAGCACGATGCGCCCCTCGCGGGCGAGTTCCAGCACCGCCGAGAGCGCGGAGGCCCGCACGCTCGCCCGGCGGGAGGGCGCGGCGAGGAACGGGGCGAGGTAGGTGTCGAGGTCGGTCCAGTCGTCGCGCGGGCCGATCAGCCGCTCCAGCGCCTCGCGCGCCTCGACCAGCGACCAGACCTGGCGCGGCGCGAGTGAGATCCGCGCCAGGGCGCGCTCCTGACGCTGCCGGGCATAGGCGCTGAGCAGGTCGTGCAGCGTCGCGGCGAAGGGCGCGCCCTGCACGGCCGCCGGCACGGCTTCGGCGCGCGCGGCCTCTCCGCGCCCGAACAGGTCGCGGCCGAGCTGGGCGCGGGCGAAGAGGCGGTCCGCCGCCGCGCGGACCGCTTCGAGCCGTCGCAGCCGAAGGGCGAGGATCGTCGCGAGTTCGTCCGCGCTGGGTTCCGGTCCGCGCGGGGGCGTGGGCAGGAGAAGGCGCGACTTCAGGTAGGCGAGCCAGGCCGCCATCACGAGATAATCGGCCGCGAGTTCGAGCCGCAGCCGCCGCGCCTCCTCGATGAAGGCGAGGTACTGCTCCACGAGGGCGAGGATCGAGATCCGGGTGAGGTCGACCTTCTGCCGCCGCGCGAGTTCGAGCAGGAGATCGAGGGGACCCTCGAACCCGTCCACGTCCACGACGAGCTTCGGATCGGACCCGGCCGCCTCCTCGAACGCAGGCGCGTCCCGCATCCTGCCCGTCCGCGTCAGGCCGTGGCGGCGCGGGCGAGGCCGGCCTCGAGGCGGGCGGCAGCCTCCGTCACGTCGAAGGGGGCGGGCGGCGTCCTGCGCGCCAGCGCCGCCTCGGCCCGCCGGAGCGCGGCCCCGGCGAGGATCGGCGCCGCCGCGGCGACACCCTCCATCTCGTCCCGGTCGCCGTTGCAGTGGAGCGCCACGTCGATGCCCGCCCGGAAAGCGGCCTCCGTCCGCCCGCGGAAGCTTCCCGACAGGGCCTTCATCGACAGGTCGTCGGTCATCAGCAGGCCGTCGAAGCCGATCTGCCCGCGGATCACCTCGCCGATCACCCGCGCGGAGGTGGTGGCCGGGTGCTCCGGATCGAGGGCGGCGAAGACCACGTGCGCCGACATGGCGAGCGGCAGGTCGCGGAGGGCCCGGAACGGCGCGAAGTCGTGGGCGTCGAGGCTCGCGCGGTCCGCCTCGACCACCGGCAGGGCGAGGTGGCTGTCGGCGTTGCCGCGCCCATGCCCCGGCACGTGCTTGACGACCGGCAGCACGCCACCCTCCATCAGGCCCTCGGCGACCGCGCGGCCGAACGCCGCGACGGTGTCCGGATCGGTGCCGTAGGCGCGGTCGCCGATCACCGCGTTGGCGCCCGGGACCGGCACGTCGAGGATGGGCGCGCAGTCGACGGTGATGCCGACCGCCGCGAGATCGTGGGCCATCAGGCGCGCGCCCAGGCGAGCGAGGGCCGGCCCCTCCTCGCGCCCGCCGGCCCGCGCGTAGGTCCGCGCGGACGGGTAGGCGCGCCAGTGCGGCGGCCCCATGCGTTGAACGCGCCCGCCCTCCTGGTCGATCAGGACGGGCGCGTCGGCGCGGCCGACCGTGTCGCGCAGTGAGTCGGACAGCGCGCGGACCTCGTCCGGCGTCCCGATATTCCGCTTGAACAGGATGAAGCCCCAGGGCTGCACGTCCCGGAAGAACGCGACCTCGTCGGGGTGCAGGGCGGTCCCGGCGCAGCCGAGGATGAGGGCACGGCTGGTCATCGGTGGGCTATTCCTCGTTCGGATGTCCTCTGGCGGGCGGCGGTCCCGACCCACCCCCCTCTGCGGGGGAGGGTGTTCACACCTCGGCTGTCGGCGTGAAAAAGCCTTTCTTTCGCAAACGCTCGAACGGAACCGAGGAGACCCGCGGGATCCCCTCTCCCGTGCGGGAGAGGGGTGGGGGTGAGGGTCCCGGACCCTGCCGTCATCAAGCGAAGACGGTCGTGCTGGCAGCGGGACACGTCAGAATACTTGCTGAACCACCTGGACCCTCACGCGGGATCTCCGATCCCCTGCCCCTCTCCCGCACGGGAGAGGGGTTCCCCGCGCCACATCTGGGAACCGTTGTGTCTCGACGTAAGTCTGTGCCCTGTTTGTAGTTTTCGCGTTCTGTGGATCCGCCAGCCCGCAAGAGGCAGCGTCGCGAGCGCTCCGCTCAGTTCTTCGCCACGAAGCAGGTGCCGCCCTCGCCCTGCAGCTTGCTGCACAGGCTGTTGGCGCTCTCCTTCGACATCGGTCCGACCCGCACGCGGAAGATCGTCTTGCCGTTCACCTCGGCCTGCCGGATGAGCGGCGACTGGCCGCCGAGCGCGTCGGCGTAGCGCTCGCGGGCCTGCGCGAAGGCCGCGCGGGCGTCTTTCTCGCTCGCCCGCACGCCGAGCTGCACCGAGAAGCCGCCCACGGGCGCCGTGGTCGCGGGCGAGGCCTTCACGACCTCGGCGACGGGCTTGGCCGCGTCGGCCGAGGCGACCTGCTGGGGCGCGGGGGGCTTCGGCCGGGGCTTCGGCGCCGAGACCGTGGTCGAGGCGACCGTCTCGACGGCCTTGGGCTCGGCTGGCGCCGGGGTCGTCGCCGCCTGGATCGAGCGCGTCACCGCCCGCGGCGTCGACGGCGCCGGCGTGGCGGCCCCCGCCGTGTCGGGCAGCGTCATGGTCGGGACCGGCGCCGGGGCCGGGGCCGGGTTCTGCGCCTGGGCGGCGCGCTGGATCTCGGCCGGCGGCGGCTCCGGGCGCACCGTCACCGTGTGCACGCGCCGCGGCTCCCCGAGGGATTCGGTCAGCAAGTTCACGGGCGCGCTCGGCGCCGGAGCCGGCGTGCCCGCCGTGGAGGCGTCGCTGGTGAGCGCCTTCGCCGCCTGCTTCACGTCGACGGGCTGCTCCTCGCGGTTGACGATCTTGATCTGACCGTCCTTGGCGTTGCGCTCGTAGATCTGCTTGTTCTGGTCCGGGATCTCAACGCCGCCGGCATTCTCTGGCGCGATCTTGAGCGGAGCCTGGTCGGCCATGACGACGATCGGCGCCCCGGAGCCGCGACTCGGATGCACGGCCCGCCAAGTCAGGGCACCGCCCACCGCGACCGCCACGATGCCGAGCGCCGTCCCGACCAGGGCGAGACGACGCCGCTCGCGCGGCTTCTCGGGCGCCGGCTCCTCCGCCGGGACGATGTGCGGCTCGTCGAGGGGCTCGGGCTCGGGATCCGGCTCGCGCTGGACGGCCGAGAGATACTGGTTGAAGGCGTCGAGCGAGGGGCCGCGCGCCGGCTCGTCCGGCTCGCTGCCGTAGAGCGGCAGCAGCGGCTCGACGCGTCCCCGCCCTTCGTCGGCGCTCGTGGCCCGGCCCCTCTCCTTCGCGGCGAGGAGGGCCCGGAAGGGATCGTCCTGGCCGACGATGCGGGCGAGTTCGGCGAGCGGGTCGCCCCGTCCGTCCGCCGCGCGGGCGGCGCCCTGCGTCTCGGAGGGAGGCTGCCGATCCGGCGCGAACCCGTCGAAATCGACGGGGATCCGGGAAGCGTTGGTCGTCATGGCAGCCCCATCCTGTTCACGCCTGCGTCACCTCGCCGCGATCGCTCGATCCCGGCACGGCGCTGCCGCGCCCCGCCCGGGTCGTGGCGCATCCTACCACGCCGAGGCCCCGCCCGCGTCTCCGCCCCGGCGCGTCACCGCATCTCGTCCGGCGCAGTGACGCCGAGAACCCCGAGGCCCGAGGCGAGGACGCCCCGGAGAGCCGCGACCAGCGCCAGCCTCGACCGGGTGGACTTTCGATCGGTCTGATTAACAAACCGTAATTGCGGCAAGTCTTTGCCCTTGTTCCAGAAACTGTGGAACGCGCTGGCCAATTCGTAGAGGTAGAAGGCCAGCCTGTGCGGCTCGTGGGCGCCCGCGGCCGATTCGATCACGCGCGGGTATTGCGCGATCAGGCGCATGATCTCCGCTTCGCCCGAATCACTCAACAGGGCGAGGTCGGCTTCGGCCAGCGCCTGCGGCGAGAGATCGTCCTCGGGGAAGGCCTCGCGGGCCTGCCGGAACACGCTCGCGGTTCGGGCATGGGCGTATTGCACGTAGAAGACCGGGTTGTCCTTCGACTGCTCGACCACCTTGGCGAGGTCGAAATCCAGGGTGGCGTCGTTCTTCCGGTAGAGCATCATGAAGCGGACGGGGTCCCGCCCGACCTCGTCGATGACCTCGCGCAGGGTGACGAACTCGCCGGAGCGCTTGGACATCTTCACGGGCTCGCCGCCGCGCAGGAGGCGCACCAGCTGGCAGAGCTTCACATCGAGGGCGACGCGCCCGTCGGAGACGGCCCGCACCGCCGCCTGCATGCGCTTGACGTAGCCGCCGTGATCGGCGCCGAGCACGTCGATCAGCTCGCTGGCGCCCCGCTCCACCTTGGAGGCGTGGTAGGCGATGTCCGACGCGAAGTAGGTGTAGGACCCGTCCGACTTCAGCAGCGGCCGGTCGATGTCGTCGCCGAAGGCGGTGGAGCGGAACAGCGTCTGGTCGCGGTCCTCCCAATCCTCCGGGAGCTGCCCCTTGGGCGGCGGCAGGCGGCCGACATAGACGAGGTCCTTGCGGCGCAGGTCGTCGAGCAGCGCCGCCACGGCGCCGCCATTGCCGCCGCCCTGCAGCGTGCGCTCCGAGAAGAACACGTCGTGCCGGATGCCCAGAGCCGCGAGGTCGTCGCGGATCAGGTCCATCATCGCGGCGATCGCGAAGGCGCGCACCACCGGCAGCCATTCGGATTCGGGCTTGTCGCGCAGGCTCGCCCCGTAGGTCTCGGCGAGTCCCCGGCCGACGGGCTTCAGGTAGTCGCCCGGGTAGAGCCCCTCGGGGATCGCCGCGATCGTCTCGCCCAGCGCCTCGCGGTAGCGCAGGAAGGCGGAGCGGGCGAGCACGTCGACCTGCGCGCCCGCGTCGTTGACGTAGTATTCGCGCACGACCTGCCGGCCGGCGGCGACGAGCAGGCTCGCCAGCGCGTCGCCGAACACCGCCCCGCGCCCGTGCCCGACATGCATCGGCCCGGTCGGGTTGGCCGAGACGTACTCGATGTTGACGAGGCCGGGCCGCGCCGGCCCGCGCCCGTAGGCCTCGCCCGCGCGCAAGGCCGCCCGCACGACGTCGCCGTAGACCTCCGGCGCGAGGCGCAGGTTGAGGAAGCCCGGCCCGGCGACGCTCGCCTCCACCACGCGCGGATCCTGGCGCAGCTCGGCGGCGATGAGCTCGGCCAGCGCCTTCGGGTTGGCGCGGGCCTCCTTGGCGAGGACGAGCGCCGCGTTCGTCGCGAGGTCGCCGTGGCTCGCGTCGCGCGGCGGCTCGACCACGACGCGGGAGAGGTCGAGCCCCTCGGGCAGGTGCCCGGCGCGTGTGAGATGGGCGAGCGCCTCGCCGATGCGCTCCTCGAAAGCGGCGAAGATGTTCATGGGTCGCGACCGAAGACTGGGACCGGGCGTCGCCGGCGCGCGCCGATGCGCGGCGCCGGTGCCGAAACCGGGCTCATCTCACGGGGCGGCCCTTCCCTGCAAGCGTGGGCGGGGAAGGGACAGGGGTGGGGTCAGGCGTCGCGGGTCGCCGCACGCAGGTGCCGGATGATGCCCGAGAAGTCGGTGCCCTCCTCCCCGGCCGCCGCGAAGGCGGCGTAGAGCGCCTCCGCGTGGGCGCCCAGCGGCGTCGCGGCGCCGGTCGCGGCGGCGGCCTCCTGGGACAGCCGCAGATCCTTCAGCATCAGCGCCGCGGCGAAGCCCGGCCGGTAATCATTGTTCGCGGGCGAGGCCGGGACCGGTCCGGGCACCGGGCAGTAGCTCGTCAGCGACCAGCACTGGCCCGAGGAGGTCGAGGCGACGTCGAACAGCGCCTGGTGCGACAGGCCGAGCTTCTCCGCGAGGACGAAGGCCTCGGCGACGCCGATCATCGAGATCCCGAGAATCATGTTGTTGCAGATCTTGGCCGCCTGCCCGGCGCCGGCCTCGCCGCAATGCACGGACTTGCGGCCGATCCGGGCGAGGATCGGCTCGGCGCGGGCGAAGGCCTCGGGCGACCCGCCCGCCATGAAGGTGAGCGTCCCGGCCTTGGCGCCGCCGACCCCTCCCGAGACCGGTGCGTCGAGGCTCGCGAGCCCGCGCGCGGCGGCCTTGGCGTGGGCCTCCCGGGCGCTCGCGACATCGATGGTCGAGCAGTCCACGACGAGGGCGCCCGCCGCGACCTGGGGCAGGACCTCGTCGAGCAGGGAGAGCACGTGCCGGCCCGCGGGCAGCATGGTGACGATCACCTCGGCGTCGGCCACCGCCGCGGGTGCCGACTCGGCGATGCGCACTCCCTGCTCCCGCGCCGCCTCGCGGGCGGCCGGGACCAGGTCGTAGCCGGCGACGGCATGCCCGGCCTTCACGAGGTTGGCGGCCATCGGCCCGCCCATGTTGCCGAGGCCCAGAAAGGCGATCTGCGTCACGTCCGATCCTCCCAGTGTCGATGTGGTACTCTTGGGTCGCTTGAGTCTCCTACGGAAACTCCGTACAACCATGTCGGTCCGCTTCGAATGGGACCCGCAAAAGGCGGTCATCAACCTGCGCCGGCACGGCGTCGCGTTCGAGGTGGCCATCGCGGCCTTTCGCGATCCCTTCGCGGTGGAGTGGATCGACGACCGAGCCGATTATGGTGAGGAGCGCGCGAACCTTCTCGGTCTTTGCATGGGCGTTGTCCTGCATGTCACCTACACGGAACGCGGCGGAGCCGTCCGCCTGATCTCGGCTCGGCGAGCGGAGCGTCATGAGCAACACCATTATTTCCGCGAGAATTCGCCCTGACGGGGTCGCGGTGAAGTGCGAGCCGGATGGGAGCGAGATCCCCTTCGACCTGCCGCCGATGCGTCCGATGACCGAAGCCGAGGTCGCCGCCGCGGCGGCCGGCGACCCGGATGCGCGGCCGATGTCGCCGGACGAACTCGACGTGGCTCGCCGAATTCCCCGGATCCGTACCCTGCGCCGTGCTCTCGACCTGACGCAGGAGGAATTTTCCGCGCGCTACCACATCCCGATCGGGACGCTTCGCGACTGGGAGCAGGGGCGCACGGTGCCCGACCAACCTGCGCGCGCTTATCTGACCGTCATCGCGCACGATCCGGAAGGTATTCGACGGGCACTCGACGCAAAGCCGCGTTAAAGTGCGGGCGTCTTGCATCCTCACGGCTGCACCAGCCCCCGCGCCACGATGAGCCGCATGATCTCGTTGGTGCCCTCCAGGATCTGGTGGACGCGCAGGTCTCGGACGATCTTCTCGACGCCGTATTCCGACAGGTAGCCGTAGCCGCCGTGGAGCTGCAGCGCCTCGTCGGCGACCTTGAACCCGATATCGGTGGCGAAGCGCTTGGCCATGGCGGCGCGCTGCGTCGCGTCCGGGTCGCGGCGGTCGAGGGCGGCGGCGGCCGCGTAGATCATCAGGCGGGCTGCCTCCAACTCGGTCGCCATGTCGGCGAGGCGGAACTGCAAGGCCTGGAATTCGTCGAGGCGGTGTCCGAAGGCGCGCCGCTCGCGCATGTAGCCGAGCGCCTTGTCCAGCGCATTCTGGGCGCCGCCGAGCGAGCAGGCGCCGATGTTGATCCGCCCGCCATCGAGGCCCGCCATGGCGATGCGGAAGCCGATCCCCTCCTCGCCGAGGCGGTTCCCGACAGGCACGCGGCAGCCGGAGAAGATCACCTGCCGGGTGGGCTGGGCATTCCAGCCCATCTTGCGCTCGTTGGCCCCGAAGGAGAGGCCCGGCGCGTCGGCCGGCACGACCAGCGTCGAGATGCCCCGCGGCCCCGGCTCGCCGGTGCGCACCATCGCCACGTAGAGGTCGACCGCGCCCGCGCCGGAGATGAACTGCTTGGTGCCGTCGAGGATGTAGGTGTCGCCCTCGCGCCGGGCGCTGGTGCGCAACGCCGCGGCGTCGGAACCGGAGCCGGGCTCGGTGAGGCAGTAGGCGGCCAGCCGCTCGGCCCGGCACAGGTCCGGCAGCCAGCGCGCGCGCTGAGCGTCCGACCCGAACCGGTCGATCATCCAGGTCGCCATGTTGTGGATCGACAGGAAGGCCGACACGGTCGGGCAGCCGGTGGCCAGCGCCTCGAAGATCAGCGCCGCGTCGAGCCGGGTGAGGCCGGAGCCGCCGTGCTCCTCCCCGACATAGATCCCGCCCATCCCGAGGGCGCCGGCCTCGCGCAACACGTCGACGGGGAAGTGCTTCTCGGCATCCCAGTCGAGCGCCCGCGGCGCGATGCGCTCGGCGGCGAAGGTGCGCGCCATGTCGCGGATGGCGATCTGATCCTCGGGCAGCGCGAACAGGCTCACGGCGATGTCCTTGGTCGGAAAAGGCGCCTTCTCCCCTCTCCCGCGTGGGAGAGGGGCCGGGGGATCGGAGATCCCGCGTGAGGGACGGACGCTTCAGCAAGAAGACAGGACCGTGCCGCTGGCAGCTCGACCTTCGGCGTTCAATCCTGAAGCCGAGCCACCCCGCGCGATCTCCGGTCGCCCCTACCCCTCTCCCACTCGGGAGTGCGGATCCCGCGCGCGCCGGTGCGGCGTCGCGCGCTGTCGACAGCTCTGTCCGGACAGCCGGGCGGAGCCGATGATCCGATCGCGCCTACTGCATGATCGGCATCGAGAACTGCGCGCCCTCCTTCACGCCCGAGGGCCAGCGCGCCGTGACCGTCTTGGTCTTGGTGTAGAAGCGGATCGAGTCCGGCCCGTGCTGGTTGAGGTCGCCGAAACCCGAGCGCTTCCAGCCGCCGAAGGTGTAGTAGGCGAGCGGCACGGGGATCGGCACGTTCACGCCGACCATCCCGACCGTCACCTTCGCGGCGAAGTCGCGCGCCGCGTCGCCGTCGCGGGTGAAGATCGCGACGCCGTTGCCGTATTCGTGCTCGGAGGGCAGCCGCAGCGCCTCGGCGTAGTCCTTCGCGCGCACCACCGACAGGACGGGTCCGAAGATCTCCTCCTTGTAGATGCGCATCTCGGGCGTGACGTGGTCGAACAGGCAGCCGCCGAGGTAGAAGCCGTTCTCGTAGCCCTGCATCTTGAAGTCGCGGCCGTCGACCACGAGCTTGGCGCCCTCGCGCACGCCGAGATCGACGTAGCCCCGCACCCGCTCCAGCGCCGCCTTGGTGACGAGCGGACCGTAATCGGCGCTCGGATCCGTCGAGGGGCCGATCTTCAGCGCCTCGACCCGCGGGATGAGCTTCTTCATCAGCGCGTCGGCGGTCTTCTCGCCGACCGGCACCGCCACCGAGACCGCCATGCAGCGCTCGCCCGCCGAGCCGTAGCCGGCGCCCATCAGGGCGTCGACCGCCTGATCCAGGTCCGCGTCGGGCATGATGATCATGTGGTTCTTGGCACCGCCGAAGCACTGCGCGCGCTTCCCCGTCGCCGTCGCCCGCGCGTAGACGTACTGGGCGATGTCGGAGGAGCCGACGAAGCCCACCGCCTGGATCAGGTCGTCGTCCAGGAGCGCGTCCACCGCCTCCTTGTCGCCGTTGACGACGTTGAGGATGCCGGCCGGCAGGCCCGCCTCGATCATCAGCTCGGCGAGGCGCATCGGCACGCCCGGGTCGCGCTCGGAGGGCTTGAGAATGAAGGCGTTCCCGCAGGCGATCGCGGGCGCGAACTTCCACATCGGGATCATGGCCGGGAAGTTGAACGGCGTGATGCCGGCCACCACGCCCAGCGGCTGGCGCATCGAGTACATGTCGATGCCGGGGCCCGCCCCCTCCGTGTACTCGCCCTTGAGCAGGTGCGGGATGCCGCAGGCGAACTCCACCACCTCGACGCCGCGCTGGATGTCGCCCTTGGCGTCGGGCACCGTCTTGCCGTGCTCGCGGGCGAGGAGATCGGCGAGGCTGTCCATCTCGCGGGCGACGAGGTCGAGGAAGCGCATCATCACCCGCGCGCGGCGCTGCGGGTTGGTGGCGCCCCAGGCGCGCTGCGCCGTCGCGGCGTTCTCGACCGCGGCGCGCACCTCGGCGGCGCTCGCGAGCGCGAGGCGCCCCACCACCTCGCCGGTCATCGGCTGGAAAATGTCGGAGTGACGGCCGGAGCGGCCCGCCACGTGCTCACCCCCGATGAAATGCCCGACCTCGCGCATGCGCTCTCTCCCTGAAGACTCGTTTGCCGACACTCTGCCCTGCTTTAATGCCGGGAGGAATGCGCGTGAACGCGGAACGGATGTGCGCGGATGCGGGAACCCGACGGCGGCCACTGGGACGATTACCGCTTCGCGCTGGCGGTGTTCCGCACCGGGACGGTGTCGGCGGCGGCGCGGCGGCTCGGCGTCGACCACGCCACGGTGATCCGCCGCATCGACCGGCTGGAGCGGCTGCTGGGCGAGCGCCTCTTCCACCGCCGCGCCTCCGGCTATCTCCCGACCGAGGCCGGCCAGGCGATCGCCGCCACGGCGGACGCGGTCGAATCCGCGATCATCAACGGCCAGGGTCTCGTCGGCCGGTCGGCGGCACGGCTCACCGGCACGGTGCGGATCGGCGCGCCGGACGGGTTCGGCAGCACCTTCCTGGCCCCGCGCCTGACCGGGCTGGTGGAGCGCCACCCGGACCTCGACATCCAGCTCGTCGCCACTGCCCGCCTCTTCAGCCTGTCGAAGCGCGAGGCGGACATCGCCATCGGGCTGAGCCTGCCGCAGGAGGGCCGCGTGGTCGGCCGCAAGCTGACCGACTACGAACTGAAGCTCTACGCGTCGCCCGACTACCTGCGGCGGGCGGCCCCGATCACCGCACGGCGCGACCTCGAGCAGCACCGCTTCGTCGGCTACATCGAGGAGCTGCTCTACACGCCCGAGCTCGACTACCTGCAGCAGGTCTCGCCGGGCATCGGCGCGCGCCTGCGCAGCGCGAATGTCAACGCGCAGCTTCAGGCGGTGGCGGCCGGGATCGGGCTCGCGGTGCTGCCCTGCTTCATGGCGGCGGAACATCCCGGGCTCGTCTGCGTGCTGCCGGAGGAGATCTGCCTCACGCGCAGCTTCTGGCTACTGATGCATGCCGACAGCCGTGACCTCGCCCGCGTGCGGGCGGTGGCGGAACACATCTACGCGGTGGTGGAGCGCGACCGCGACGTGTTCTTCGGATTGCGCCGGGAGGACGGAACGCCGCGCGCGTGAACCCTCCCCCCTCTGGGGGGGAGGGTGGCCTGCGGAGCAGGCCGGGAGAGGGGAACCACGCTTCAGGATGTGGCGCCCGTCACCACGCTCCCGCTCTATCCGGAACCGGGGTTCCCCTCTCCCGCCCCGGCACGAGTGCTTCGCGCTCGCCGCGGGGCACCCTCCGCCGCAGAGGGGGGAGGGTTCAGTCGCAGCCGTCACAACTCCCCATCGCTCCGCCGCGGCGAGACCCACCCGGCCGGAGGTGCGGCCGGCCGGTAGACCTCCATCAGCAGCGGGTGGCAGCGCGCCGCGTCGCTCGAATGCTCGGCGCCGCAATCGCCGCCCGGGCAGGCCGAGAGGGCGGCCAGCAGGTCGATCTCGGCGAAGAGTTCCAGGAAATCGCCCGGGCGGACCGGGCTCGCCTTCATGAAGTACTGGTGCGTGTCGCGGGTGAAGCCCGTGCACATGAACACGTTGAGCACGTCGTGCACGTGCGGCTCGGCCTCGGCGAGGGACAGGCCGGTGTGCTCCGCGAGCGCCCGCGTCAGGTTCGAATGGCAGCAATGGTGGTAGATGCCGCCGGCCAGGAGCCGGTGGGTGTAGGGATCGCAGCGCGTGCCGATCACGTCGTGCACGCCGCCGCCATGCTCGTCGAACCCGTACCAGTCGAGGCTGTCCTCGGTAATGGTGGCGAGCGGTCGGAGATGGGGCAGGTTCGACCACAGCCGGTGCCCGGTCGTGACATGCGTCCCGTGCAGCGCCCGCGTCTTGCCCGAGAAGAAGCGCTCGCCGAGATCGTGCGCCGACCACAGGTTGAGGTCGCCGACCTGCGGCCCCTCCGTGCCGACGATGCGCAGGAAGGAGCCCGCCGGCACCGCGATCATGCGCGCCTCGCGCGGGGGCACCGTCACGGTGTCCCTCCGGTTCCAGCCCTCCCGCGCGGCCCGGTAGGCGGCGAGGTCCGGCGGCGGAAGCGCCTCGACGGGGTAGCAGATCACCGGCGGGATCGCCCGTCGGGCGGAGGCGTCGGTCGGGGCGGCGTGCTCGGGAAGAGAACGGGTCACGGGGGCTCCGTCGGGTGGGGCGGCGCACCGGCCGCGCGCCGCTACGGCAAGGGTTGCACGGCCGCCGCCGGAGGTGCAGGACACGGGCAAGGTCGCGTCCGTCGCGACCGGGCTCGATGCGGCGGCGGTCGATCGCCGCGGGCTGGGGTCATCGGAGGGAGGGAACGCGGTGAGCGGGACGATTTCGGACGACCTCAAGAGCGGCGCGCTGTTCTACCACCGCAACCCGCGGCCCGGTAAGCTGGAGATCCAGCCGACCAAGCCCCTCGGCAACCAGCGCGACCTCGCGCTCGCCTACTCGCCGGGCGTCGCCGCGGCCTGCGAGGCGATCGCCGCGGATGCCGAGGAGGCCGCCACCCTCACCTCCCGCCAGAACCTCGTCGCCGTGATCTCGAACGGCACCGCGGTGCTCGGCCTCGGCGATATCGGCCCGCTCGCCTCCAAGCCCGTGATGGAGGGCAAGGCCGTCCTGTTCAAGAAGTTCGCGGGCATCGACGTCTTCGACATCGAGGTGGCCGAGAAGGACGTCGCCAAGCTGGTCGACGTCGTGTCGGCCCTGGAGCCAACCTTCGGCGGCATCAACCTGGAGGACATCAAGGCGCCCGAATGCTTCGAGGTCGAGGAGCAGTGCCGGGCGCGGATGAACATCCCGGTCTTCCATGACGACCAGCACGGCACCGCGATCATCGTCGCGGCCGCCGTGCTCAACGGCCTCGAACTCGCCGGCAAACAGCTCTCGAACGTCAAGATCGTGACCTCGGGCGCCGGCGCGGCGGCACTCGCCTGCCTGAACCTGCTCGTCTCGCTCGGGGCGCGGCGCGAGAACATCACCGTCACCGACATCGAGGGCGTCGTCTACGAGGGCCGCACCAGCCTGATGGACCGCTGGAAGTCGGCCTACGCGCAGAACACCGCGGCGCGCACCCTCGCGGAGGTGATCCCGGGCGCCGACATCTTCCTCGGTCTCTCGGCGGGCGGCGTCCTCAAGCCGGAATACCTCGACAAGATGGCCGAGAAGCCGCTGATCCTGGCGCTCGCCAACCCCTACCCGGAGATCATGCCGAACCTCGCCGAGGAGCGGCGGCCGGACGCCATGATCTGCACCGGGCGCTCGGACTTTCCCAACCAGGTCAACAACGTCCTGTGCTTCCCCTACATCTTCCGGGGCGCGCTGGACGTCGGCGCCACCACGATCAACGAGGAGATGAAGGCGGCCGCCGTGAAGGCGATCGCCGGCCTCGCCCGCGAGACGCCCTCCGACGTGGTCGCCCGCGCCTATGGCGGCGAGGCGCGGCCCTTCGGTCCGCACTCGCTGATCCCGAGCCCCTTCGATCCGCGGCTGATCCTGCGCATCGCCCCGGCCGTCGCCCAGGCGGCGATGGAATCGGGCGTCGCCAAGCGGCCGCTGCCGGACCTGCAGGCCTACGCGGAGTCCCTCGACCGCTTCGTCCACCGCTCCGGCTTCATCATGAAGCCGGTCTTCACGCAGGCGAAGCAGGATCCCCGCCGGGTCGTCTACGCGGAGGGCGAGGACGAGCGGGTGCTGCGCGCGGTGCAGGCCATCGTCGAGGAGGGGCTCGCCAAGCCGATCCTGGTCGGGCGCCCGAACGTGGTCGAGGTGCGCCTGAAGCGCTTCGGCCTCTCGATCCGCCGCGACCGCGACTTCGAGCTGATCAACCCCGAGGACGACCCGCGCTACCGGCACTACGTCCAGACCTACATGGACCTCGCCGGACGCCGGGGCATCACGCCCGATGCGGCCCGCACGCTGGTGCGCACCAACACGGCGGTGATCGGCGCCCTGATGGTGCAGCGGGGCGAGGCGGACGCGCTGATCTGCGGCCTGGAGGGCCGGTTCGAGAGCAAGCTGCGGGCGATCCGCGACATCATCGGGCTGGCGCCCGGCTACAAGGACATGGCCGCGCTGAGCCTCATCGTCACCGCGCAGGGTGCCTACTTCCTGGCCGATACCCACGTGCGGCCCGATCCGAGCGTCGAGGAGGTGGCGGATGTCGCCATTGCCTGCGGCGACACGGTCCGGCGCTTCGGCCTGACCCCGAAGATCGCCCTCGTGAGCCACGCGGATTTCGGCTCCTTCGACACGCCGTCCGCGCGCAAGATGCGCAACGCCCTGGCGCTGATCCGCGAGCGGGCTCCGGATCTGGAGGTGGACGGCGAGATGGGCGCCGACACCGCGCTCTCGCAGATGGTGCGCGACAGGGTGCTGCCGAACTCGCGTCTCAAGGGCGAGGCGAACGTCCTGATCATGCCGAACCTGGACGCCGCCAACATCGCCTTCCAGATGGCGAAGATGCTGGCGAACGCGTTGCCGGTGGGCCCGCTGCTGATCGGGCCGGCCAAGCCCGCCCACGTCCTCACGCCCTCGGTCACGGCCCGCGGCATCGTCAACATCACGGCCGCCGCCGTGGTCGAGGCGCAGGCGCGGTCCGGCGCGACACCCCGGCCGGAGACGAGTGCCGAGGCGGGCACGCCGCTGACCTCGGGCTGAGGAGCCACCGGAGAGCATCGGCGCATGATCCCGTGACGCCCATGCGGGTGGTCGAGTGTTCGAGATCTGACACTTGGTATCGGCTGCGATGGATAGCCTCCGACCCGCTGCAGTCACAAGCTCTGTCCTAAAGCTGGGCTTTGTGCAAATCGAGGTGGTGCCAAGGAGGCGTAGTAATGGAGCTTCGCGTTCTTGGCTGCGGCGACGCTTTCGGCTCAGGCGGAAGGTTCAACACGTGCTTCCTCGTTGAAGCGACGGCCACGCGTTTCCTAATCGATTGCGGCGCGTCTTCGCTCGTCGCGATGCGCCGCTTCGGGGTCGATCCCAACAGCATCGAGACGGTGTTCTTGACCCATCTACACGGGGATCACTTCGGGGGCTTGCCGTTCCTGATCATCGACGCGCAGCTTGTAAGCCGCCGTACATCGTCTCTGACCATCGCGGGGCCGCCGGGTCTGCGCGAGCGCCTACCCGCGCTGATGGAGGCCATGTTCCCAGGCTCGTCCACCATCGAGCGCAAGTTCGGGCCACACCTCGTGGAGGTGGAGCCGGAGACCCCGACCGAGGTCAATGGCATCAACGTGACCGCCTACCCGGTCAGACACCCGTCCGGCGGTCCATCCTACGCGCTGCGGCTCACCTGCGAGGACAAGGTGATCTGCTACACGGGCGATACGGAATGGGTGGACGCGCTCATTCCTGCTGCGCGTGGGGCTGATCTCCTCATCGCCGAAGCGTACACGGCTGAGCGGTCCGTACGCTACCACCTCGATTTCGCGACGCTGCACCGCTACCTGCCGGAGATCGCCGCCAAGTCCGTTCTTCTCACGCACATGAGTCCCGACATGCTGGGGCGCACGCCCGAAGGCTGCGTGGCGGCCGAAGACGGAAACCTCGTCCTCTTCTGAACCAAGTGCGGTGATCCACCCCCGCAGGCGCCATCGCGCAGGATCCGGCCAATCCTGATCTGACCGACGATCGGCTGGCCCGGCTGCGCCCCGCCAGCGAGATCTTGCCCCCTGCCCAGTACGAGGCTCTGTCGCGCCGCGAGCCGCTGGCGGCGGTGGGCTCGCTGGTCTCGATGACGCTTCGCGTCGACCCGGACGCATTGGCCGCGTTCCGCGCCACCGGGCCGGGGTGGCAAGCGCGAATGAACGACGTGCTCAAGCGTGCGGCGAAGGACTTGAAGAATGCATCGTGACAAGGACACCGGATCTGCCCCCGGGGGGTGAGAGGGTCAACGTGGCCGTGCCCTTGCATCCTCCCGCTCCGGAAACGAGAGGGAGGAGACGGGCATGTGCCGGGGCGACGATCCGAACTGCATCCACGTCGAGGCGCATCGGCGCCGCTTCCGGGCGGATCTCGCGCCCGAGCGTCGCGCCTTCCTGAAGAGCGGGTTCGTCGCCACGGGCGGCGCCGCGGCGCTGGCGGCGGGCGGGCTGTCCCTGGTCACGCCGGCGCTGGCCGAGACCAGCCAGAAGCGTCAGCCGGCCCGCCTCTCGCACTACCACCTGCCGGCGAGCGCCGAGACGGTCCACTGGGGCTTCTTCAGCCGCCTCCTGGCGCCGCAGGTCGAGGTCGGGTCGGGCGACCTCGTGACGATCGAGACCCTGACCCACCACGCCAACGACGATGCCGAGCGGATGGTGACGGGCGATCCAGGCGCCGAGAGCGTCTTCCTCTGGACGAAGGACCGCAAGGGCGTCGACCGGCGCGGCGCCGGCCCGATGGACGCGAAGATCGGGGCGGGCGGCGGGCTCGGGGTCCATGTCTGCACGGGGCCGGTCGCGGTCCGCGGCGCGGAGCCCGGCGACGTGCTGGAGGTGCGCATCCTCGACGTCGCGCCGCGGCCCTGCGCCAACCCGAGGTTCAAGGGACTCGCCTTCGGCAGCAACGCGGCGGCGAACTGGGGTTACCACTACAAGGACATGCTGACCGGCGACCGCCCGCGCGAGGTGGTCACGATCTACGAGATCGACGCCACGGGGTCGCGCGACTGGGCGCGGGCGGTCTACAATTTTCGCTGGCCGGGCGTCACCGACCCGTTCGGCGTGCATCACGCGACCATCGATTATCCGGGCGTGCCGGTCGATCACTCCAAGACCGAGCGCAGGTTCGACGTGCTGAAGGGCATCCGGGTGCCGATCCGGCCGCATTTCGGCGTCATGGGCGTGGCGCCCAAGGAGGCCGACGCGGTCAACAGCATCCCGCCCAGCTACACGGGCGGGAACATCGACAACTGGCGCATCGGCAAGGGCGCCACCCTCTACTACCCGGTAGCCGTGCCCGGCGCCCTGTTCTCGGTCGGCGACCCGCACGCCTCGCAGGGTGATTCCGAGCTCTGCGGCACCGCCATCGAGTGCTCGCTGACCGGTACGTTCCAGCTCGTCCTGCACAAGGCGGCGGACCTCGCCGGCACGCCGCTGGAGGGCCTCGACTTCCCGATGATCGAGACCGCCCAGGACTGGGTGGTCCACGGCTTCAGCTTCCCGAACTACCTGAAGGATCTCGGGCCGGAGGCGCAATCGGAGATCTTCGCGAAGTCCTCTGTCGACCTCGCCATGCGCGACGCGTTCCGGAAGATGCGCCGTTTCCTGATGACCGCGAAGGGGCTCACCGAGGACGAGGCGATCTCGCTGATGTCGGTGGCCGTGGATTTCGGCGTGACGCAGGTCGTGGACGGCAACTGGGGCGTCCACGCGGTGGTGCGCAAGAGCATCTTCCCCGAAGCCGTCACCTAAGCGCGGGAGGCCGCGGAGGCCTCACTCCGCGGTCGCCGTCACGTTGAGCCGGTCGAACACCTTGCCGGGGCTCGGCGCGCCCGACACGTCGAGGACGCCGAGGCCGGCCGGGTTCTTGGCGGCGGCGGTCACGGTCAGGCGGCCGGGCTTGGTCACGAACCGGGCCACCGCCTGGCCCAGGGCCTTGGCGCTCGCCGAGTTGCCGAGCACCGCCGGGATGCCGAGCTGCGCCGCGGTGCTGTATTCCTTCTGCAGCTCCGCGGGCTTGAGGCTCTGGGCCTTCGCCTGATCGGCGACGAAGCGCTCGAACAGCCCGCCATTCTCCACCGTGAGGGCCAGCGCCTTGGCGGTGGCGCTGAGCATCGCGAGCGACGAGACCGCGACGTCCGGGTTGAAGATCTCGCGGCCGATCCCGCCCAGCGTGGCGGTGAGCTTGGCGTTGCCCATGTCCTTGCCCGACAGGGACAATTCGCGGATGGCGACCTCCCGTTGCTCCTCGTTCCAGCTCGAATCCAGCACGCCCGAGAGGTCGACCGCCTTGTAGCCGAGGGCGGCCAGGGGAGCGAGGGCCGGCGCGTTGGCGGGCACCGGAAAAGCGAGCCCGTCGAGGGTCAGGCGCGCCGTCGTCGGGACGCCGTCCCGCACCGCACTCATGTCGAGGGCAATGTTGCGCAGGTCGACGTGCAGCGGCGGTTCGGGGGCCGCCGGATCGTCGGACGGCGTCGCCGGGAGGTCGATCTGCAGGCCGTCGAGCGCCACGCGGCCGAGGAGCGGCGCGTACCGGCGCAACTCCGCCGGATCGATGGCCTCGACGGCGCCCCGCCGCAATCCCTCCACCGTGGGTTTCAGCGACATCCCCGAGAGGCTGAGGGTGCGCAGCGCGGCCTTGAGGGCCGGGCCCTCCACCGCCCACCCCTCGGAGCGAAGGGTGCCGGCGCCGTTCTCGGGCGCGAAGCTCAGCCGCGTCAGGGCGACGCGGGTCGGCTTGCCGTCGCCGGGATCGGTGGCCGAGATGTCGCGCAGCTCGAAGGGGCCGATCGTCACGGCGTCGAGGAGGTCGGCGGCCAGACCGGCGATGCGGCCGCGCTGGTCGGGCGGCGCCTTGGCCGGGTCCCCCGCCGCCAGCAGCGCCGCGGTCTCGCCCCAGGGCGTCGCGGTCGGGCGACCGCCGAAGTCGCGCCCCTCCAGGTGGCCGATCCGGAAGGTCTCGCCCTTGGCCCCGGTGAGCGCCACGTCGTCCATCGTAACCGCGCCGTAGACGCGGATCGCCGGCGCATCGGGCCCGCCGCGCTCGGTGAGGAGGCGCGCCAGGCCGGTGAGGTCGAGGTCGCTCGCCGCCATGTGGCCGTAGGCGCCCGCCCCCGGCTTACCGCTCCCTTCCAGCGTGAGCACCGCGCCCGCCGCCTCCAGGCTCCCGATCTTTCCCTCGACGATCCGCCGCGCGAGGACATCCCGGTAGACCACGACCTGAACCTGATCGGCCACGGCCTGCTCGACGCGCAAAGCCGGGATCGCCAGCGTGTCGCCGGACAGCCGCTTCAGGCGGCTCGCCCAGGGCTCCGTTCCGGCCGGATCCAGGATCGCCCGCAGCTCGTCCTGGCTCAGACCGGTCCCGCGCAGTTCCAGGTGCGGCACCTTCACGAGGGTCGAGCCGAAGCGCAGCGTCAGGTCGTCCAGCGCGGCATCGCCGGCGCGGACGGGGAAGACGGCGAGCGTCGCCACCGGGATGGCCGCCGTCCCGAGCAGCGCGGCGCGCAGGGTCGCGCCGAGAGCGGCGCGGAGCAGGGTCCGGGCCATGCCCGTTCGAATCCAGCGGGTCATGGCGTCGGTTCCAGCGCGGGGAATCAGAGGGAGAAGGAGGTGCCGCAGCCGCAGGACGCGGTCGCCTGCGGGTTCTCGATCTTGAAGGACTCGCCGATCAGATCGTTGACGAAATCGATGGTCGCGCCGCGCATGTACTCCAGCGACATCGGGTCCACCAGCACCGTGGCGCCGTCGCGCTCCACCGCGAGGTCGTCGCCCGCCCGGTCCTGCGCGATGTCGAAGGCGTACTGGAAGCCGGAGCAGCCGCCGCCGTTCACGCTGATGCGCAGCATCGAGCCGGGCGGCTCGGCCCCCATGATCTCGTTGATGCGCCGGGCGGCGCGCGGCGTGAGGATGATGTCGGGCATCGGCAGCTCTAGCGGAAAGGCCGAAATGGTGCTTCGCAAGATAAGAACGGGCGGCGTCGGCCGCAACCGGGACGGACGGGCACGGCGATGGAGGGTGGGGGCGTGCGGGGACGGACAGGCGAGCGCTGGCGGGCGCCCTATGCCAGCCAATCGGCAGCGTCGCGCGGGCGGCTGATCGCCGAACCCGCCTCGCCGACGCGCACCGATTTCCAGCGCGACCGCGACCGCGTCGTGCACTCGGCGGCCTTCCGGCGGCTCAAGCACAAGACCCAGGTGTTCGTGCACCACGAGGGGGACCATTACCGGACCCGCCTGACGCACACGCTGGAGGTCAGCCAGATCGCACGGGCGCTGGCCCGGGCCCTCGGCCTCGACGAGGATCTGGCGGAGGCGCTGGCGCTGGCCCACGACCTCGGCCACACGCCCTTCGGCCACACGGGCGAGGACGCGCTGCATGCCTGCCTGGAGGGGCATGGCGGCTTCGACCACAACGCCCAGACGCTGCGGGTGGTGACGCGGCTGGAGCGGCGCTACGCCGCCTTCGACGGGCTCAACCTGACCTGGGAGACGCTGGAGGGGCTGGTCAAGCACAACGGCCCGCTGCTGCGGCCGGACGGCACGCCGATGCCCCGCTACGCCCGCCAGGGCGTGCCGGTGGCGATCCTCGAGTACAACGCGGTCCAGGATCTCGCCCTCGACACCCATCCGGGCCTCGAGGCCCAGGTGGCCGCGCTCGCCGACGACATCGCGTACGATTCCCACGACCTCGACGACGGCTTGCGCGCCGAGCTGTTCGCGCTGCGCGACCTGCGCGAGGTGCCGTTCCTGGCGGGCCTCCTCGACGAGATCGATGCGCGCCATCCCGGCCTCGAAGCGTCGAGGACCATCCACGAACTGACCCGCCGGGTGATCACCCGCTTCGTCGAGGACGTGATCGCCGAGACCGAGCGGCGCCTGGAGGCGCTGCGGCCGGCCGATGCCGACGCGATCCGGCGGGCCGGGCACCCGATCGCCGATTTCTCCGAGCGGATCGCCGAGGCCGACCGGACGATCAAGGCCTTCCTGTTCGCCCGGATGTACCGCCATCCGGGCGTCCTGGCGGTGCGCGAGCGGGCCGCGCAGATCCTCCACGACCTGTTCCGGGCCTTCACGGCCGATCCGGCGCGGATGCCGGAGGAGTGGCGCAGCGGCCTTTCCGGGCCGGACGACCCGCGCACGAAGCGGCGGGTGGCCGACTACATCGCCGGCATGACGGACAACTACGCGGTGAACCAGCACCGGCGGCTGTTCCCGACGACGCCGGACCTGCACTGGGCGATCGGGCCGGAGCCGCGGGGCTGAGGCGCGCGAGGGGTGGAGCCTCCCCCACCTCAGCGGGTCGGCGGATTCACACGTCGGGTCGTGCGCATGCCCGCTCCTCGCTGGCAGTTTGCAGGGTCAGACGTCTCAGTCGTGGCTTCGTGGACTGAACGCCCCTGGAAGTCACACCCTTCCTCATGCTGAGGTGCTGCGGAAGCGGCCTCGAAGCACCCCTGACCACAGATCCAAGCCAAGGCCGCTTGGGATTGACCGTTCCGTGGTGCTTCGAGGCCGCTTCCGCGGCACCTCAGCATGAGGAATGTTGCGACACCCGGCCACGTCCAGCCGACGCGCCGAAAACCGGATTGTGGGAACAGGCAAGGCACGCGGGGCGAGGAGAAACCCGCGCTTCATCCGGCGACGTGTGGATGTTTTAGCCCGAGTGGGACAGGGTGGCCTCCGGAGTAGGCCCGGAGAGGGGCCGGCGTGACGCTGATGAGTCCGGCGCCCCGCACCATGGTCCCGCTCTAACAGGAAGCGTGGTTCCCCTCTCCCGCCCCACTCCGTGGGGCACCCTCCCCCGCAGAGGGGGGAGGGTAGTCGAGGGCCGCCTTCTACGGCGCGCCACCATCGCCCGCCGGCGCGATCACCTTCTGCAGGCAGGTCGTCCCGACGTCCCGGTAGCCGAGCCGCTCGTAGAACCCCACCGCCCGCGCGTTGTCGGCCCGCACGAGCAGCTGCACCTTCCAGATCCCGCGCGCGGCGAGCCAGATCTCGGCCGCCTGCACGATGGCGCGACCGATGCCCGATGCCTGGAGATCCGGCGAGACGGCCACGTAGTACATCCAGCCCCGGTGACCGTCCTCGCCGACCATCGCGGAGCCGACCACCGCCCCGTCCCGCTCCGCCACCAGGATCGTGGCGTGCGGCGCCGCCCGCGCGAAGGCGATATCCGTGTCCGGGTCGTTCCAGGGCCGCGCCACGCCGGCGGCGTGCCAGAGTGCCACGAGGCCCGCGACATCGCCGTCGCGGACCTCGCGGATGAGGGGCGCCCGCTCCACCGTCCTCAGGCCGACTTCTCGGGCAGGTTCAGGCGGATGTGCAGCTCGCGCAGCTGCTTCGTCGTGACCTCCGAGGGCGCGCCCATCATCAGGTCCTCGGCGCGCTGGTTCATCGGGAACAGCACCACCTCGCGGATGTTCGGCTCGTGGCAGAGGAGCATGACGATGCGGTCCACGCCCGGCGCGATGCCGCCGTGGGGCGGCGCCCCCATCCGCAGCGCGTTCAGCATGCCGCCGAACTTCTGCTCCAGCACGTCCCGGCCATAGCCCGCGATGGCGAAGGCCTTCTCCATCACGTCCGGGCGATGGTTGCGGATCGCGCCGGAGGACAGCTCGATGCCGTTGCAGACGATGTCGTACTGGAACGCCTTGATGCCGAGGATCGTGTCCGCATCCGCCGGGTCGAGAGCCAGGAACCCGTCGTGGTCGAAGTTCGGCATCGAGAACGGGTTGTGCGAGAAGTCGATCCGCTTCTCGTCCTCGTTCCACTCGTACATCGGGAAGTCGGTGATCCAGCAGAAGGCGAACTGGTCCTTGTCGGACAGCCCGAGGTCGTCCCCGACGCGGATGCGGGCCTTGCCGGCGAGGCCCGCCGCCTTGGCCTCGGTGCCCGCCGAGAAGAACACCGCGTCGCCCGCCTTCAAGCCCGCCTTGGCGGCGATCGCCGCCTGGACCTCGGCGGGCACGAACTTGGCGATCGGCCCGCGGCCGGAGAGCACGCCGCCCTCCCCCTCGAACACGATGTAGCCCAGCCCCGGCGCGCCCTCGCCCCGCGCCCAGTCGTTGAGCTTGTCGAAGAAGGAGCGCGGCTGCGCGCCGGCGCCCGGCGCCGGAATCGCCCGCACCACGCCGCCGGCCTTGATCACGTTCTTGAAGGCGTTGAAGGTCACCGCCTCGGCCGAGAATTCCTCGGTGACGTCGACGATGATCAGCGGGTTGCGCAGGTCCGGCTTGTCGACGCCGTATTTCAGCATCGCTTCGGCGTAGGGAATGCGCGGGAAGGTCTTGGTGACCCGCCAGCCCTCGGCGAATTCCTCGAACACGCCGCGCAGCACCGGCTCCACCGCCTGAAACACGTCCTCCTGCGTGACGAAGCTCATCTCGATGTCGAGCTGGTAGAACTCGCCGGGCGAGCGGTCGGCGCGGGCATCCTCGTCGCGGAAGCAGGGCGCGATCTGGAAGTAGCGGTCGAAGCCCGCGATCATCGTGAGCTGCTTGAACTGCTGGGGGGCCTGCGGCAGCGCGTAGAACTTGCCCGGATGCAGCCGCGACGGGACCAGGAAGTCGCGCGCGCCCTCCGGCGAGGAGGCGGTCAGGATCGGCGTCTGGAACTCGAAGAAGCCGCCGTCGCGCATGCGCCGGCGCAGGGAGTCGATGATCGCCCCGCGCTTCATGATGTTGGCGTGGAGCTTCTCGCGGCGCAGGTCGAGGAAGCGGTAGCGCAGCCGCGTCTCCTCCGGGTAGTCGTGGTCGCCGAAGACCGGCATCGGCAATTCGACCGCCGGGCCCAGCACCTCCAGGTCCGTGATGTAGACCTCGACCGCGCCGGTCGGCAGGTCCGCGTTCTCGGTGCCGGCGGGGCGCTGACGCACGCGCCCGTCGATCCGCACCACCCACTCGGAGCGCAGGGTCTCGGCGGTGCGGAAGGCCGGCGAATCCGCGTCGATCACGCACTGCGTCACGCCGTAATGGTCGCGCAGGTCGATGAACAGCACACCGCCGTGGTCGCGGATGCGGTGACACCAGCCGGAGAGCCGGACCGTCGCGCCGACGTCGGACGGGCGGAGCGCGCCGCAGGTGTGGGTACGATAGCGATGCATTCTGGGCTTCTTTACCGGCGTGTACGGGTGACGCGAGAGGCGGCGCGCGCGGGCGCGGCCCCTCGGGCGCAGGTCGGCGCACCCATTCACGCAGCGGGCGGCAAGTCAAGCGCGGGGAGCGGCGCGGAGCCCGCGCGTCTCCGCTCAGCGCCCGATGGGCTTGGCGGTGCCGGCCGCGGCCGCGTTGAGGAGCTGGACCAGCCGCTCGGAATCGAAGGCGGGGTCGCGCGTCTCGACCTTGGCGGTCCGCGCGCGCGGCTTCGCCGGAGCGGGGATGGGCGCGGGGGCCGGGGCGATCGATCCGGTGACGACGGGCTCCTCGGGGAGTGCGCGCGCCACCGCCACCTGGGCCACCGGCGCGGCCGTCGGCAGGCGGTCGAGGTTGACGGCCGAGACCGCGCACACCGTGACGAAGCCCAGAACGGCCAGGGAGCCGACGGCGAGGTGGAGACGCAGGGACACGGGCTGCTCCCATCCGGACGGGAGCCGCAGCCTAGGACCGTCATCCTTAACGATCCGCTGCCGCGGCGGGCCCAACGCGCGCGGCCGCCCCTTCGCGCGGCGCGGGACTGGCCTATCTCCCCACCTGGCCGGAGACCCGTCATGCCCGAAACCGATCCCGCCGCAGAGGCCGTTCGCGTCGTCGACGCCTTCCTCGACGCCTCGATGCGTCCGGACCCGGAGGCCGCCGCCGCCTTCATGGCGCCCGGCGTGCGCATCGTGTTCACGGGCGGACGGGTCTTCGCGCATCCGCGGGACGCGACCGCCTTCAACGCGCGCCGCTACCGCTGGGTGAAGAAGCGGATCCTGCGCAACGACGTCGTGCCGGGGACGGAGGAGACCGTGATCTACAACCTCGGCACGCTGCACGGGGAATGGCCGGATGGCCGGCCGTTCGAGGGCAACCGCTACGTCGATCGCTTCGTGGTGCGCGGCGGGCTGATCGTCAGCCACGAGGTCTGGAATGACAGCGCCGAGCGCCTGCTCGACCCGAGCCTCGGCGCCTGAGCCGATGGCGTTCGATCACCTGTTCCGCCACGCGAGGCTGCCGGGACGGGACGAGCCGGTCGACCTCGCGATCCGCGACGGCCGCTTCGTCGCGGTCGGGCCGCACTTGGCCCCCGGCGAGCCCGGCGAGGATCTCGGCGGGCGCCTCGTGATCCCGGGCTTCGTCGAGACGCATCTCCATCTCGACAAGGCCTGCCTCCTCGGCCGGTGCCCCTGCGGAGGCCCGCTGCGCGAGGCGATCGCCGCGGTGGCGCGGGCCAAGCGGGATTTCACCGAGGAGGACGTCTACGACCGCGCCCGCCGGGCACTGGAGCACGCGGTCGCGCAGGGCACGACGCGGATCCGCACCCATGTCGAGGTCGATCCGCGGATCGGGCTGCGCGGCTTCCGGGCGCTCGGGGGTCTCAAGGCGGACTACGCCTGGGCGGTCGACCTCGAACTCTGCGCCTTCCCGCAGGAGGGCCTCCTCGACGATCCCGGCTGCGACGCGGTGCTGGTGGCGGCCCTCGAGGAGGGCGCCGACCTCGTCGGGGGCGCTCCCTACGTGGATGCGGATCCCGACGGGCAGATCGCCCGGATCTTCGCGCTGGCGCAGCGCTACGACCGGGACATCGACCTGCACCTCGACTTCGACCTCGATCCGGCCGGGATGCGCCTCGACGAGGTCTGCCGCTGGACCGACCGGACCGGCTGGGGCGGAAGGGTTGCGATCGGCCACGTCACCAAGCTCTCGGCGCTGGCGCCCGACGCGCTCGCCGCGGCCGCGGGGCGGCTCGCCGGGGCGGGCGTCGCCGTGACGGTGCTTCCGGCGACGGACCTGTTCCTGATGGGGCGCGAGGCCGACCGCAACGTGCCGCGCGGCGTGAGCCCGGCGCACCGCCTGGCGCGGGCGGGCGTCACCTGCTCGATCGCCACCAACAACGTGCTCAACCCGTTCACGCCTTTCGGCGACGGCTCGCTCCTGCGCATCGCCAACCTCTACGCCAACGTGGCGCAGCTCGCCGCGCCCGAGGACCTCGCGTCCTGCCTCGACCTCGTGACGGAATCGGCCGCGCGGCTGATGCGCCTCTCCGATTACGGGATCGAACCGGGGCGGCGGGCGGACCTCGTGGTGCTGGACGCGCGCGACCCGGCCGAGGCCGTCGCCACCCTGGCCCCGCCCCTCTTCGGCCTGCGGGCGGGCCGGCGCAGCTTCACGCGGGCGCGGCCCCTGCTGGAGCCCCCCGGCTCCGCCGCGCGGCCGCCCCTGCCGCTCCTGGGGTGAGGGACCGTCCAGACGATTTTCCGGGCGGATCTGGTCCGGCGACCCATCAATACGCGTTGCGGAAGGCGCTCGGGGCCACGAGGGTCATCGCCAGGATCTTGAGGTCGAACCAGAACGACCAGTTGTCGATGTAGTAGAGGTCGTACTCGACGCGCCGCTGCATCGCGATGTCGGTCTGCGTCTCGCCGCGAAGGCCGTTCACCTGCGCCCAGCCGGTGATGCCCGGCGGCACGTTGTGGCGGCGCGCGTAGAGGGCGATCCGCCCCTCGAAGCTGCGGTCGTGCGCCACTGCGTGCGGGCGCGGCCCGACCAGGGACATGTCGCCCCGCATCACGTTGAGGAGTTGGGGCAGTTCGTCGAGGTTGCTCCGCCGCAGGATCCGCCCGATCCGGGTGATCCGCGCGTCGTTGCGAGTCGCCTGGCGGAAGGTGCCCTCCGGCTCGGCCCGCATCGTGCGGAACTTGAAGACGGAGAACGCCTCCTGGTTGAAGCCGTAGCGCTTCTGCCGGAACAGGCTGGGCCCGGGGCTGTCGAGCCGGATCAGCAGCGCGATGATCGCGAGCAGCGGCGACAGCACCACCAGGGCGAACCCGGCGACCAGGAGGTCGAACCCCCGCTTGACCGCCACCTCGACCGGTGTCAGGGGCGCGCGGCCGACATTGAGGCCCGTGAGGCGGCCGACCCGCTCCAGGCGCAGGTCCGAGAAGCGGTCCATCACCTTCCCGGGCCGCAGGTGCAGGGCGGCGGGAACCCGCAGGAAGGCGTCGACGCAGAGTTCCACGTCCTCCACCTCCGCCCAGGGCACCAGCACGAAGATGTCGTCGGGCCGCAGGAAGCGCACGACCGAGACCGCGAGGTCGAGATCCTCGCGCAATTGCCGCTGGCGCGCCTCCGGACCGCCCTCGCCGGGGACCGGCCGCAGGTAGCTCGCGCCGATCACCCGCAGCCCGAGCGTGCCGGCATCCTGGTTGGCGTAGAAGCTCGCGATGTCGTCCTCGTAGCCGATCAGGTGCACCCGCCGCGCCGTGCCGGAGCGCGGCGTGACGAGGCGCCGAACGACCGCGACCGACATCGCGCGCGTCGCCACGAGGACCGGCAGCCCCGCCACGAAGGCCGCCACCGCGGCCGCGCGCGAGACGTCGCCGGTCGTCTTGGTCAGGAAGCCGACCAGCAGCAGGAGCGCCCAGGCGCCCAGCCACAGGCTCACGCTGCGGCGCAGGAGCGGGCCGCCCGCGAGGTGGGACTCGACGCTGTACTCCCCGCGCAGGGCGTTCGGCAGAACCACGAACAGGCCGAGGAGAAGGCCGGCGCCGACGGCCGTGTCGACCGGGACGTCCGCCTGAAGCACGAGGGCGTGGTAGACCGCCTGAGCGGTCATCATGGTGCCGAGCATGGCCAGGAACTTCGCCAGGGCCGCGCCGGCGCCGATCGCCGTCCGCAGCACCCCGCGATGGCGCCGGGGAAGCAGCCCGGTCCAGATCGCCTGCGGCGCGGCGGCCGACGCGGCTCTCGTCCGCGGAGGGGTGTGGGGTTCGTGCTGCATACCGGTGGCTGATTCCGTGTTGAGCCTCGAGGGGAAGGGGTCCCGCCTCGGCTCGGTCTCGCGCGCTATCCGTGCCGGGATGATACGGAACGCTCCCGTCCTGCACATGACCTAGCGACAAGAGCAAGCTCCGGACCGCCTTCGGGCTCCGGCCCTTTCCCTCCCGCCCGCGCAACCCCGGCCTGCGGCAGGCCCGGCCCCCGCCGGGCGATCCGATGCTAGAAGGACGGCCCGGCGAGGCGGGGAGAGCGGTCATGGACGCGCGGGCGGGCGAGGGCGGAGCGAGCGGGGCGGCCACGCGGCCGGCCGGGCCGTCCCTCGCGGTTCTCGGCTCGTTGAGCCTGTCGCACTTCCTCAACGACCTGATCCAGTCGCTGCTGCCGGCGATCTACCCGCTGCTGAAGACGGCCTACCGTCTCGATTTCGGTCAGATCGGTCTCCTGACCCTCGCCTTCCAGCTGACCTCGTCGCTGCTCCAGCCGGTCGTGGGCCTCGCGACGGACAAGCGCCCGCAGCCCTTCTCCCTCGCCGCCGGGATGCTGCTGTCGCTCGCGGGCCTGATCCTCCTGTCGCAGGCGGCGAGCTACCCCGCCCTCCTCCTCGCCGCGTCCCTCGTCGGCACCGGCTCGGCGATCTTCCATCCGGAGGCGTCGCGGGTCGCCCGCCTCGCCTCCGGCGGGCGGTTCGGCCTCGCCCAGTCGGTGTTCCAGGTCGGCGGCAATGCCGGGACGGCGACCGGCCCCCTGCTCGCGGCCTTCATCGTCGTCCCGCACGGGCAGGGCAGCGTCGCCGTCTTCGCCGTCGCCGCGCTCGCCGGGTTCGTGGTCCTCGGCCTGGTCGGCCGCTGGTACCGGGACCGTCTCGCGGCGGGCGCGGTGCGGCGCGCACGCGGCGGCGGCGGATCGGGCACCGGGCTCTCGCGCGGCCGCATCGTCCTGACGGTGGGGATCCTGCTGGTGCTGATCTTCTCGAAGTACTTCTACATGGCGAGTCTGTCGTCGTACTTCACCTTCTACCTGCTGCACCGCTTCGGGGTGTCGGTGCAGCAGTCGCAGGTCTTCCTGTTCGTGTTCCTGGGGGCGGTGGCGGTCGGCACGGTGATCGGCGGCCCGATCGGCGACCGCTTCGGGCGCAAGGTGGTGATCTGGGGCTCGATCATCGGGGTGCTGCCCTTCACGCTCGCGCTGCCGCACGCGAACCTGTTCTGGACCGTCGTGCTCACCGTGCCGATCGGCCTGATCCTCGCCTCCGCGATGCCCGCCATCCTGGTCTACGCGCAGGAATTGCTGCCGGGCCGGGTCGGGCTGGTGGGCGGCCTGTTCTTCGGCTTCGCCTTCGGGATGGGGGGCCTGGGGGCGGCCGTGCTGGGGGAACTCGCCGATCACACCGGGATCGAGTTCGTCTACGGTCTCTGCGCCTTCCTGCCGGCGGTGGGCCTGCTCGCCGTCTTCCTGCCGCGGCTGGACGCCGGGGCCGGCCGGGTCTGACCGCCCGCGTTCCGGCGCCGGCGTGGCGGGTCGGAGCGACGGGATTCCGCCGCGCCGCCTGCGCGTCCCGGGGGGTTACTCCGCCGCGGCCGCGCGACCCAGCGACTGGACGGCCTCGAAACCCTCGAATTGCGGGTGGGTCAGGTAGAGGGGCTTGGTGCTCGGCGCGCGGCTATGCGCCTTGCGGAATTGCTCCGAGCGCGTCCACGCCTCGAAGGCCGCCCGCGATTCCCAGACCGTGTGCGAGGCGTATAGGACGTGGTCCTCCGCCTCCGGCCCGCGCAGCAGGTGGAAGGCGACGAAACCGGGCATCTCGCCGAGGTGGCTGTCCCGTCCGAGCCAGACCTCCTCGAACTCGGCCGCCGCGTCCTTGTAGACCTTGAAGCGGTTCATGGCGATGAACATGCGACAGTTCCTTGGCTGCCGAAACGGCCGGACTCGGCCGTCCCGGTGTCGATGCCGACTGAATGCGATTTCCTGCCCTCGATCAAGGCGGCCTCCGGCGCCGTCGAGCGGGTCAGGAAGGATGCGGGTGTTGCTTGTCCGGCTTCTCGGTAATCCTTTCTTCTGTATTCCTCTTGGGAAATCCTAGTTTGTGAGTGGACGCCGGTGCGGTTGCATGGCAGATCGATCGAGCGCAGCTTTGCGCTCGGCTCGGCGGCGACGCCGGTGGCGGCATCCGGTCGCGTCAAGCGGCAGCGCTGCCATGCTCGAACGCGGGATGGGATCGGTCGGACGGGTCCGATCGTTCATCGCGGTCCGGCGGGTCGTCGTGGTCGATGCGCGGAATCAGGGGCCGTGCGCGGCCGGAGGTTGCTCCGGCACCGTGCGGGAGGGGTGGGATCGCGCGGTCGGGTCCGGGGAGGACGCCGCATCCGGCGCGGGTATAGATCAGAGTGTCGAGACACATGCCCAAGCAGACAACCGAGGTCGATCGCCTCGTCGGGATCCGCATCACCGCTTTGCGCAAGGCGAAGGGCCTGAGCCAGACCGCCCTCGGCAACGCGGTCGGAGTCACGTTCCAGCAGGTCCAGAAATACGAGAAGGGGCAGAACCGCGTCGGGGCGGGACGGCTGCGGGAGATCGCCCGGCTGCTCGAAGTGCCGGTCTCGGCGTTCTTCGAGGATCCGAACGACGGCCAGAGCCGCGACGAGAACGTGTTCGGCTTCCTGAGCACCCAGGGGGCGATCGACGTCCTGCGCGCCTACGTCCAGATCGAGGACGACCAGCTCCGTCGCGAGGTGCTGGCGATCGTCCGCTCCGCCGCGCGCCTGAGCCGGCCCGCGACCCATGCGAACGGCAGCGCGGAGTGATCGGGGATCCGGGTCGGAGCCGTTCGCGAACCGCCGCACCCGCGCGGGCCTGAGGTCCCCGGGGACGGCCGTCCCGGATCGGCGCTACCGGGGTCCGATCAGGTGGAAGAAGCTGCCGCTGACGCGGCCCGCGCGGTGCCCCGCGAGCCCGAGCGGCCTCCCCTCCCCGTCCGTGATCCTGGCGAGCGCCGCATCGGCGTCCGGCGCCGCGGTGACCTCGCTCGCGTAGTGGAACTCGTGGCCGACCACGATGCGGCTGGCCGGCCCGAGGGGGCCGTCGGCGAGCAGCGTGGCGATGCGGTAGCCGAGGTGGAGCTTGCGCCGGGCGTAGGAGGTGGCGACCGGCAGCAGCCCCGCCATGGCGTGGCGCCCGCCCTCCGCATCCTCCAGCCCCTCGCCCAGCACCATGTAGCCGCCGCACTCGCCGTGGACCGGCCGGTCGCGGGCGAAGGCCCGCAGCCCGTTCAGGAAGGTGCGCGCCGCGGCGAGGCGGCCGGCCTGCAGTTCCGGATAGCCGCCCGGCAGCCAGCAGGCGTCGCAACCCTTCGGTGGCGGCTCGTCGGCGAGCGGCGAGAACGGAACCAGTTCGGCTCCGGCCGCCCGCCAGCCGGCCACCATGTGCGGGTAGACGAAGGAGAAGGCGGCGTCGCGCGCGAGCGCGACGCGCTGGCCGGGCGGCTTCGGCCAAGCGGCGGGGGACGCGCCGGGGACGCGTCCTGCCGCCGCGGCGCAGAGCGCGTCGAGGTCGAGGGCACGCTCCGCCAGGTCCGCGAGGCGGTCGAGGCGCGCCGCGAGGTCGCCGGTCTCCTCCGCCTGCACGAGGCCGAGATGGCGTTCGGGCAGCGCCAGGGCCGCGTCGCGCGCCAGGGCGCCGAGCACCCGGAGCCCCGCCCGGGCGAGCCCGGCCTCGACGAGGCGGCGGTGGCGGTCGCTCGCCACCTTGTTGAGGATCACGCCCGCCACCGCGAGGCGCGGGTCGAACAGGCGGCAGCCGAGCGCCACCGCCGCCGCCGATTGCGCCGCCCCGGACACGTCGAGGACCAGCACCACCGGCCATCCGTAGCGCGCGGCGATGTCGGCATTGGCGCCGCTGCGCCCCTCCTCGGCCACGACCCCGTCGAACAGGCCCATCGACCCCTCCGCGATCAGGATCTCGGCCCCCTCGCCGGCCCGGCCCGCCACGGCGTCGAGCAGCGGCCCGTCCATGGCGAAGCTGTCGAGGTTGAAGCTCGGCCGCCCGGTGGCGGCGGCGTGGAAGGCCGGGTCGATGTAGTCCGGCCCGCACTTGGCGCCCGCCACCGCGACGCCGCGCCGGGCGAGCGCCCGCAGGATCGCCAGCGTCACCGTGGTCTTGCCCGACCCCGACCGGGGGGCGGCGATGAGCAGGCCGCGGGCGGCGGGATGATTCACGGGCAACCTCTCCGGCACGCCGATTTTCCCGGCGCGGAGCGGGATGATACCACGCGCCATGGACGAGACCCGACCGAGCGGCCCCCTCCGGCGCGGCTGGACCACGGGCGCCTGCGCGGCCGCGGCCGCGAAGGCGGCCTACGCGGCGCTGCGGGGCGGCGCCTTCCCGGATCCGGTCGAGATCCCGCTTCCCGGGGGCCTGCGCCCCGCCTTCGCGCTGGCGGTGAGCGAGCGGCTGGCGGAGGGCGCACAGGCCGGGATCGTCAAGGATGCGGGCGACGACCCGGACGTCACCCACGGCGTGCTCGTCCTCGCCACTGTGACGCGGGGCGCGCGGGGCACGGGCGTGGTCTTCCGCGCCGGTCCCGGCGTCGGCACCGTGACGCGGCCCGGCCTGCCCCTGCCGGTCGGCGAGCCCGCCATCAACCCGATGCCGCGCCGCATGATCCTCGCTGCGCTCGCCGAGATCGACGCCGACACGCCCCTCCCCGACGTGGTGGTGGAGATCGCGATCCCCGGCGGCGCCGAGATCGCGCGCAAGACCCTGAACCCGCGGCTCGGCATCCTCGGGGGGCTCTCGGTGCTCGGCACGACCGGGGTGGTGGTGCCCTATTCCTGCGCCGCTTGGATCGACACGATCCACCGCGGCATCGACGTGGCCCGGGCGAGCGGGCTCGGCCACGTGGCCGGCGCCACGGGGGCGACCTCCGAGGCCGCCGTGCAGCGCCTGCACGGGCTCGCGCCGGAAGCGCTGATCGACATGGGGGACTTCGCGGGCGGGATGCTGAAGTACCTGCGCCGCCACCCGGTGCCGCGCGTGACCGTGGCCGGAGGCATCGCCAAGATGACGAAGCTCGGCCAGGGGCTCCTCGACCTCCATTCCCGGGCCGGGCCGGTCGACCTGGCGTGGCTCGCCGAGCGCTTGCGGGAGGCGGGGGGCGACGCGGCCCTCGCCGCGCGGGCGGCGGGCGCCAACACGGCCCTGGAGGTGCTGCGCCTCGCCGCGGCCGAGGATCTCCCGCTCGGCGATGTCGTGGCGCGGCATGCCTGGGCGAGTGCGGTCGCGCCCCTGCGCGGCGCCGGCATCGATCTCGAAGTGATCGTGTTCGACCGCGACGGCGGCCTGGTCGGGCGGGCGCCCTTCGCACGGGCCTGAGCGAGGCCGGCTGCCCGCAGCGCGGGTGAGACGTGGGGTCGCCGGCTTGCAACGGGCGACGCATTCACCAGCATCCCCGGCTTTCGACAGTCGAATTCGCCACGCGGCGGATTTACGCAGGCCGGCGCCGTCGATCGTCCGTGCCCGCATCAGTCGTCCGGTGGCAGCGGGCGGGTGGAGACTTGCCCGTCACTGTCCTTTACGGGGGCGGCCGCGTCGGTGAACAGGTTCCGCTCGCCGCACGGATTGCCGGGCGCGCGCCGGGCGGCGCATGATTGCCGAAAGCGCGAGCCGTCCGGCCGACGGGGGCGCGCGCCGACAGGAGCACGTCCCGGTCGATGATCACCTACGCGGTCGGCGATATCCACGGCTGCTACGACGGCCTCCGGCTGGTCCTCGACCGCATCGGGGAGCATGCGCAGGGCACTCCTCGCCGCGTCGTTCTGCTGGGGGACTACGTGAATATCGGACCCGATTCAAAGAAGGTCCTGGACCACCTGATCGAGCACCCGGTGCTGCTGGCGCTGCGGGGCAATCACGACGTGATGCTGGTCGCCGCGGCGGACGGGAATCCCGGCTCCGCCTGGAACCTGGAGTATCACGGCGGCGCCGAGACGCTGAGAAGCTTCGGCGTCGCGCGTGCGAGCGAGATCCCGTCGAGCTACATCGAGTTCATCCGCCGCGGCCTGTTGCGCTACGTCGAGGATGAGCATCGCATCTTCGTCCACGCATCGATCCAGCCCGATGTGGCGGAAACGGCACAGCAGGACGACGTGACGATGTTGTGGGCGAGAACTCCATTCGCGCCACAGCAACATCAATTCGCAAAGTACATCGTTCATGGTCACTGGCCGCAGGCGGACGGCCTTCCGGAGATACTGCCACATCGCTGCAATCTCGATAGCTTTGGGTGCACAACTGGAGTTTTCACTTGTGGCGTCTTCGATGAGACGCAGCCAGATCCGATCGATATCATACAGATCAGATAGCGGGATAACTCAGATCCAGGCTATACAAGTTGTGCGCCGCCGTATCTCCTCGCCAGTCAATGTCGTATTTATGTAGGAATTATGATGAGTGATTCATTCTGCAGTTTGGATTTATTTTTTGGGTTAAAAAATGATAACTTTTGAGTTATAGGCAGATCGTGTCGGTGCTTTGAAGCCACTCATTCCGATAGTGATCAGCTAACGGCGCGGCCGGTGGACGCGATTGATTGTCCGAGTTCTGGTTCTGGTGTCGTTCGATACAAGATCATAGAGTGCGCCCGCGACCGGGATGGCGATGAATCGAGCCTTGGATCGCGCACGAGGAGAGGGCCGGATGGCGTGGATGCCGATCAGGCAGCTGTTGGGGCAGACGGCAGGGTCGCGGGAGGCGCCCCCGGCGCGGGACCTGTCGCAGGCCCAGGGCCCGCCGCGCCCGCCCGCCCCGCCGCCCCGGACGGAGGCGCCGCCCCCGCCGAAGCCCTCGTCCGCCTTCGACGCCATCGGGCAGCGCAACGAGACCGTGCGCGTGCGCATCAGTCAGATGATGGAGCGGCTCGACGACCTGAAGAGCCTGCAGGACGATTTCTCGCTGATCCTCGAACCGCTCGCCGACCTCGCGGACGAGCTGCCTAAGGCGAAGATCCGCATCGCGGAACTGGAGGTGCTCCTGCTGCGCGAGCAGGAGCAGGCGGGCGCCATGCGCCGCGAGATGACCGAACTCGCCGGCCGCGCGGCGACGAGCACCAACGAACTCACGGCGGCGCATGTGGAGCTGCAGCGCGTGGAGGCGCAGCTGCGGGAGCGCGACGCGGAGAACGACGAGCTGCGTTTGCGCATCCGCGACCGCGCCGTGACGGCGGAGAACCTGGAGCGCCAGCTCTTCGCCGAGACCGAGCAGGTGCGGGCGCTGACCGGGGAGAATAAGTCGCTGCGCGTCGAGGCGCAGGCCGCCGACCAGGCCCTCACCCGGGCCGAGCGCGAACTCACCGAGGTGAGCGAGCGGCTCAACCTCTCCGAGCAGGACGCCCGCCGCTTGCAGAACCTGGTCGAGGACCAGGCGATGCGGCTCGCCGAGGCGGAGGCCCGCGGGGGCGACCTCACCCAGCAGGTGGAGGGCCTGCGCAACCGGAACCGGGACCTGGAGACGCAGCTCGCGGCCGAGACGACCGCCCGCGAACGGACGGAGGGGCAGTTCGAGGCCGAACTCGCGGCCACCCGGGCCGATCGCGCCAACCTCGCCATGAAGCTCGACGCGGCGCTCGGCCGCGCCGGCAGCCTGGAGCAGCTCCTGGCTCAGGCGCGCAACCAGCTGCGGGAGCGCGAGGAGAGTGGACGGACGATCGAGCGCGGCCTCAAGGAGGCCTCGATCGAGAAGACGACGCTGGAACGTCGACTGGAAGGGCTCCAGGCCGAGCTGCAGCGTCAGACCGAGCGCCTCACCGACCTTCAGCGCGTCCGCAGCGAGGCCGATGCGCGCGCCGACATGCTGGCGAAGGCGCTCGCCGCCAAGGAGGCCGCCCTCGACCAGGCGCAGACGCGGGCCGCGTCCCTGGCCGACCGCCTCGACCAGCTCGGGCGGCGGCACGAGGCGGACAAGGCCGAACTCCAGGCTGCCAATCGCCGCCTGATCGAGGAGCTCCAGGCTGAGCGCTCCGAGCGGGCGCTCGCGCAGGGGGCGCTCGATATCGCGCGCGAGACCCGCACGACGCTCCAGAAGCAGCACGAGGCGCTCAAGCGCGCGGTCCGCAACCTGCATGGCGCCGAGGCGGTGGCCCTCGCCGGCCTGCCGGGCCAGGAGGCGCGGCCCGAGCGCGCGGAGGAGAGCAACGTCAGGCTCTTCACGCCGCCGGAGCGCGAGGGCTGACGCATCACGCGAAGGACGAAACGGGACGGGAGGCGCTCCGATGGAGCCGATGCACATGACCCATATGGACGACATGCCGGAGCCGGCCCTCCCCAAGGTGGGCACCCGCGAGGCCGAGCTCGCGGCCTCGAAGCGCGGCAACGTCTCCTATTTCCCGGAACCGCCGCGGCCCGGCGACCCGCAATCGTCCCGGGACTTTTCGTCGGCCATCGACCTCATCAAGGAGGCGAGCGAAGCGATCCGGATGGCGGAGGAGCGGGCGGCGGAACTCGATCAGCAGGTCGAGCAGCTCACGACCCGCTCGACCGAGCAGATCAAGGCGCTCGAACTGCAGATCACGACGCTGGAGCGCCGCCTTGCCAAGTCCGACGAGCGGGCGCGCGCGGCGGAGGCTCGGGCGAGCGAAGCCGAATCCTGGTTGTCGCGTCTGCACGACACCATCACCACGAGCTTCCGCCGGCCGCCCCTCGCGTCGGAGATCGGACGGGAGGAATCATGACGGGCGCGGCCGACCCCGTCCGCCGCGGATGGCGCGCGGCGACCGGTCCGGTTCCGCCGGACGGCGCGGGACGCCGCCCGGCCGGGCGACGATCCGATCCAGGGCGGGGCGGTGGCTCCGGCAGGCCCCGCCGGGGAATCGCCTCGATCGTGTGGTGGTCCTGCTCCCCGCGGGGAGAATCGCAGGGGAGCGGACGGGCGTGAAGACGGAAGAGACGATCCAGGTGTTCGAGGAGCGCGCGGAATCCGTCCGTATGCTGATCGCCTCGAAGACGCGTGAGAGCGCCAGCTTCCTGCAGGCGGTGACGAAGCCGACGGTCCCGGACGCCTCGCCCCTGCTCGCCCGGCGGTTCGGCAGCGACGAGTGGTCGTCGCTGATCGACCGCATCCAGGCGACGTCGGAATACATCCACGAGGTCGAGACGGCTCGCCAGCAGCAGGAGATGCAGGCGCGGGAGATCTTCGACCGAATGAAGGGGGAGATCGCGGCCGCCACCGCCCGCGCCCTCGCGGCGGAGCGGCAGCTGCAGGAGGTGCAGCTGCGCGCGAACACGACCATCAAGGGACTGCAGGAGCAGCTCGCCGCGGCCGAGGAGCGGGCGAGCGAGGCGGAGGAGTGGCTCACCCGCATCTCCGAGGTCGTCCGGTCGACCTTCCGCGATCCGTGAGACGGGTGCGACGAGGGGCCGGCCTCGGCCGGACTCATCCCCCGGAATCCGGACTCCGCGGCCGGAAGCGGCGATCGTAGCCCGCCGCGTAGAGGGCGCTCTCGCGGAAATCGCCCGCGCCGAGCGCCCGGCCGACCAGGATCAGTGCCGTGCGCTCCAGCCCCGCCGCGGCGACTTGCGCGGCGATATCGGCGAGCGTTCCGCGCAGGATCCGCTCGTCTGGCCAGGAGGCGCGGAAGACCACGGCGGCGGGGCAATCCGCCCCGTAATGGGGGACGAGCGTCGCCGCCACCCCATCGATGACATGGATCGAGAGGTGGATCGCCAGCGTAGCTCCGGTCCGTGCGAAGGCGTCGAGGCGCTCGGCCTCCGGCATGGCGGAGGCGCGGCCGCTCGTGCGCGTCAGCACCACCGTCTGCGCCACCTCCGGCACGGTCAGTTCCCGGCCGAGGGCGGCCGCGGCGGCCGCGAAAGCCGGGACGCCGGGAGTGAGCGTGGACGGGATGCCCAGCGCGTCGAGGCGTCGGATCTGCTCGGCCACGGCGCTGTAGACCGAGAGGTCGCCCGAATGCAGCCGCGCGACGTCCTGGCCCGCCGCGTGTGCGGCCCGCATCTCGGCTAGGATCGCGTCGAGGTCGAGGGGCGCCGTGTCGACGCGGCGCGTGCCCGGTGGGCACCAGGACAGGATCTCGGGCGCGACGATCGAGCCGGCATACAGGCAGACCGGGCAGCGTGCGATCAGGTCTCGGCCCCGCACCGTGATGAGGTCGGGCGCCCCCGGACCCGCGCCGATGAAGTGGATGGTCACGCGGGGTCTCCCGTGGCGGCGAGCGCGCAGGTCGCGCCCGGGCTGGCGATGCGGGAGAGCAGGAGGCGCCCCTCCGGCCCCACGGCGGCCAGTGCCGCCGCCTCGGCGAGCGAGCCGACGCCGCGCAGCGTCGCGATCCGCGCCGAATGCGTGACGGCCCGCCGGCCCGCCTCCCGGAGATCCGCGACCGTGATCCCGATCACCGGGACGCCGAGCGACGCGGCGGCCTCAAGCAGGGCGTCGTCGCCGGCCCGGTCCTCGGCGGTGGCGAGGGCGGCGAGCCGGGTCGCCGGCAGGTCGGCGCGGCCGAGCGCGTCCCGGACGAGGGCCGCGATCTCGTCGGGCCCGGTCGCGTGCCGGAACCCGACGCCCGCGACGACCGGCCGCCGGTCGCGCGCCGCCGCAGCATCACCCGCATCGGCGTCCGGCGCGGGCGCTTCCGCCCGCGGATCGGGCACGCCGCGCAGGATCAGGCCGGCCGGGACCGTCCGAGCGGGGCACGGCCCGACCCTCACGGCTTCGTCACCGCCCATTGCGTGACCGGCATCGCCGGTCGCCAGCCGCGCAGTGCCCCGACGGGCTCCGCGCGGGCGATCGCGATCCGCCGCAGCGTGCCGCCCAGGCGGTGATGGGCCGCGATCAGGGCCGCCTCGCCCTCGAGCGTCACCGCGTTGGCGACGAGCCGTCCCCCGGACGACAGCGCCTCCCACACGGCCGGCAGGAGGTCCGGCTCCGAGACGCCGCCTCCCAGGAAGGCGGCGTCCGGCGTCGGCAGGCCGGTGAGGCACCCGGGCGCGCGGCCCCGCACCACCGCGAGGTCCGGTACGCCGAGGGCGCGGGCGTTGCGGCCGATCCGCTCCGCCCTGTCCTCCCGCGCCTCGATGGCGAGCGCCCGGTTGGCCGGGTGCCGCAGGCACCACTCGATGGCGACCGAGCCCGAACCGGCCCCCACGTCCCAGAGCCGCTGACCCGGATGCGGGCGGAGCGCCGCCAGGGTGATCGCCCGGACCTCGGCCTTGGTGATCTGCCCGTCGGTCTCGAACCACGATTCGTCGAGGCCCGGCGCCAGCGGGATCGCCCGCGCCTCCGGGCCCGCCACGATGTCGACCGCCACGGTGTTGAGCGGGTCGATGTCGGTCTCGGCGAAGCCGGCGGCCGGCCCGGCGCGGCGCCGCTCGCGGGGGCCGCCCATGGCTTCCAGCACCGTCAGGCGCGACTCCGGAAAGCCGCGCTCGACCAGCAGGGCGGCGAGGCGGGCCGGCGTCGTCCCGTCCCAGGACAGGACGAGGAGCCGCGCCCCCGGCTGCAGGTGCGGGACCACGCGCTCGAAGGCGCGGCCATGCAGGGTGAGGCAGGCGCAGTCGTTCACTGGCCAGCCGAGCCGTGCCGCCGCGAGGCTGAAGGCGGAGGGAAGCGGGTGGCAGGTCATCTCGGCGGCGGGCACCAGCTGGGCGAGATCCGCCCCGACGCCGTAATGGAAGGGATCGCCACTGGCGAGCACGCAGGTCGGGCGGCCCCTTCGGGCCAGGATCGCCGGATAGGCGTCCTGCATCGGGCTCGGCCAGGCGAGGGTCTCGGCGGCGAGCGGCCCGGCGAGCGCGAGGTGCCGCCGCCCGCCGACCACGAGGCCGGCGCCGTCGAGGGCGCGGCGCGCCGCCGGCGACAATCCCGCCCTGCCATCCTCGCCGATTCCCACGATCGCGAGCCAGGGCGCCGGGATCGACAGGGCCGCCGCCTCAGGAGAGAAGGCGTCCATGCGCATCCTCCTTCTCGGCGGCACCACGGAGGCGACAGCCCTCGCCCGGCGCCTCGCCGGTGATCCGGGCCTCCGCCCCACCCTGTCCCTCGCCGGCCGCACCGCGTCGCCCGCCGCCGCGCCGATCCCGACGCGCATCGGGGGCTTCGGCGGCGCGCAGGGGCTCGCCGCCTGGTTGCAGGCGGAGGGCGTGGAGGCGGTCGTCGACGCGACGCATCCCTTCGCGCGAGTGATCTCCCGCAACGCCGCCGCGGCCTGTGCCGCAACCGGGGTGTCGCTCCTCGGGCTGCGTCGGCCGCCCTGGACACCGGTTCCGGGCGACCGTTGGCGCGAGGTCGACAGCGTCGCCGAGGCGGTGCCCGCCCTCGGCGCCGCGCCGCGCCGCGTGTTCCTGACGGTGGGACGGCTCGAACTCGCCGCCTTCGCGGCGGCGCCGCACCACGCCTATCTGGTCCGCACCATCGAGCCCGTGGGCGACGCCCTGCCGGTGCCCGACCTCACGGCGATCGCGGCGCGCGGCCCCTTCGCCGAACCGGACGAGCGCGCCCTGATGGCGGCGCACCGCGTCGAGATCCTGGTGACGAAGAATTCCGGTGGGGAGGCCACCCACGGCAAGATCGCGGCGGCGCGCGCCCTCGGCCTGCCGGTGGTGATCATCCGGCAGCCGCCCCGGCCCGCGACCGAGGCGGTGGAGACACCCGACGCGGCCCTCGCGTGGCTGCGGGCTCATCGGCCTGCCTCCACCCGGCGGGGCGTGTAGACGAAGGGGGCGCCGCCCTCCCGGGGCACGAGCCGCGTCGCCGAGGCGCCGATGATGACCAGCGTCGCCATGTCGGCCGGGGCCGCGCGGGCCTCGGCGAGGGGCAGGATGCGCACGGCCTCGTCGGGCCGCCCGACCGCGCGGGCCAGGATGACGGGCGTCTCTGCGGCGCGGTGCTCCGCGGCGAGCCCGAGGGCCGCCCCGAGCTGCCACGGGCGGGCCCGCGAGATCGGGTTGTAGAGGGCGACGACGAGATCGGCCCGCAGCACCGCCTCCAGCCGCGCGGTGATGACCTCCCAGGGTTTCAGGTTGTCCGAGAGCGAGAGGGCGCAGAAATCGCCACCGAGCGGCGCGCCGACCCGGGACGCCGCCGCGAGCATGGCGGTGATGCCGGGTTCGACCGTGATCGGCAGGGCGCGCCAGGACGCCTCGCCGCCCTCCAGCGCCTCGAAGACGGCCGCCGCCATGGCGAAGACACCCGGATCCCCGCCCGACACCACGGCCACCCGGCGTCCGGCCGCGGCGAGCGCGAGGGCGTGCCGCGCCCGCTCCACCTCCACGCGGTTGTCGGAGGCGTGCCGCACCAGGCCCGGCCGCTCGGGCACGCGGTCGAGATAGGGGCCGTAGCCGATCAGATCCTCGGCCTGATCGAGCGCCGCCCGCGCGGCGGGGGTCAGGTAGCGTGGATCGCCGGGGCCGAGGCCGACGACGCAGACGGACCCGGACGGGCCGCGGGTCATGGCCGCCGGCCCTCGCCCGGGATCAGCACCATCGAGAAATAGGGCGCCGCGTCGTCGGGCTTCTCGGCGAGGGGCAGGATGCGCTCGCCCGCCATGGTCCCGCGCTCGACGTAGACGGCGCGGCCGAGGAGCCCGGCCTCCGACAGGGCGGCGCGGACCTTGGGCAGGTGGCGGCCGAGCTTCATGATCACCGCCGCGTCCGTCTCGGCGAGGCGCTGCGCCAGCACGGCGCCGGGCAGCGTCGCGGGCAGCACCGTCAGGACGTCGTCGCCCCAGGTGATCGGCGTGCCGGCCCGGGTCCAGCACCCGGACATGCCGGTCACGCCCGGCACCACCTCGACCGGGAACCGGTCCTTGAGGCGCCGCCAGAGATGCATGAAGGAGCCGTAGAAGAACGGATCGCCCTCCGACAGGATCGCCACGTCGCGGCCCGCCCCGAGCTCCCGCGCCATCTCGGCCGCGGCCTCGTCGTAGAAGCGCGCCAGCGCCGTCACGTAGGCGGGGTCCTCCGGCGGCAGCTCGGTCGTGTACGGATAGGCGAGCGCCCATTCGCGGGCGGGGTCGCGCACCACCGCGTCGGCGATGGTGCGGGCATTCCCGCGCCGGCCCGCCTTGCAGAAATGCACGAGGTGGTGGGCGTGCTCCAGCACCCGCACGGCGCGAACCGTCAGGTAGTCCGGATCGCCCGGGCCCATCCCGACGCCGTAGAGCGTGCCGGTGACGCGCGTGACCGGCCTCTCCCCGGCGCAGCCGGGCTCCGCGGCCAGTGCCGTCAGCGCGTCCATCACTCGGCCTCGCTCGCGAGCGCGTTCACCGCCGCGGCCGCCATGGCGCTGCCGCCGCGCCGTCCGCGGACGATCAGGAACGGCACCCGTCCGTCCGCCGCCAGGGCCTCCTTCGATTCCGCCGCGCCGACGAAACCCACCGGCACGCCGATCACCGCGGCGGGCGGCGCCACCCCCTCGTCGAGGAGTTCGAGCAGCCGGAACAGGGCGGTCGGCGCGTTGCCCACCGCCACCACGGCGCCCGGCAGGCGCGCACGCCACAATTCCATCGCGGCCGCGGTGCGGGTCGTGCCGAGTTCCGCCGCGAGGCCGGGCACGCGCGGATCCGCGAGCGTGCAGACCACCTCGTTGCCGGCGGGCAGCCGGGCGCGCGTCACGCCGTCCGCCACCATCCGGGCGTCGCACAGGATCGGCGCGCCCGCCCGCAGGGCCGCCTCCCCGGCCTCGGCGAAGCTGGGCGAGGCCTCCACGTCCGCCGGCAGGTCGGTCATGCCGCAGGCGTGGATCATCCGCACGACCACCCGCTCGGCCGCGCCGCGGAACCGCGACAGGTCGGATTCGGCCCGGATGATCGCGAAGGAGCGCGCGTAGATCGCGGCGCCGTCGCGAATATAGTCGAGGCGCGTGCTCATGCGGGCTCCCGGAAGGCTTCGATCAGGTCGGTGTCGGTCCGGGCGCTGTTTAGCCGCTCAAGCACCACCTCGAAAGGGAGCGTCCGGACGGTCTCATTGCCCGCGTGTCCCGCGAGCACCACCCCGTAGCGCCCATCAGGCTGCCCGACCAGGGTGAGGTCGGCGGGCGCCGGATGCGCGCAGCCCTTCGCGCAGCCCGAGACGTGGACCCGGACGCCGCGCCGCGCGAGGTCCGGGCAGCGCGCGGCGAGCCGGGCCGCGTCGGCCTGTGCCGCCGTGCCGCCCGAGGCGCAGGCCGGCGCGCCCGGGCAGGCCGCGACGGCGCGGCGCGGGTCGTGCGGGTCGAGGATCAGGCCGAGGACGGCGGCCTCGCGGCGCAGGCGACCGGCCCGTTCGGCGTCGGGCGCGACCAGCATCGCGCCGCGCCACGAGCCCGGCCGCAGCATCCCGTCGCCGTCGCGCGCAGCGGCGGCAGCGAGGCGCAGGAGAGTCTCGGCATCGCAGCGGCCGAAGGGGAACTCGGCCAAAAGGGCGATGCGGCCATCGGAGAGCGGATGGAGGCCCGGGGTGGGCGGCGGGGGATCGTCCGCCGGCTTTTCGCCTGCGACGAGGCCAGCCTGCGCGAGGAGGGCGTCGCGCGTTTCGGGCGCCAGTGCCCGCAGGCGGCGAGCGCCGCTGCGCGCGAAACCCGAGAGGATCGTGGCGAGCGCATCATCGAGGCTTTGGACGGGGATCGGCCGGGTCCAGAGCGGCCCGTCCGCCGTGGCGATGGCAAGCGCGTAGTCGCCGGGAGACTCCACCACGGAGCCACCGGCGTCCGGCGACAGGATGAGGCGCGGGATCCCCTCTCCCGAGTGGGAGAGGGGTAGGGGTGAGGGTGGCTCGGGTTCAGCAGAAAGCCCGGACCGTGCCGCCGGCAGCTCAACCGCCGGCGTCCAATCCTGATGCCGAGCCACCCTCACCCCTACTCCTCTCCCACCCGGGAGAGGGGGTCCCCCGCCTTCCTTGGAAGCAACAGTGTCTTCGGGAGGTCGAAGCCCGGATCCCTCGCCGAACGGCCACGTTTCAAACGCCGAAAGATCCGCCCGCGTCTCCCCCTCGATGCGCCGGATCCAGAGATCCGCCTCGACCGGCCCGATCCCGCACCCCGCCGCCTCCACGGCCACCAGCGCCTTCGCCGGCAGCGCGGCGACGGCGAGACCCACCCTCTCCACCGTCGCGATCAGCGCCGCCAGCCCGGCATCGAGCCCGGCCAGCGGCGAGGCGAGCGTCAGCCGCTGCGGCCCGCCATCCGGCCGCCGGTCGCCGAGCCCCGCCGCGTCGAGCTGCGCCGCCAGCCGGGCATGCGTCGCCGCCGTGACGCCGCGCAGCTGCAGGTTTCCCCGCGCCGTCACGTCGATCTGCCCGTTGCCGAAGGCCCGCGCCCCCGCGGCGATCGCCTGCGCCTGCGCGGCCGTCAGCACACCCGCCGCGGGGTGGACGCGCACCAGCAACCCGTCGCCGGTCGGCATCGGCCGGGCGACACCGGGGCACCAGCCGCGGCGGGGCGCCGGGTTCATTCCGCCGCCTCCCGGGTCCCGTCCGTACGCGCGTCCAGCGCCGCCAGCGAGTTGCGCCGGCTCCGCCACAATCCGCGCCGCCGCAGGTCCTCGAACCGGTCGAGGAGCGCCCGCGCCACTGCCGGGTTCGCCGCCTCGATCCGCTCGAAGGTCCCGACATCGCCGACCCAGACGCCGTAGAGCCGGTCGAGATCCGCGTCGCTCACCGCGTCGGTCGTCGCGGCCAGCACGAAGAGGGCGTCGAGGCCCTGCGCCAGCTCCTGGGCGCCCCGCCAGCCGTGCCGCAGTTGCGCCGCGATCCAGCGCGGATGCGCGAGGCGTCCGCGCACCAGCCGCGCCACGTCCTCGGTCGCCGTGCGCGCCCGCGGCGCCTCCGGCCGGCTGACATCCAGGCTGTAGAGGGCGGGCGAGGCGCCCGCGAGATCCGCCGCCGCCGCGAAGCCGCCCATCGCGTCCGCCGCCGCGTCGCCGTCGAGAAGGTCGCGCTCGGCGACGTCGAAGGCGTGGAGGTAGGCGTCGGCCCGCGCCACCAGCGCCGCGAAATCCTCCGTCTCCGGCCCGGCCGCCTGCGCGGTCGCAGCCAGGTAGGTGCGGCCGAGTTCCGCCCGGTCCGTCCAGGCGCCGTCGAGGGCGAGGCCCGCCGCGCCGGCGCCGTAGCGGCCCGGTGCCGCCCCGAATACCCGTGCCACCGCATCGCCCCGGCGTCGGGCCGCCGCCAGGGGATTGTCCGCGTCCTCCTCCTCGCGCGCCGCCACCGCGCGCGTCGCCCGGTCGATGAGCGCGAGCGTCTCCGGGAAGGTGTCGCGGAAGGCGCCCGAGACCCGCACCGCCACATCGATCCGCGGCCGGTCGAGGAGTGCGAGCGGCAGCACCTCGAAGCCGGTCACCCGGGTCGAGGCGTGGTCCCAGGTCGGCCGCACGCCCATCAGCGCGAGCGCATGCGCTACGTCTTCGCCGCCGGTGCGCAGGGTCGGCGAGGCCCAGAGGTCCATGACGATCCGGGCCGGATACTCGCCCTCGTCCTGAAGGTAGCGCCGCACCACCTCGGCCGCCGCCTTCTCGCCGAGCAGCACCGCCGCCCGGGTCGGCAGTGCGCGTGGGTCGAGGGTGGTGAGGTTGCGCCCGGTCGGCAGAACGTCGCGCCGGCCCCGCGAGGGCGAACCCGCCGGCCCCGGGGGCACGAAACGCCCGTCGAGGGCGGCGAGCAGCCCGGCGCGCTCGCCCGCGGCACAGGCCGCGTAGCCCTCGGGCGCCTGCCCGAAGACGTGCAGCCCGTCGCGGATCGTGACCTCCGCGAGGTCGCACAGATGCGCGTCGAGGGCTGTGAGGGCCTCCTCCATCGGCGTGTCGCGGTCGATGCCGGCGGGGGCGAGCAGTCCCGCCTCCTCCGCCCGCTCCAGGATCCCGCGGGCGATCAACCCGGCCCGCCGCGGGTGGAGGACGGTCGCGGCGGCGTATTCCTCGACGAGGTCGCGGAGCGCGGCGGCGTCCGGGTCGAGTCCTGCCGCCGCGGTCTCCGGCGTGAGGTGCCCGATCGTCACCGCGCCGAGCCGGCGCTTGGCCGGCGCGGCCTCGCCGGGATCATCGACGATGAAGGGGTAGATCACCGGCAGCGGACCGATTGCGAGCGCCGGCCAGCACAGGGTCGAGGGCGCGACCGCCTTGCCGGGCAGCCACTCCGTGGTGCCGTGCGTGCCGAGATGGATCAGCGCGTCCGCCTCGGCCCGCAAGCCGAGATGGAAGGCGAGGTAGGCGTGCGTCGGCACCGCGTCGGGGTCGTGGTAGCCGGCCTTGCGGGCACCCGCATCGCCGGCCGCCCGGCCGCGGTCGGGCTGCAGCGCGACCATCACCTGCCCGACGCGCGCGGCGCGAAAGTGGAAAGCGGCGTCGCGCAGGGCCGGATCCGCCTCCGGCGCGCCCCAGGCCGCCGCGAGCGCATCGCGCGCTGCCCGGGGCAGCCGGTCGTGCCAGACCCGGTAGGCGGCAAGGGACACCGCGAAGCCGGGCACGTCCTCGGTGAGGCGCCGCATCAACACCTCGGGCGCCGGGCGCGGGCCGATCCCGTAGCCCTCTGCCGCCAGGAGGTCGAGGATGGTGACCGCGCTCGCGGGAGTGTCGAGCCCGACGGCGTAGCCCGCCCGCCCACCGCGGACGGGATAATCGGAGAGGACGAGGGCGAGGCGGCGCTCCGCCCGCGGCAGGCGGCCGAGCCTGACCCAGGCGGCGGCCCGGGCCGCCACGGCGGCGCAGCCGGCGAAATCGGGCACCGCCCGGCGCTCGGCGAAGCCGTCGATCTCGGGCAGCGCCTCCTTGAAGGCGATCGGGAAGCCGGAGAGCCGCCCGTCGAATTCCGGCAGCGCGACCTGCATGGCGAGGTCCGCCGCCCCGAGCCCGCGGGACGACGCGGCCCAGGCGGCCCGCGGCGCCCCGACCGTGACGGCCTGGATGACCGGACAGCCGGCGGCGTCGAGGACGAAGCCCGCATCCTCCCGCGCCGAGAAGGCGGTGGCCGCCACGATCACGGCGGGGTTCTGCGCGGCGACGACTTCGCGCAGGGCGGCGACGGCTTCCGGATCCTTCAGGCTCGACACCGCGACGATCACCGGGGCGAGCCCCCGCGCGTGCAGGGCCGCCGCGAGCGCCGTCGCGGGCGCCGTGTCGCCGCCGAGGATCGCCGAGCGGTAGACGAGGACGAGGGCGACGGCGGGAGCGATGCACGGGTGACCCTCTCCCCCCTGCTGGCTTGCGGACGTCCATATCGGATCGGGTGCATGCCCTTTCCCCGCGTGCGGGGAGAGGGTCGAGCCCCCCTTGCCGGGGGCGAGACGAGGCGGCGCACCGATCGCGCAGCGATCGGCCCGAAGGTGAGGGGGCGCTTCCGAAGGAGCCACATCCGGAACCGCCCCCTTGTATCTGGAAGCCGGCCCTTTTGGATGATGTGATGAGGGCTGCGCGGGGACCGGCGGCCGCCGGTCCCCGCGCGTGGCGGACGGCTCCCGCGCCCCCTCTGGCTGCAACCGCTGGTGAG